>SKGS01000169.1 GCA_007117355.1 Lishizhenia sp. | reverse complement strand
TCGGTTACTTCATTTGGAAAATGTTTTACAGCATCAATTCTAACTCCATCCCAGCCAGCTTGTTTTTTATACCAGATTATCCAATCCCTCATACCATTTCTCATGTGACCTTCAGACTGAGGAGGGTTGTAAATGGCATTGCTACTTTGACCAAAAGCGTTTAATTCATAAGAAATATCTGGCCCCCAAAATGGAGAGTTGATGTCGTTTGTACAACATGGATTACCAGGGTTTGGATAAAAGTTTTGCCAATTTTTAGGGAATCTTCCTGATCGAGCTAGGTAATCTGCTGCTGATTGATTTACCGCTGGGGACTCGAAAGAAGTGTATCTGAAATTTTTAAACCTTCCAGTTGAACCATCATCCATGGCTTCAGGATCAACACCTCCAGATCCATTATTACTTCCAGCACCCATAATGTGATTTAACACAATATCTTGAATTACGTCCATGCCGTTGGCTTTTAAAACAGCCGTCATTCTGAGTAATTCATCTTTATCCCCAAGTCTTGTTTTTGTGCCGCCCTTCTGCCATTTATCTCCCAAATCATAATGATCAAACGGTGCATATCCAACACTATTGGTTCCTGTATTTTTAATTGATGGTGGAATCCAAACTGCATCGATGCCCAATTCTCGGAGTCTTGGTGCCAATTCTGCTAAGTAGTTTGACCAACCATTTGGATAGTTACTGTTAAAGTAGTCCCACCAAAATCCTTGAAGCAAAACTTGACGATTTTTAGGATTGATGTATGGCTCATCAATTTCTTCAAGTAAATCAAAGTTATAAGCACCTGTCTCACTATTCAAAGAAATGTCGTAAACACCAGCTGGAACAGGAATATTCGGGCCTTCTTGGAATCCAATACCACTTGGGAAATCAGAGTTACCCCAGTTTTGATCCCAGCTTCCGTCCAATCTGAATTTAACATCGGCTGACTGATTAAAAGTAAAATTCAAAGTCCAGTTTACACCATCTTCGGTTTCCAAGAACTCATCACTAGCCCAATTATTGAACGTACCCATCATTCCAACCTGCGCAGCAAGCGGCAAATGGACGAACAATAAAAAATAAAACAATAATTTTTTCATAACGCTTATATTAATTGTAATGATTCAGAAGTTTGTGAAGCTTCTAAAACATGTTGGTTTCCATTGCAAATCAAATTTATCGGCTGGTCTCCCAAATTGGAAACATGATATCCATTTTGATTTATGGTTATAGCTACAGTCTGATTTTTAAATCGTATTTTAAAAGAATAGCTTTCCCAAGAACTTGGAATCTTGGGCTCTAAAGTTATATTGTTCTCATTAATACGCACCCCAGCAAAACCTTCCACAACACTTACCCAAGTTCCAGCCATACTAGTGATGTGGAGACCTTCATCTGCTTCATGGTTGTAATCATCCAAATCTAATCTAGAAGTTCTCAAATACATTTCATAAGCTTTATTCAAATCTCCGATTTTGGCAGCAATTATTGCATGAACACAAGGTGATAAGGAGGACTCATGAACAGTTTTCGGTTCGTAGAAATCAAAATTATCTTTTATATCCTCTAAGTCGAATTGGTCTTCAAAAAAATACAAACCTTGAAGTACATCTGCTTGTTTTATAAATACCGATCTTAATATTCTATCCCATGACCAATGCTGATTTATAGGTCTTTCTTCTGAAGGAATATCAGATGCATTAAGTAATTCTTTATCCATAAAACCATCTTGTTGCAAAAAGATGTTAGTTCCTTCTAATTGCGGTAGGTAAACATTTTTTACAAGATGTGACCAAGTTTCAACCTCTTCCTTACTTAAAAGCGCACCTTCTTTCTCTGACCAACTTGATTCTATTTCAAGCGCATATTCAATGCACCAGCGAGCGATATAGTTGGTGTACCAATTGTTATTTACATTATTCTCGTACTCATTCGGCCCAGTTACTCCTAGCATTACAAAAGCTTTTTTAGCAGCGGACCAATTGAATCGTTGTGCCCAAAAACGTGCTACAGCATTAATTACAGGACGACCATATTCTCTAATATATTCTGTATCACCTGTATGTCGAACGTAGTTGTAGATAGCATAAATTATAGCTCCGTTACGGTGAATTTCCTCGAAAGTTATTTCCCATTCATTATGGCATTCCTCCCCATTCATGGTAACCATTGGGTACAGTGCAGCTCCATTTTTAAACCCTAACTTCGATGCATTCTCAATTGCTTTGTCTAGCTGATTAAAGCGATATATGAGCAATTGCCTAGCAACTTTTGAATCAGCGGTTTTTAAATAAAATGGAATACAATAAGCTTCGGTATCCCAGTAAGTAGCACCACCATATTTTTCACCAGTAAACCCTTTAGGACCAATGTTTAACTTTTCATTGGATCCGGTATAGGTTTGGTATAATTGAAAAATATTAAATCTAATCCCTTGTTGCGCAGCAGTATCTCCAGATATTTGAATGTCGGCATTTTCCCATATTTCATGCCAAGCACTTTTATGTTCGTTTAATAACTCTTCAAAACCTGTTAAATATGCTTCTTTAACCTGATTAATACCATGTGTAATCAATGAAAAGTCAGAATGGTTCAAGGTAGAGCAAATGGAAACGTATTTTTTTAGGGTATATTTTTTACCTTTCTCTAAAAAATGTTCAAAGCTGTTTTCTGCATACAGCGGTTTAGTCATATAATTTGGACGAATATCAACTAATTGGTTCTCCTCCCAAAACGATATGCGCATAGAAGAAGCAACATGAAAACCTGTTTTTTTAGTTATTGCACAAACATAAGCTTTTTTATTTCCAGCTTTTTGGCTTTCCTCTTCCCAAAAGAATTCATCATAATTAGAATCATCGTTGTAAATATTAGCATCCAAAAAAGGAGAGAACCTAACATTTCCGCTAAAATTCAATGGTCGAACAGAATAAGAAATAGCTGCAATTTCATTTCTTTTCATTGAACAAAAACGAAGGGATTCAATCTCCAACTCTTTTCCGTTTCTTAATGTAAGTCGTACTTTTCTGAGTAATGTTCCATTGCGCATATCCAACTCTCTATAGAAAGAAGTTATTTTAGCGTGATGAAGATCTACTTTCTCACCATCAACTTCTATATCAATACCTATCCAATTGCAAGAGTTTAAAACTTTAGCAAAATATTCAGGGTAGCCGTTTTTCCACCAGCCTACTCTCGTTTTGTCAGGATAATAAACTCCACCTACATAGCTTCCTTGCAGCGACTCACCAGAGTAACTTTCTTCAAAATTTGCACGTTGACCAAAACTACCATTACCGATACTAAAAATACTTTCAGCTTGCTTTTGTTTCTCAGGCGAGAATGAAGTTTCAATAATTTTCCAATCGTTTATTTCAAATAAATTATTCATCAACTATAAATTAAATTCTGTTAAACTCGAAATGTATTTATCAGCAAGAGATGCAATGTTTTCATTTCCTACAGCAATAGCCAAAAAACCACCAGATTTTGCGGCTTTAACTCCACTTTCTGCGTCTTCAAATACAATGCAATCTTCCGGTTTAAGGTTCATGAATTTTGCAGCATTTAAAAAAACTTCTGGATGAGGTTTGGGCTGTTCAACCATTGTGCCGTCAACAATTATTTCAAAGAAATGTTTTAGTTCTAACTTGTCAATAATAAACGGTGCGTTCTTGCTAGAAGAACCTATTGCCATTGGGATATTTTTTTCTTTTGCACTATCCAACAACTCAATCACACCGGGTAAACAGTCCTTTCTCGAAAGATTTTGAATTGAGTCCTTATAAAAGTTGTTTTTTTCAGTTAATAACTTATTAAACGTTGTCTCATCCATTTCTGGAAGATTACCAAGTTCAAGTATTTTTTTAAGCGAATCAATTCTACTAAGACCTTTAAGTTGTTCATTTTCTTTTTCTGAAAATGGAACACCTAATTGGTCAGCAGTTCGTTTCCAAGCCACGTAGTGATTGTGCTCTGTTGTAACAATCACACCATCTAAATCAAATATCAACCCCTTTGGAAAACTCATACTATACTGTTTCTTCTTTTATTTCTATTGTTGCTGTATCACTAACTCTTAATGTTAATACACCAGCTATTATCATTGCTACACCACCTACAACGATGGCATAAATTGGTTGTCCGTTAAAAATCTTGGAGACTAAAAACCCTAAAATCGTTGCGGCAACCATCTGAGGTATAACAATGAAAAAATTAAATACCCCCATGTAATAACCCATTTTATTAGAAGGTAAAGCACCTGCAAGCATTGCATATGGTACAGATAAAATACTGGACCAGGCAATACCAACACCGAACATGGAAATTAAAAGAAAATTAGGGTCTTTTACAAAAAACATGGAAATTAATCCAAGTCCACCGAGTGAAAGCGACAAAAAATGAGTAAACTTTCTTGTGATTTTTTTTGCAACAATAGGAATCAAGAAAGCTACAAGTGCAGCAATTCCGTTATAGGTTGCAAATAATACTGTTACCCAGTCAGCCGCATCATTGTATAACTTAGAGGATGTGTCACTTACACCATAAACATGAGATGTTACTGCTTGTGTTGAATAAATCCACATGGAGAATAATGCAAACCAAGAGAAAAACTGAACCCAAGCTAGTTGCTTCATTGTTTTTGGCATGTAAAGTAAATCTGTCATCATAATTACAAAACCTGTTCTACCTTTTGCTTTCCTAACAAACGAAGCCAATACAAATAGAACACCTGTAACTAGTAATCCAACAGAGAGAACGTAAAGTTCTTTATCTAAGTTTAAGAAATACAATAAAATACTTGTTAATAAACCTATCGAAGTCAGAACTGCACCTACATTAAGTAATTTTTTTATGCGATTACTATTTTCTTTTGGTGTGATAGTTGGATGGAAATTTGTTTTATTGTCGTCAAATTTCTCTAATTCTTCTGGAGAATATTCTTTTGTTGAGATAACAGTCCATAAAACAGAGAGAAAGAAAACTACAGCACCAACATAAAACGACCATTTTACTGAATCTGGAACAACACCTTCTGGAGCAACATTACTAATTCCGAAATAGTTCGTGAATAGATAAGGCATCATAGAGCCAACTACCGCTCCGGTACCGATAAAAAAGCTTTGCATCGCAAAACCTTTGGTGCGTTGACTTTCGGGTAAGTTATCTCCAACGAAAGCTCGAAAAGGCTCCATGGATATATTTATGGACGCATCCATGATCCACAATGTTCCTGCTGCAACCCATAAGTACGGTGAGTTTGGCATAACACAAAGTGCGATAGATGAGAAGATAGCTCCAATTAAAAAATACGGTCTTCTTCTCCCAAGCCTTGTCCATGTTCTATCACTAAAATATCCAATAATCGGTTGAACAACAAGTCCTGTAACTGGGGCAGCAATCCAAAGGATTGGAATTTCATCTATTTCAGCACCAAGTGTTTCAAAAATTCTAGAGGTATTAGCATTTTGTAAGGCAAAACCGAACTGGATACCCAAGAAGCCAAAGCTCATGTTCCATATTTGCCAAAAAGAAAGTTTTGCCTTCTGCATAATTTATTACTTAAAATAAACTTTAAATTCGTTTGGTTTTAATTTGACAATCTGAGTTCTTGATAATTCAATTCCTGTTTCATCATCAAATAAAGAATTGTAATTACCTTCCGTAAAATGTTTAGTTATAATATATTCTTGAGGTTCGGATGTGAAATTGAAAAAGCAAACCACCTTTGATCCATTTTTTTCCCTTACATAAACAAGCACATTTTCATCGTCTGAAGAAGATTCAAATTGCACTTGACCTCCATATTTACCATTCCAAAGTGCTTGATTGTCTCTGTTTAAATGTAAAAGCTTTGTATAAAATTCCTTGAACGCATAGTCGCCCCAATCAATTTCATCTTTGTCGAAGAATTTTAATCGACGATTAAAGTCTGCTTCTTGTCCAGAGTATATTAAAGGCATTCCTTCAATTGTTCCGGCTAAAGCAGCATAAAACAAACGTAGTTCTCCAAATCTTTCATGTTCAGTTCCGTTCCATGAGTTTTCATCGTGGTTTGAAGTAAACTGCATTCGGTAATCTTCGGACTGAAACCTGTTGTTTCTAAAATATTCATGCACATCTCGAATTTGTTTTTCACCACTCGCTAAGCCATTCATAATGTGATGAAATTCCCAAGCATAAGACATGTCAAAAGCAGCGTTATGTAATTCAGGGTTTTCAGCTTCTGCTAACATGAAAACTGGTTTGATTGAATCCAAAACTTTTCTGGTATGTTCCCAAAAATCAGTTGGAACATAATCAGCAACATCACATCGAAATCCGTCGATATCAAAATCTCGAACCCAATAAGCCATTGATTCAGTCATTTCAGCACGCATTTCTGGATTGTTGTAGTTTAAATCAGCAACATCCCACCAATCTGTTCCTAGCGTTGGTTGCAAGTATCCAGCTGAATCCAATGTGTACCAATGTTGGCGACATTCATCTAACCAAACATTATCTGGTGAACTATGATTCGCTACCCAATCCAAAATAACTTTCATTCCGAGATCGTGTGCTTTAGAAACTAGTTTCTTAAAATCTTTTTTTGTTCCAAATTCAGGATTAACTCCTTTGTAATTGCGCACCGCATAATAACTTCCTAACTCTCCTTTTTTATTTTTTTCTCCTATGGGATGAATAGGCATCAACCAAATAATATCCACTCCCATTTCTTTTAAACGTGGTAAATGCTTCGAAAATGCTTCAAAAGTCCCTTCTTTAGTGAATTGACGAATATTTACCTCATAAATGGTCGTATTTTTTGACCATTCAACTTTTTCAGATTGACCAAAGACCAAGGATGTAATAAAAGAACAAATAGAAAGTAGTAGGAAGAATTTATTTGACATAATTATACGTTTATTAAATGAGAAGTATGATAATGAACAAGGCCATCAATTGGACGACGAATAATGTTACCAATTTTAATTCCAGTATTTTCACATACTAGTCGAAGTTCATCTTGGTAAAAATGAGAGACAGATCCAACAAAATGTACTTCAACATCTTTCGCATTTGGAAAGCAAAGCACGTGGTTGTTTACAAACGCCTGAAAGCCTTCAATTGCTATATTTTTAACGTAATCTAGGTGTTTAAATTCAGTGATTAAAGGCATTAAAGAAGCTAGGAAAACATTTGCGTGAGGTTCACGATAAACACGATCAATTATGTGGTCTTTAGTGAAGCCAGATGCTACTAATTTATCATTTATTTCTTTAGGTAAACGCTTATATAAGAAATCAGTCAAAACTCGTTTTCCGAAATAAGAACCGCTACCTTCATCTCCAAGAATATATCCCAGTGCAGGAACAACTTCACTAACTGAATTGCCATCGTAGTAACAAGAGTTAGAACCTGTTCCTAAAATGCAGGAAATCGCTGGTTTGCCGGTAAAAGTAGCGTAGGCACATGCGGTTAAATCGTGGTCAACAGAAATTTTTGCATCCAAAAAAACACGTTGGATTCCTTCTTCAATAATTGCGTTTAAATAGTCGGATGAACAACCAGCTCCATAGAAAAAAATTCTTTCTATTTTCGAGGCATGAGCACATAATTGAACGTTTTCTAGAATTGCCTGTTCCACTGCTTCTGCGTCGTGGAAATAAGGATTTAGTCCGATAGTTTCATAACGAAATTCTTTCTCACCAGACAACACCACCCAATCGCTCTTAGTTGAGCCACTTTCTACCACTATAACCATAAAAATTTAATACTAATATAACAATATTTTAGCTTTGTGTCATTCTTACACTTTGCTAAATTATGAAAATCTTTTTTAATTTTGGGTATGATTTCAAAGAAAATGCACAAACTGAATCCAAAAATATCCACGGACTGTGTGATTTTTGGTTTTGACGAGGACGGCTTGCAGGTTCTTCTTATTGAACGTAAACCAATTGCTGGACCTACGGAAAACAAAGCGCTTCCAGGTGATTTGATTTTTGACGATGAAGATCTTGATGACGCTGCAAATCGTGTTTTAAAAGAACTTACAGGTTTGACAGATATTTTCTTGGAACAGATTGGGGCATTTGGTTCGCCGGAGAGACTTAGTAAACCCGAAGATAAAAAATGGTTAGAATCTGTTCGTCAATATCCTGATGAGCGCGTAATAACGATTGCTTACTATTCTTTAGTAAATAAAAATTTATATCAGCCTCAGGCATCTTCATTTGCTCAAAATGCAGTTTGGGTGCCTGTTGAACAAGTTGAAGATTTAGCATTTGATCATTTTGAAATATTGCAAGCAGCTTTAAAACAATTGCGCTCAAAATTAAGAACTCAGCCAATTGGGTTTAATTTGTTGCCTGAAAATTTTGTCTTGTCTGATTTGCATAAATTATATGAGTCTATTCTAGGAAGACCTTTAGATAAACGAAATTTCAGAAGAAAAATAAATAAGTTAGGAATAGTTGAAAGTTTAAATAAAAAGCAAACAGGGGTTCCGCACAAACCATCGTTAATTTATAAGTTTAATGAGGGAAACTACGAACGCTTGATGAAAGAAGGTTACGATAACTTTGGCTTCTAGTTTTTAGTCCACTAATTGAAGAAAACACGACACATTTTCGTTTTCTTTGATGTAAACTTCTTCGATTTCTTCACAAGATTTTTTAGCAGGTCGTTGCCTTTTTTCCGTGATGGATGTTTCCCATGTGCTAAGTGGAGTTTCACAAATACAAGCGTAATTCTTTTTACAAGAAACTTGAATGAAAACGATAAGTATTAAGAAACTTATTTTTTTAAAACCCATGTTGAAATCCCTTTTGATTTTAGTTCATTCTTTGTTTTAAGCACTTCTTTTTTGGATTTATTGTGGAAAACAGAAACCCTATGAAGCCCTTTATGTTCATCTACAATAAAAGAAGATAATCCTTGGTTCTCCATTTTTGCAATAAGATCTCTTGCGTTTTTCAATTCACTAAAGCAACCAGCGATTAAATGATAGCCGTTTGTAAAATGCAAACTCTTTTTATCAGTACTTAAGCTTTCTGAATCATTCGAAACCGTTTCAATTTTTCTTCTAACAGCAACATAAACATCATCAGTAATGGGATAAGAAAATGTTTTTACATGATTGGGAAGCTGACTTTGTAATTCGTCAAGTGTAGCATCTGATTCAAAAATGATCGGTTCGCTGTTATCTATGGTTTCAGATTTATAGCTTTCAGATGGTAATTGTTTAAAAGGATTGAAGTCAGATGAATAAATAACCTTAGATTGTAAGACATCCGTTGTCATAGGAATCCAAAATGAATAGAAAAGAAACGGGATTAATATTGCGGCTGACGACCATTTCAGAATTTGTTTTGAAACAGATTTTTTTGTCTTATTAATCGGAATGATAACAGCTTCTTCTTCTTCTTCTTCTTCTTCTTCTTTTTCTAAAGGTTCAGGCTTAACACTTTGCTTAGGTTCAGCTCTTTTTTCTGAAACAACTTCTAGATGAGATGTAGCGTCTTGCTTTTCTTTTGCGTCTTCACTACTGTGAGCAACTATGTCCGTGACAAAACGATGCGTAAAAAGTCCGTATGATGAAAGTAATAAATTTGAATATTTATCTTGTTCAAATGAGATTAATCCGTCAACATTTAAATATAGGTAGCCTAGGTTAGGAAGAATTATTCTTTCTCCCATAGCTAATGAAGACTTCCAGTGCTCCATTGTTTGGTTTATGGTCAAAGAAGCTTCTACATACGTCAGTCCATTGGTTTTGGCATATGCTGATATTAAAAGACCATCATTGCCATTAAGGTTTTTATTGAAGGTAATTTGTTTTCGAGGGGGTATAATGATACCTTTTTCTGAATCTAAATGAGCGGATGAAACAATAGACACAAACCCTCCAAAATTAGGAATAGAGATGCAATCATGCTTGCGCAATAATTTTTCTACTATGTCATTAACTTTACTCATTTCTTACTTTTGTCTGTAACCTTACGACTGCAATATTAGGTATTCTGTTAGCCTTAGAAAAGAAAAAAGTTTTGTACTTATCAACGAAAAATCGATTCTTGTTAATAACTTTTTATTGGCAAAATAAAAAAGGTACTACGACTGTAGCACCTTTTTCAACAAAACAACATTAATCGTAAAACCCAAAAACGATTAACGGAACCAAAAAGATTTTAGAACGATGGACATGAAATAGTTCTAAATGCCGTTGGTTTTTTGGTACAATTTAAATCGAAACCAAGAGAAACCTCATGCGAACCACCAGTCACACCATTGTTTAATCGGGAAACGGTTAAGTCGTAACTATAACCAACTTTAAATGTTCCCGTGTTAATGCCTATTGACAAAATAAATGCATCTCTACTTCGCAGCCATGCACCAGCTGTGAAAGCACCATATTGTACATACGTACCAAGATTTAATTCCATAAACCCTTGTTGATACTGGTATATAACAT
>SKGS01000273.1 GCA_007117355.1 Lishizhenia sp. | reverse complement strand
GCTACTTCCCATTTTGGAGCATCACCCAATTCAGTTGGTGGGGTTAACTTTGGTAGTTCATAACCAATAAGCGACTCGATTTTTGAAAAGCGTCTCATGTCTTTTGGATTGACTAGCGTTATAGCTTCTCCTTCTGTATTCGCTCTTGCTGTTCTTCCCACACGGTGCACATAATCTTCTGCATCACCTGGACAATCGTAATTTATTACGAGGTTGATTTCTTTAATATCAATTCCACGACTCATTACATCTGTTGCAACGAGAAAAGGAATACGTCCTGAGCGAAAACCTCGAAGCACATCTTCCCTCTCCTCTTGCTCCAAATTCGAAGAAATGCCTTTTGCTTTATACCCTTTACGTCTGAAAAATTGCACGATGTCATTTACTTTATTTTTAGTAGAAGTAAACAAAATAATTCTTTCGTAATCTTTTCGATGTGGTTCTTGCAGTAAAAAGTGGAGCAATTTATTTTTTTGTTCATCAAAAGATAAATAAACTAATTGTTTCACCCCTTCTGCTGGTTTTGAAAGTGCTAAGTTAATTTCCTCTGGGTTTTTAAGCAAATTATGAGCTAAATTCCTAATGGAAGAAGCCATCGTTGCGCTAAACATTATCGTTTGCCTGTTTTCTGGTAAAGCCTTAAAGATGTTGGTTAAGTCGTCAATGAATCCCATATCTAACATTCGGTCAGCCTCATCTAATACCAAGTGTTTAACTTTGGAAAAGTCAACATAACCCATTTTTATATGCGAAAGTAATTTGCCTGGTGTTGCCACAATAATATCGGTACCAAACTGTAAGGCTTCTTTTTCCTCTTGCCAATCTTTGCCGCTTCCACCTCCGTAAATTGCTTTAGAGCCAACTGAGACAAAATAGGACAGTCCTTGAATTTGTTGTTCAATCTGAACGGCGAGCTCTCTTGTTGGTACAATAATTAGTGTATTTGTTGAATTATCTTTTTTGTTGGTTAATTTGTGTAAAATAGGTAAAACGAAGGCAGCTGTTTTACCTGTTCCTGTTTGAGCACAACCAATAATATCTTTATTTTCTAAAATAATAGGAATTGCTTGCTCTTGAATTGGAGTAGCATCTGTAAAGCCCATATAGTCCAAGGCATTTAACAATTCATCATTTAATTTTAAGTCTGAAAATTTCATGGTATAAAGGTAATACAAACTAGACATTAACCAGCAATAATCACCAAGCTGAGGTAAAAAAATAGAGAACACCTCGTAAAACGCACTTTGAAGAAATTGTTTTAATTTTATTCAGAACTAAGTTTCATTTAAATCGAGACCTCTTAGTGTCATGTTTACACAAAGTTTGTTAGCCCAGACATTAGTCTTGTTAATTTTTTTTATATTTTTGCGCGCTCAATCTAAAAAGTTGATAACCAGAATGTATAAATCTTCAATAGAAAATGAACAACGCTTTATTGATTTTCTAATATTTCAAACTGAACAAATTAAGACTAAATCTGATTATTTCAGTATTTTGGATATGGTTATGGATGTATTGAAAGTGTCTTTCTGTGAGATTACTTTTATCTCTAAAAACAAAAAATGGTGCTTTGCTTATAAGGGAGATCATATTAACACTTATGACTTTATGGATTCCATTTATTGTGAATATGTTAAAAATCCAGTAGAACCTATAATCATTGAAGATATAAGCAAAGACAAAAGGTTTGATACTTTGTCGCTAATTCAGCAAGAATCAAACGTTTCATTTTATTTTGGAGTTCCTTTAGTGTTGAAAAACATGAGTGTTTTTGGTTGGTTATCGGTTTTTGATACCAAAGCTCGTGTTTTTAGTGAAAACGAAATGAAAAGGGTTGAGTTTTTTGCTAATCAAGTTATTGCAAAACTAGAATTAGAATATAAAGAAAAACAATTAGATCAAGTCATGAGGCATCTCGAAAACACGTCTCAAACACTTGAAATAGTACAAAAAACAAATTGCATTGGCTTTTGGAGCACAGATATTGTTTCCGGAAATACGTTTTGGTCAGATATCCTATTTACAATTCTTGAGCTTCCAAACACATCTGAGAATGCAAAAAATAATCTTTTTTCATTTTGTTTGCCAGAATATACTCATTTGTTGACCACTTGTTTTGATGAAGCTATTAAACGTAGCGTTTCTTTTGATCAAGTTTTCCAGTTTAAAACAGCAAAACACAAGTTGAAATGGATTAGAATTTCAGGGCAACGACGCAATGATAAGTTAATAGGTAGTTTCGAAGAAATCACAGAGTTGGTTACAAAAAACCTACAGTTTAAAGGCATGTTTAACTCAACTAAGATATTTATTGGTTTTTTAAATTTGGAAGGAATATTACTAGAGTTAAATGATACAGCAATAAATAGCGTAGGACTATCAAGAAAAGAACTAGTTGGAAAATACTTTTGGGACACTTATTGGTGGCAGATTTCACATGACACGCAACAACGATTAAAAGAAAGTTTTCTACAAGCCGTTAATGGAAAAGAGGTAACCTATGAGGAACGAATTTGGATTAAGGGTAAAAAACCCGTAACTATCCTTTTTACCTTGAGGCCTTTAAAAGATGAATTAGGCAAGGTTTCTTTCATTATACCAGAAGGACGGATTATTGACGAGTTTGTCGCAGTTAAAAATAGGTTAGCTGCTGTCATAGCCGCTTCTAATATGGGGATTTGGGAATGGAATATTGAAACAAATAAAACATTCATCAATGAAAATTGGGCAGCAATAATCGGATATACGTTAGAAGAACTTGTTCCTGTAACCGTCGAAAAGTTTGATCACTTAATTCACGAGGAGGACATCTGTTTAGTGAAGCAAAAAATGGAATTGTGTATGCAGAACAATGCCTCAGATTATGAGGTTGAAATTCGAATGAAACATAAATTAGGTCATTGGGTTTGGGTATTAAGTAAAGGACGTGTTTCTGAATATTCGGCAACAGGCGAACCACTTGTGTTTTCAGGTACGCATCAAGATATAACTAAGAAAAAAAATAGAGTATTAGAAATTGAAAGACAAAAACACTTATTAGACATAACTCAAAAAAACAATAATATAGGTTCCTGGGAATTAGATTTTAAAACAGGAAAAACCGAGTGGAGTGAAATGGTGTATATAATTCATGAGGTTCCATTAGATTACGATCACAATAAAGAGAAAGGTATTTCTTTTTATCACCCAGATTATCAACAGGTCATGAATGACGCAATTGATAAAGCAGTCAATGAGCATATTCCTTACGATGAAGTATGTAAGTTAATTACTGCAAAAAAGAATATTAAGTGGGTCAGAACAATTGGCAAACGTGTTGGCGATAAGTTGATTGGAAGTTTTCAAGATGTTACAAAAGAAAAATTTCTTGAGCGTCGTTTACAAAACACTCTCTCTCAATTAGAAGCTATTTTTCATGCTAGCAACCAAGTAGCAATATTTGCCACTGATTTAAAAGGGGAAATTACATTATTCAATTCAGGTGCCGAAAAAATGTTAGGCTATAGCGCTGTTGAGGTTATTGGAAAATGCTCCCCTCAAAAATTTCATCTAGCGAAGGAGATTATTGTTGAAAAAAAACGCATCTTAGAAACTTATAACTCCGATGTTTCAGATTATGAAGTATTTATTTTTGAAGCTAACTTAGGCAAATCCATAACGAAACAATGGACTTTTGTTCGTTGTGATGAAAGTGAATTTCCAGTTTTACTCTCGGTTAGTCCAATAAAAGAAAACAATCAAACAGTTGGCATTTTAGGTGTTGCTACGGATATAACAGAGTTAAAAAAAGCGGAAAGTGAACTAAAGGGAGTTTTAGCATTGACGTCTGAACAAAATAAACGGTTAAAAAATTTTTCAAATATTGTTTCACATAATCTTCGCTCTCACAGTGCGGGAATTTCAGGGTTAGTTGAAATATTAGAAGAAGACTTAGAGGCAAATAATGAGCTAGTGTCTTTACTTAAACTTAGTTCCAAAAATTTGATGCAAACAGTAGAGGATTTAACAGAGGTAGTTAAAGTTAATTTATCCAATAATGGTATAAACAGTCTGAATCTGAATGAGGTCATCAGTAAAAACTTGCAAAGTTTATCCTTTCAAATTAAGCAATCAACTATACAAATACACAATTTAGTAAACAAATCAATAACCATAAAAGGTGTGCCTGCTTATGTCGATTCTATTATTTTAAACTTCATAACAAACGCCATAAAATACAGAAACCCTGAAACAGCTAGTTTTCTGAGAATTTATGCCGATCAAGATACTGATTTTGTCATTCTTTGTTTTGAGGACAATGGACTTGGAATAGATTTGGAAAAACACAAGGAGAGTTTGTTTGGAATATACCAAACGTTTCATACAAATGAAGACTCTAGAGGTGTAGGTCTGTTTTTAACTAAAAATCAAATTGAGAGTATGGGTGGCAAGATAGAAGTTTATAGCACTCCTTTGAAAGGCACCACATTTAAGGTCTATTTTCGTAAATAACGAAAATAAAAAAATGGAACATAAATGCTCCATTTTTCGTTTAATGTTTTAATGTATTGAATATTACAACTTTCTTGCAACTTCAACCTCTTCGAATGCTTCGATGATATCACCTTCTTTTATATCATTGAAACGATCAATATTTAAACCACATTCATAGTTGTTTTTAACTTCTTTCACGTCGTCTTTAAATCGTTTTAAAGAACCAAGTGTGCCAGTATGAATTACAATTCCATCACGAATAATTCTAACCTGAGAACTACGCTTGATAAGTCCACTTTGAACATAGCAACCTGCAATAGTTCCGACTTTTGAGATATTAAATGTTTCGCGCACTTCAGCAGTTCCTGTGATTTCCTCTTCGATACCTGGAGATAACATTCCTTCCATCGCAGATTTAAGTTCCTCAATAGCCTTATAAATTACAGAATACAAACGAATATCAATTTGTTCTGTTTCAGCCAGCTTTCTGGCTGGAGCTGTTGGTCTTACTTGGAATCCAATAATTATCGCATCAGAAGCAGAAGCAAGGTTAACATCTGCCTCTGTAATTGCACCTACCGCTTTGTGGACAATATTAACTTGAATTTCTTCGGTAGAAAGTTTCAATAATGAATCAGATAATGCTTCAATTGATCCGTCCACATCACCTTTAATAATCACATTCAACTCCTTGAAGTCGCCAATCGCCAAACGACGACCAATTTCATCCAGGGTAATATGTTTTTGCGTTCTTAGGCCTTGCTCTCTGTAAAGTTGTTCTCTTCTAGTAGCAATACTTCTAGCTTCTCTTTCATCATCCATGATATGGAATTGGTCTCCAGCAGATGGCGCACCATTAATTCCTAAAATGGATACTGGCGTTGCTGGACCAGCCTCTTTCAACGCTTTTCCATGTTCATTATGCATTGCCCTAACTCTACCAGAGTAACGTCCTGCAAGAATGATGTCACCTATTTTAATACTTCCTTCTTGAACAAGCAGGTTCGTAATAAATCCTTTACCTTTATCTAGCGATGATTCAATAACAGTACCAAGTGCATTTTTATTTGGATTTGCTCTTAATTCTAAGAGTTCAGATTCCAAGATTACTTTTTCAAGTAATTCATCAATATTTTTACCGTGCTTCGCTGAAATTTCTTGACATTGATATTTACCACCCCATTCTTCGACCAAAATATTCATTGCTGAAAGCTGTTCGCGAATTCTATCTGGATTTGCTCCCGGTTTATCAATTTTGTTGATAGCAAAAATCATAGGTACTCCAGCAGCTTGAGCATGTGAAATAGCCTCCTTTGTTTGAGGCATGACATCATCATCAGCAGCACAAATAATTATGGCAACATCCGTTAATTTTGCCCCTCTAGCACGCATTGCTGTAAAGGCCTCGTGACCCGGAGTATCTAAGAATGTAAGTTTCCTTCCATCTGGTCGTGTAACCGAATAAGCACCAATGTGCTGGGTTATTCCTCCCGCTTCACCATCAACAATATTTGCATTTCGGATATAATCTAATAACGAAGTTTTACCATGGTCAACGTGACCCATTACTGTAATAACTGGTGGTCTTTCAATTAAATCCTCTTCCTTATCTTCAACAGTTGGAATTGCTTCCTGCACATCAGCAGAAACAAACTCAACTTCGAAACCAAACTCTTCTGCTACAATAGAAATTGTTTCTGCATCAAGTCTTTGATTGATTGAAGCGAAAATTCCAAGCGACATACAAGCCGAAATAACTTGTGTGGGCTGCACAGACATCATGGTTGCAAGCTCAGAAACAGTAACGAACTCCGTCAGTTTTAATATGCTGGATTCTTTTTCTGCCTCTTTTAATTCTTGCTCTCTTCGTTGTGCAACGAAATCACGTTTTGCTCTTCTATTTTTCGCACCTTGAGACTTACCACCACCTGAAAGACGAGCTAATGTTTCTTTAATTTCCTTTTCAATGTCTTTTTCAGTAATTTCAGGCTTAGGCTCTGGTTTACGCGATTTATTTTTGTTGCCTCTGAAATTATCTTTTCCACCTGATTTATTAGCACCTCCAGCTGCACCTTGCTGTTTATTAATATCTACCTTTTTGATGCGCTTTCGTTTACGTTTAGGCTCATCTTTAGAAGGTTTCTTTTCAACAGGCAAGTCAATTTTTCCAACAACAGTTGGACCGGAAAGTTTTTGTCTTTCGGCTTTAATAGTTTGGATTTCTTTTGGTTCCTCTTTTGGGGGTTCAGGAGCTTTCTCCTCTTGTTTTGGCTCTTCCTTTTTAGGCGGAACAATATCTTTTGGTTTTTCTAAAGAAACAGGTGTGTCTCTTTTTTCTCCTTTCTTCTTTTTATCGGGACGTGTTTTTGAGTTTATGCTGCTCAAGTCAATTTTACCAATCACAGAAACCTTTACATCACCATCACCAATGGTTTTTGAGTCGTCTTTGGAAATTGCTGGTGAATCTGAATTTGGCTTTTCAGCTTGAGGCTCCTTTTCTGGAGGCTGTGGAGCTTCTTCTTTCTTTTGTTCTGGCTGATTAAGCTTCGTCTCGTCCAAAGGAGCTGGTAGCTCAACTTCTTCTTCCTCATCTTTATCAGCAGAAGAAGGGGTAGTGCTTTTCTCTTCCTTTGAAGCAATAGTGATTGTTTCTCTTTTCTCTCTTGTTAAAGAAGTCTTTTTAGCCGCCTCTTTTAGAGATTGGTCGTCTGCAAATTCTTTGCTTAGGAGTTCAACATGGTTTTCTTCCAACTTAGTATTTGGACTAGAATCTATTTCAACCCCTTGCTTATGCAAAAACTCAACAATGGTTGAAATACCAACGTTTAACTCCCTTGCGACTTTACTTAATCTTTTTACTTTACCAGCCATATATAGCGTCCTTCGTATTTTAAATATTCTTTGTTTTAGTGCTCTAAGGTAAGAACTGTTTCGGTTCTATTCAAACTCTGCTTGTAAAATTTTAAAAACTTCTTTAATAGTTTCCTCTTCTAAATCTGTTCTTTTTACTAATTCTCCCACTGGAATTTCGAGAACAGATTTAGCAGTGTCACATCCAATTGCTTTCAATTCATCAAGAATCCAACCGTCTATCTCATCCGCAAACTCTTCTAAATCAACATCTTCCGTGTCGGCAGCACCTTCTCTATACACATCAATCTCATAGCCAGTTAATCGGCCAGCAAGTTTAATATTATGCCCACCTTTACCAATTGCTAAGGAAACTTGATCAGGTTTTAAATAAACATTTGCTTTCTTTTCTTCTTCTAAGATATCTACTGAACTAATTTTTGCAGGGGATAATGCTCGTTGAATATAAAGTTGCGTGTTATTCGTGTAATTGATAACATCAATGTTTTCATTTCGAAGCTCTCGAACAATCCCATGAATTCTTGATCCTTTCATACCAACACAAGCTCCTACCGGGTCAATTCTATCATCGTAAGATTCAACAGCGACCTTTGCTCTTTCTCCTGGTGAACGTTCAATCTTTTTGATAGTGATTAAGCCATCGAAAACTTCTGGTACTTCCAATTCAAATAATCGCTCGAGGAATTCTGGAGCAGTTCTTGAAAGGATAATAACCGGGCTGCTATTTCTCATATCTACTTTTGAAACTACCGCACGAATTGGCTCTCCTTTTTTGAAATAGTCAGAAGGAATTTGCTCCGATTTTGGAAGAATTAATTCATTACCTTCATCATCAAGAATAAGAATTTCTTTCTTCCATACTTGGTAAACTTCTCCAGTAACAATTTCACCAATACGGTCTTTATACACTTTGTACAACTGATCTTTTTCTAGTTCTAGAATTCTAGAAATAAGATTTTGACGAAGTGACAAAATATTTCTTCTTCCAAAGTCTTCGAATTTAATTTCTTCTGAAACATCTTCTCCAACTTCAAAATCTGGCTCTATCTTAATAGCTTCAGAATAAGCTATTTCTGTATTTGGATCTTCCACTTCTCCGTCTGGAACAATTTCTTTATTCACCCAAATTTCAAAGTCACCCTTATCTATATTGATAATCACGTCGCAGTGTTCATCTGTTCCAAATTTCTTTTTCAAGATAGAACGAAAAACATCCTCTAGGACGGTCATCATCGTTTGTCTGTCAATGCTTTTAAATTCTTTAAACTCAGTAAACGACTCAATTAAGTTTAAGCTATTCATATTCTATTTATTTAAATGAAATAACAATTTTCGTTTCTTTGACTAAATCATAGGTCAAAGTATGTTCTTCAATTATTGTTTCTTTTTTCTTTTTTCCTTCAATTCTTTCTTTGCGAGTAGTTTCGACAACAAAACCTTGACCATCTGCACTTTTTAACAATCCTTGAAGTTGGCGGCCATCTGTGAGTTTAATTTTGATGTCTCTTCCAACGTTTTTAATATATTGTTGAACAACTCTAAACGGTTTGTCCAAACCAGGAGATGAAACTTGCAATTCGAAATCACTTTCTTCTCGATCTAAATTGTGCTCAATATTGCGAGAAACTCGAATGCAATCATCGATGCTTACACTACCTTCGCTTGCATCAATTTCAACATTGATTTGGTTTGAACTGGAAACTGTAATTTCCACTATGAATAAACCTTTATCAAGTTCATCAATTCTTTCTTGCGCTAGGGCAACTATAGTTTCTTTCGAAATATTCTTACTCATTTTAACTCGTTGTATGTACTTTTTTTTCTTTACAAAAAGAGGGGACTATTGTCCCCTCGTTCTAGCAATTTTACATAAAACTGGTGCAAATATACACTATTTTTTTGATTTGTAACTGTTTAATTAAAGAAAAATGTTAATCTTTTCATTTTCGGTTTGTATTCACCCTACTTTCCAAAATGATTCCAGCCTTGAGCTTTTAACTCAATAACAGTTCCTTGCTTGTCGATTAAATAACGAGCCTCAGCATTATCTGTCATGTGTCCAATTACACTCATGTGGGGATTGCCTTTTATTTTTTCGTAATCTTCTTGTTTTATTGTAAAAAGCAATTCATAATCTTCACCACCGTTTAAAGCACAAGTGGCAGGGTCCATATTAAAATCAATAGCAGTTGTAGCAACTTTTGGATCAATTGGGATTTTTTCGTCAAAAATATTTACCCCCAATTTGCTTTGGGTACATAAATGCATGATTTCAGATGCAAGACCGTCAGAAATATCTATCATTGCTGTTGGCAGAACATCTAATTCTTTCAAAAACCCAATGATGTCTTTTCTTGCTTCTGGCTTTAACTGACGTTCTAACAGGTAATCAAAACCATCTAGGTCAGGCTGAATGTCGGGGTTCGTTTTAAAAACTTCCTTCTCTCGTTCTAAAATTTGAAGTCCCATGTATGCTGCGCCAAGATCGCCGGTAACTACAACTAAGTCATTTTCTTTTGCAGTATTACGATAGACTACATTATTTTTTGTAGCAACACCAATTGCTGTAACACTAATTACTAATCCAGTTAAGGAAGATGTTGTGTCGCCACCAATTAAATCAACTTTATATATGTTGCACGCTGTTTGAATTCCTTCATAAAGTTCCTCCAAAGCTTCTTTAGGAAACCGATTAGAAACAGCAATAGACACAGTTATTTGCTCTGGAGTACCATTCATTGCGTATATATCGGACAAGTTAACTATGACAGCCTTGTATCCAAGATGTTTTAAAGGAGTGTACATTAAATTGAAATGAACGCCTTCTAGCAACATGTCGGTAGAAATTAAAGTGACATTTTCTTCATCACGTTCTAAAACAGCGGCATCATCGCCTACACCATACACGGTTGATTTTTGTTGGTTTTTAAAAGACTTTGTTAGTTCATTTATTAATCCAAACTCTCCCAACTCTGACAATTCTGTTCGTTTATCCGACATAATATTATTTTTTGCAAAGGTATAAATTCAGATGGTTAAGAATTTAAATACATAAATAGAATTGATTAAGCAAGAAGCTCTGGAGTCAAATTATGTTTTCGCATTATTTCAACAACCCGAGGCATAAGTTTTGG
>SKGS01000181.1 GCA_007117355.1 Lishizhenia sp. | reverse complement strand
GAAGCATTACCGTATGAAAACCGCCTCCCAAGCACATCGCACAACAGCGGCTATATGGTTCCGCTTCGCTTCACCCAAATTTTTGCTCCACTGCGTTCCACAAAAACTTCATATAGCCGCAGAACGTTGGGTGCAAGTGTAAAGAAAGACCGTGCAAAATTGAAAAGTGATTTTTAAAATGTAAATTTACGATGTAAAAAAGAAGGATTATAAAATGGCAAATAGTAATTTAAGTAACGCACGAAATGCGAAAAATGATGAGTTTTACACACAATACCACGATATTGAAAAAGAAATTGCGGCATATTTAGAATTCAATCCAGACGTATTTAAAGGAAAAACAATATTATTACCTTGTGACGACCCAGAGTGGAGTAACTTCACTAAGTTCTTTGCTCAAAATTTTGACCGTTTTGGACTAAAAAAACTTATCAGTACAAGTTATGCTGTTGAAAGCAAACTTTATAAAGGCGGTTATCAAGTTACAATGTTTGAAGAAAGTGCACCGCAATACGATATAAAAAAGACTAAAACACACGGTAAAATTTTCACATTAACTCATGACAAATCAGGTGATGGTAAAATTGATATAAACGACCTAGAGTGGGACTATTTGGCAGGTGATGGGGATTTTAATAGTGCAGAAGTTAAAAAACTTCGTGATGAATCGGACATAATTATTACCAATCCACCTTTTTCCTTATTCCGTAACTTTTTAGCGTGGGTTGTGGCTTCTGATAAACAATTTCTATTAATAGGTAACATAAATGCTATCACATATAGAGAACTATTCCCATTAATACAAGCAGACAAACTTTGGTTAGGTGCTACAAATTTTAACAAAGGAATGTACTTTAAAGTTCCTGATGACTTTGTTTATGCTGATTCATACAAATTTGAAAGAGAACAAAATGGCGAAAAAGTTAATAGAGTACCAGGTGTTTGTTGGTTTACAAACCTAGACCACGGAAGACGTCACCAACCATTGCCTCTTATGACTATGGAAGATAACTTGAAGTTTAGTCGTCATAAGGAGATTAAAGGGAAAACCTCATACAATAGATATGAAAATTATGATGCCATTGACGTTCCATTTACGGATTCTATACCAAGCGATTATGATGGAATAATGGGTGTTCCTATTACATTTTTAGATAAGTATTCGCCTGAACAATTTGAAATAATTTGGCAAGCAAGCGGAAATACAAAAGCATCAGCCCCAAAAGAGATTTTGAAACGTTTAAAATACAAAAAACACCCAGACGATAGAGGAGGTTGCACAATCATTGACGGGAACAGAACCTATGGTAGGATTTTAATTAAACATAGAAGAACTGCTAAATGAAAACAACATTAAGAACAGACATAACCGTAAAGGACATTTGCGAAGGCTTTGTTTATAACGAACTTGAAGGAAAGGGCTTATTCGGTCTTTCAGGTAAATTAACAATACAACCTGAATATCAAAGAAATTATATCTATGCTGACGGTCAAAAAGATGTGGCTGTTATTGATTCTATTCTAAAAGGCTATCCTTTAGGTTTAATATATTTCAATAAAGTTAGTGACGATAATCTTGAGGTCTTAGATGGTCAACAACGTATTACAAGTATTGGACGATACGTAAATAACAAATTTGCCATTAAAGACGAAAATGGTATGCAACAATATTTTAGTGGCATTGCATCCACTAAACAAGAACTAATTTTAAATACACCTTTACTTATTTATGAATGTGAGGGGACAGAACCAGAAATTAAAAATTGGTTTAGGACTATTAATATTGTCGGTGTCCCATTAAATAATCAAGAAATTAATAATGCTGTATTTTCAGGTCCATTTGTAACATTAGCAAAAGAAGAATTTAGCAATAGCCAAAATTCAAACATCCAAAAATGGAGTGCCTACATATCAGGAAGTGCTAATCGACAAGACTATTTAGAGCGTGCTTTAGATTGGGTTAGTAAATCACAGATTGTTCCATATATGAGTATTCACCGTTATGAAAGCAATATAAACGAATTAAAAAACTATTTCACAAGTGTAATTGATTGGGTTTCATCAGTTTTTAAAGACGTTGAAAGCGAAATGCGTGGGCTTGAATGGGGGCGGTTTTATGAAACTTATCGTAAAAAACCATATAATCCTCAAAAAGTGTCAGAACAAGTAAAACATCTTTATGCAGACCCATATGTAAAAAATCGTAGAGGTGTATTTGAATATATACTTGGAGGATTAAATGACACTAAATTACTTGATGTTCGTGTATTTGACGAAGCAACAAAAAAATCTGTTTACACAAAACAAACTAAAGTTGCTGAAGAAAAAGGAATTTCAAATTGTCCACTATGTGCAATTAGCAACAATTCCAACAAAACCAAAATTTGGAAACTTAAAGAAATGGACGCTGACCATGTGACAGCGTGGAGTAAAGGAGGAGAAACTGATATAAAAAATTGTGAAATGTTATGTAAAACTCACAATCGTGCAAAAGGAAATAAATAATTGATAAACAGACTAATATGAATGAACACCAGCACCCAACGGCGTATATAATTAAGTGCGGTTTCGGTGCTGATAATCAGGGTTTACAGCCCGCATCAACCTCGTTGCTTTTCGACAGGAAAGCAACCCGCAATCCGCCCCTAATCATATACGCGGAACGTTATATGACATTACCGTATGAAAGGAAAATGAAATGATAAGAATTGAAAACTGCGATAATTTAGAATTACTAAAATCACAACCGAATGAAAGCATAGATTTAATATACTGCGATATTCTT
>SKGS01000084.1 GCA_007117355.1 Lishizhenia sp. | reverse complement strand
GCAATGCTCAAGTCGCCTTTCGGTGTTTCAAATTGTTTCTTCCGAAGTAAAAAATTAGCCTCTGCCATATTTCCATAGTAAAAAACAGGCTTAAAATTGGGCTTCATGACTACCAAAGGAATTCCATGCTTATTGCAATGTTCGATTAACGCTGATGTCAATGTAGTATGACCAACGACCATCAATGCCATTATTTTGGGGAAAGGCAACTTTGTTATGGCTTGCTCTTTCTCAGTATCATAAAGCATCAATCTTCCGGATGAAACCCTCAAACTTTGATGTTCCGTTCCGTTGATAACAAATACACTTCTATTCTCTATGTCCTTATGCGTAAACATGATCTTGATTGGTTTTGTCACATAATGTAGCATAAATACAATGACTGCATTTCTGTGGGTTAACTTTTATTTCAGTCTCAAAATCAAAACGGGCAATTTTCCGAATGTGATTTTTGAGTTCTTCAATTTCCTTATCCGTCGGTTTGTCAATTTTTATTCGTTGATTGTTCTTAATCGAATGAAAATAGAGTGCATCAACTGGATATCCCATTTCTTCCATGGCAATAAATTGCGCCCATAGCTGATAATAGTACCCCCGATAAATCGTTGTAAGCGAAAACTTGCGTTCAACAAGTTTTCGCTCATCAACAAAATATTGGTCTATTTTTCCATAAATTCCTAGGCTCTTTGAAATAACATAGGAACCAGAGAGTACTTTTTTACTGTTTTTCGTTTTGCTATTATCCACATTTGAATGAGCACTTTTACCACGTTGTTGCGGTTTCGCACTATACACATCTTCTTTATTGTTATCAAACACCTGATGAAGGTAAATTGAATACGGGCAGAAGACAAAGTCATTCAAATACGATATGGGGAGAAAAAACTCCATCAATTTTTAAATTCGTATGTCAAAGAACGAGGGGTTGGGTGAAAAGGTTACAATTTTAACAAAACTAACCTTTTGAAAATTAGGTTTATGAATTATTTCTATTCCATATTTGCTATTAAATTTACAATTAATTTTATCATTAATCTTTATCATTTGGGTCGCTTTGAGCAACTAAAAGTGCTAGTGCTGTTAATCCAGTTTCATTAATTTTTAGTTCACCTCCTTTCGAACTGTTTCCATTTTGGAAATAGTCGGGATATTAGTTTTAATATTGACTTAAACATTAGCGTTTAACCCCTAGATTTAACATTCGTTACATTGATGAAATTAATAAAAGTTATATATTTGCTATTAGTAACAAGTGAAAGTTAGTTAAATTCTGGGAATGGAAAAACCAAAAACGATACAAGATGAAGACTCTTCATCCTACAAGAATGCACATATTTTTAATGAATTTGCAAAAACATTACAAAATATTGGTTCAGATATAGAGAACAGTGTTTCGCTTTTTGATTCTATTGGAGAAAAAGATGAAGTTTTTAAAAAATTAGAGAAATCTATAACGACTCCTTCTATTGAACCTATAGTTCACATGAATGAAATAACGAAGCAAGAAATTTTCAGGTTCGTTTATGGAAGTTTTGTGAAGACATTTGCAAAAAATAAAGATAAATACAATTTTATTCACGTTGCTAAAGCAAACTCAAATGAAGTTGTCTTTTTTATTTCGACAAAGGATGATGAAACTAAAGAGCTACTATCAAAAGCTGAATTTGAATATGCTACTGGCGACTTATCTGAATTTTTAGAAGTTAGTTTTTGCTTTTTAGAGGAAGATATGGAAAGTAGCCTTAATAATACAGAGAAAATTGACTTGACGAATGCCTAAGAACTACTACAATAAATCTACTCACAATAAGTTGTTTTTAGAAAATCTTTGTGAAGATTATCCAGAAGATTATTTTGACTGGAAAGTTACCGTGCAATTTTATACTGGACTACATAGATGCTATTGTGTTCTGGTGTCTAAAGACAAGGAGGTACAACAAAGTCATTCTAAAAACATCAAAAACTTGAAGGGAATAGATAAGGACATAGCTTATAAATTATCTAAACTTTATAAAAACTCAAGACAGTCAAGGTATGACGGGTTTTTAGATGAGGAAGCTATGCTCCGAATTAATAAAATTAATTTCAATGATGGGAGTACTTTATTGAAATCAATTGAAACCGAGGTTAAGAAATACTATTCTGTTTCATCAGTTGTATAGGTATTTTTAACCACCAACCTTTTAAGCGTTGGGTTGCCCATTGGCGGAATGGGTTAGCTTTTAAAGAATTGATACGGTAGCCAATAGAAATGATCATGTCAAGATTATACAAATTCATCAATCTTTTTTTACCGTCGGCTGCAACCTGTTCCAAAATGGAACACGTTGAATCTTTATGTAATTCTTCTGATTTATATATATTCTGAATATGCTTAACTACAGCAGGTCTTTTTACATCGAAAATATTTGCAATAGATTTAGTGTCAACCCAAATAGAATCTTTACCGAAACCTATTTCTACTTCTATCCCTGAATCAGTTTTATAAATTATAAGTTCTTTTTTAGTCATGATTTTTTTTGTTAGCTACGTGTTGAGTGGTGTGTGTCTATAAATGGAATTAGTCTTTCTGTCACCTTCCGTTTGAACTGTTCGGAATTTCCGAACAACTGATTCCTCAGTGAGCTCACCTTTTTCAAAGATATGTTTAATATATTCGCTTACATTGGATTTACTGCTTTGGTAAAGTTCGACCAATTGCGCTTGGGTAAGCCAAATAGTTTCATTCTCAAATTGAACTTGAATTTCTGTTAGTCCGTCATTGCTAGTATATATCTCTATTTTTTTGCT
>SKGS01000115.1 GCA_007117355.1 Lishizhenia sp. | reverse complement strand
GTTACAGGTAAATTAGCCTCTTTTCCAGCATCGACAAGCCATTGCAAACCAACCTCTCCAACACCTTCAAATGAATCTGGTCTCGTTCTTGGTTTCCAAATTCCAGCCCGGATAAGTTGCACTAATTCATTGTTTGCAAGTTCTGAAACAGTTTGATGTACTTGTTCTTCCGTTTCTGCACTGCAAGGTCCAGCTATTAAAAATGGTTTAGGACTTGATTTTATAGTTGTTCTTATATCTTTCATTTTCTGATTCATTTCCGCTACCTAACAAGTATTTTTTAAACAAACTCATACTCTTTTAAGTTTTTAAGTTCTTGTTAAGTTACGCTAAATTATTCTTCTTGTTGACCACCGAAGTAATAAGACAATTCCCCAAATCCTTTTAAATGCAAAATGATTAATTCTCCTTTTTGTCTTAAATAAGCTAACTCGGAAACATCAAATGTAAGTTCTTTGGTAATTAATTCACGGCAAGCGTCTCCCCTAGCGTTTCGCACCAGTGTTACTTCTCTTTGAGGTGGAAAAGATTTCATTACAATACTCGAACCAACTAAATCAAATAATTGTTCTTCACAACCTCCTGAATAATTCACTTTTAGCGTTAAAACATCTCCGTCAATCGTGGCATCCAGAATTTCAGTATTTGGATTTTCTTCTGGTGCTTCACCAATAATTGCTTTCTGATACACAATAGTATTCTCCTCAATAGTCGCTGCTTTATTTCGTTCTTTAATGCTACTGCAAGAACACGTGAAAGAACACATTAAAAGCGAGGCTAAAATAAAATAATAGTATAAAGAGGACATGTTTTCTATTTTTTATCACCTTGTTAGGGCTTCAGTTTATCAGATTATTTTAACAAGATTATTTTAAATAATGCGTATATCCAAACCCAAATGTAAGGAAACTTGTTCTTCCGCTTAAACGTTCTTGGTTAAAGCCTGGTAGATTCTCCACGCAGACAAATTCCTCATTAAAGCGGAAATCATAAAACGAATAACTCAAGTGGCACAAAGTCCAAGCATTACGTTCGTCAATAACATAAGACAACGTGAATCCGGGTTCTATCATCCAGCTATTCGTTATTTTAGCTCTACCTAATTCTTCTTTACAGAAATTAGTGGATGAAAAGTTATAGGAATATCCTGCTCTCATTGAATATTCGACTCCGAGCATACCATAATATCTTTCATAACCTATTTTTCCAAAACCGGTTAATAAATGGATATTTCCTTCTAAGTCGATATTGTTTTTAAACTCGTTTACATTGAATAATGTGTATTTACCACCTACCCCTAAAGTTATAGAACCAAAAATTGTATTTTGATAATATACAGCTGTATTTAATAATCCTGTAAGTAAGTCTCGAAAACCAGCGTTTGTTGCTACCTCAAGTGTAGCAGGAAGACCAACATCAACGCGCAAAGAGCCCGTAGGTTCAAAATCTTTTTGCGCAACAGTGATGTTTGACACGGCAAAAATGAACAATAAATGAAAAATGGCCAATCGAACTTTCATAACTTCAGTTTTATATATCATAACGTTTATTCTCTGATTTAGATACAGTACATCAAATTTATCTAAACCGAAAAATTGTTTAAACGTGCTTTCATGTAAAGTTACGAAAGATTTTTTATCTCCATAACTCTAGATATCTTCTGATTTGAAGACTTCAGTTCATAGTAATAAATTCCATCATTTACCTTGGTTGTGTCAAACGGAACTAAGTGACTACCCTTTGGAAAAGATTTTTCGACAACCACCTCATTAAAATCTCCTGACTGGGAATAAATTAAAAGCTTCACATCTTTTTCAGTTCCTAAAGTAAAGTAAAATTGAATTTGACCTTTTGCCGGAATAATCTCCAAGGGATGAAGACGAATAAAATCATCGGGATTAGCTTGGCTCGCTTTCATTCTTCTAAGTAATAATCGGTAGCCAATAAAAAACAATAGCACTATCAAAGATGCCCAACCAATATTGGTTATTATCCTTGCAACATCTAACACTAAAAATACCATACCTTTATAATGAAATTACACCTTTAATTTGTGCCGCTTTTACATAAACATCTATTACGTCATCAGCCGACATCATCACCTCTTTTACAGAAACACTAATAAAGTTTCCATTTTTAGATGGACGCAACGACAGCGTTCCTTGGTCCTCAAATAACGCAGTGACTTTTGCCAACGTTTCTGGATCACTAGGACTAATAAACTTAAAAAAATAAACAGCTGGCCATTCCTGCTCTAATAACTGTTTACGTAATTGTTTAAACTTTTCGTGCATCTTCCAAATCTTGGAGCAAAGTTAATCTTTTTACTTCTCGCTGAAGTAATTTAGGTAAACCATTAAATGATTCTGTCAACAATTGATATGTAAGTGGTTTGCCGAGTTTCATTTCTGCTTGTTTAAGTGATGACAAAACTTCCATAGGATCAGGTTCTTTGGACATTTTAACATCTTCCAACACACTATTTTTAGCGGCTGGATAATACCAAAAAGACCTATATTTTTTTTCCAATTGCAAATAGGTTAAAAGCAAATATTCTATGTGCGATAACTCATAAGCTTGAGAAAGAAACAACTTTAAATCATTCTTTTTTTCATTATACATCCTGAAAGCAACTATGAGTTTATCCACCTTGGATAAGGAAACATCAATTGAACCAATTTTTGAATTATTCTGAAATTCTTCTTCTGGAAACAGCACACACAAGGCGGCTTGCTGTTTTTTAATCTTATTTAACTTGGCTTGAACAACAGAAGAAACAATAGCATGGGTCAAAAAATAGTTTTTTAGTTCAAAGATTAAGTCATCCCAAAAATCAATCACATCGTCTATTTTCGATACATCAATAATTATTTTAGCTTCATTTTCTGTCATTTACAACATAATTTAGTCCATTTAAACTAATTTTCAACCCTCTGCATTTAAAAGAACAACTATCAATTTTAAAAATCTTAGGTTTGCAACGCTGAACATTTACGTTTATGCTACATAAACCAATTTTTCACCCTGTTGACTATTGTTGACAGGGTGTTTTTGTTTTACAGCTTCGGATAATCTTCTACTCTAATTAATTCAAAATACTTTTTTAATTCTCCGGCATTTATATCACTCGGTGTAAACACTTCCATTAAAATCATTTGCTCCTCTTCAGGATAATAAAAGTCGGACAATTGATCTTCTAATTCCACAAATGAGGTTGCTTTCATATATTTAACATTAAATGCTTTGCACAAATACTCCGCCGAAAAACCATGTTTAGCTACAAAGAAATTTTCAAGCGCATCTGATTTAGATGGACCTGGGATAATTTTAAAAATTCCGCCACCTTCATTATTGATTAAAACAATTCGAAGGTTTTTCGGTAAATAATTATTCCACAAAGCATTACTGTCATAGAAAAAAGAAATATCGCCAGTAATTAAAATATTTCGCTTTTCCTTACGAATGATGGCTGAACCAATAGCGGTGCTTGTTGAACCATCAATGCCACTTGTGCCCCGATTAGAATAATATTCAATAGAAGGTACAGGGTCAAACAGCTGACAATACCTTACCACAGAACTATTCGCCATGTGTAAAATCGCATTTTCAGGTAAGGTGTCCATTATTAAATCAAAAACCTGCATATCGGAATAAGAAAGCTTGCGAATCGCTTCAAAGTGCTTGTCTTGAATTAGGTAATCCAATTGTTTCCATTGCTCCCCGAATCTCGAAAGCTTAAATTTCAAAGGCTGTTCCAAAAAACGAGACAAAAATGCAGACGGGCTAACCTGAAAGGAATGGGACAAAACACCATAAGTATTCATTTCAGGAAATGACTGATTGATTCGCCAATGAGCCTTGGGTGGATTTTTTCTTAAAAACGCTTTTATACGTTTAGAAATGACTGCTCCACCAAAAGAAATTAGTAAATCGGGTACAAATTCAGTTAATCGTTTCTCGGAAATACTGTTCAGCGTTCTGTCAATACATTGAATTAATTTTCTTCCATTTCCGTTGCTTGTATTTTCTATTAATACTGCAACACTACTATCATTCGCTAAATCATTTAATTTATTCCAAAACAAGTTATTCGGAGGCATTTGACCGCAAATAATCAGTTTTCGGGGAAAGGTATTCCATTCGTCTTTTAAGTCCTCAAAATCAATTTCATCCAATTTGGATAAATCATTTCCAGCAAACGAATCCAATTGCGCTAGTACTTCTGTTTGCTCAACCGTATTATACAGCGGTTCTTCCAATGGGAAATTAAAATGAACAGGTCCGCCACCGTTCAAAAATTTTGCGGCATGAACTAAGCTATCGATTTCTTTAATGCCTGACTTTTCAGCGTCTTTATCTGAAAAATCTTCGGACAACGTTGTTTCCGCTAAAATATGATTGTGTAAAACTCCTTCTTGTCTTATTGTTTGTCCATCTCCTTGATCTATCATTTCCAAAGGCCTATCGGCAGAAACAACAATTAATGGAATAGAGCGATAAAAACTTTCACTAACTGCTGGATAATAATTTAGAACCGCTGAACCAGAAGTACACAGTAAGACTACAGGCTTTTTTAGCATTTCTGCCATTCCAAGCGCATAAAATGCTGCACTTCTTTCATCAGGAATAGAGAAGCATGTAAAATAAGCATCCTCCGAGAAAGATATCGTCAAAGGTGCATTTCGAGAACCAGGAGAAATAACCACATGCGTGATTTCATGTTGTTTTAATCGGTTCACAAAAACCTGTACCCCTCGCTTATCTGAAATTTTTGTCATTCAATACTACTTAAAATATTTGCCAAAAAGTTTTGCTTCAAAATTCTGCTTTTCTTCTGTTGAAATCAGTTCCAGTCGATGCAAATAATTAACTGTCTTTTCAAATTCTTGGATATCCAGCTTTCCATCGTAATTCCATTCCACGTCTTTAAACCATGCTTCTACTTCATCTTGAGAAAGATTGTATCTCCAAGCAAACATTTCAATAGCGCTTGGGTTAACTTTTAATTCTTTCGAGGCTTTTTGAATTACGGAGCAAATGGTAGCAATAGAATCCTTTTTTTCTACAAGAATATCATTTCTCACGGCAATTACAAAACATGGCCAAGGAGTGACCACATCTCCAACTCTCCTACATTTTTTCTGCTTCACAAAAGGACTTGTTGTGTATTTTTCCCAAAGAAAAAATTGTGCTTCATTATTTTCTAGTGCCCACAATCCACCGTAAATATCTCCAATGACATTAAACTCTAATTCCTTAGTGTCCCATCCCAACTCATCAGCCATGATATAAGACATGAGGTGAGAACCTGAGCCAGTTCGAGAAATTGCTCCAACTTTTTTATCAATATCTAATGCCGTTTGGTAAGAAGAATTGTAAGGTACGTGAATCCCCCAACTTAGCGGTGAAGTAACGTAAACCTGAACTATTGTAGCGTCTAATCCTTGCAATATGGCTTTAGTAATTCCCTCAGTTAATAGAATGGCAATATCTAATGTTTTATTTTCAAGCCCTCGAATCATTTGACCTGTACCACCAGTCATATCCTCCCAGTGCAGATGAATATCATGTTCTCGAAATTTACCTTGTTCCATCGCTAATTTCCAAGGTAAATTGAAATGTTCAGGAACTCCACCAACTTTAAATCTGTTCATTTTTCTACTTTGTATTTGTATCTTCTTCTAAAAACTGCTTTTCGTATAGTTTTTTATAGTAACCTTTTTTTCGAAGTAACTCCAAATGCGAACCAACCTCTAATATTCTTCCTTTATCCATAACAACAATCTTATCTGCGTTTTGTATTGTTGATAAACGATGCGCAATAACAATTGAGGTTCTTCCTTGAGTCAACGTCTCTGTCGCTTTTTGAATCAATTGTTCACTCTCGCTATCGACACTCGATGTTGCTTCGTCTAACACAAGAATGTGCGGATTGTAAACATAAGCACGTAAAAAAGCTAGCAACTGTCTTTGACCTACTGACAACACCCCTCCCCTTTCTCCCACTTGATAGTCATAACCATTTGGAAGTTTTTGGATAAAATTATCTGCTCCTACATCTTTTGCGGCTTTAACAACTTGTTCTCGTGTAATGTTTTCTGCCCCTAGTGTAATATTGTTAAATATTGTATCAGAAAACAAAAACACATCTTGCAACACAATAGAAATATTTTTTCGCAAATAAGCCAATTTCAGCGAGCGCACATCTGTTTCTCCAATTTTAACAGTTCCTTTTTGGAATTCATAAAAACGAGATAACAAATTCACTATAGAGGTTTTCCCAGCCCCTGTAGCCCCAACAAAAGCGACTGTTGAGTTGGGTTGAATTGTCAAATTAATGTCTTTTAGCACCCAATCTTCATCTTTGTAAGCAAACCAAACATTATTAAATGAAATTGGTTGTTGAAAATCACAACTTTCAACATTTCCGCTATCCTGTATTTGATCGTCTCTATCTAAGGTTTCAAAAACTCTTTCTGCCCTTACAATTCCTCTTTGAATGATATTGAATTTATCTGCTAATTGACGAATGGGTCGGTAAAGCATATGCACCCAAAGCGTAAACTTAACAATCGTACCCGTTGAATCTCCTGGATTTCCGGTTTCGGAAGCTAAGGCCCAAGCGCTGAATACTAATAAAAATGCAATAGAAAGCGAACTTAAAAATTCAACAACAGGAAAAAATATAGAGTTTGCCCAAATCGTTTCAATATGCGCTTCTCTGTGTCGTGCATTTATCGCTTTAAACTTTTTCATTTCAGGCTCCTCTCTGTTAAACAGTTGAAGAATTGCCATTCCTGTTATGCGCTCTTGCACAAAAGTATTCAGTTTATTTACCTCTACTCTTTCCTTTTGAAACGCACTTTTCATTGCTCTTGCAAAAACTCTAGAGGCAATTAGCAACAATGGAATTGGCACAAGAACGAATAAAGAAAGTAAAGGGTCTGTCCAAAACATCCAAACTAATATGGTTAACAAAACCAAGACATCTCCCAGCATGTTGATTAATCCTTGTGAGAAAACATCAGAAATAGCTTCTAAATCAGAAACTACTCTCGTTACAACAGAACCAATTGGAGTTTTATCGAAATATTTCATTCGAAAAGACATAATATGGCGATACAATTTTATGCGCATATCTCTAATTACCGATTGTGCTAATAGATTTGAGAAGTAAGCATTACTAAATTGAAAAACAGCTTCCAAAACTAAAAGTATCACAATAATAATCGTCCAAAACAATAATTGGGAAGCATCTTGAGACTTCACGATATAGGCATCCACCATGTCCCCTATTATGCTAGGTCGCAGCGGAGTAACAATTGCTAGTCCGATAGTAAAAATAAAGGAAAGTAATAGAAATAACTTGTAGGGTTTAGCACAAATTACTAACCTTTTAAATACTGTTGTATTAATAGATGCTTTCCCTTCTTTTGGCATAGGGACAAAAATAGCTAGGCAAATCGGAATAAGGTCGAAAATTTAGCTAATTTTCAAGAAAAGGTCTATGAATGTTAAAATAAAGTTAGAGTACTTTTAGATTTTGGAAAGTTTACACTCTTCACAATCTTTAATTTCACCTTTATATGTTTCTCGATATTTGTGGATGGTTTTGAAAGGAATTCCCAAAATAAACTTTTGGATTCTCGTTACTTGTGCGGAAAGTCGGCCCATATTTGGGTGAAAACGATTTTCCAACCTACTGACTCGTTTTGCTCTAATTAGCTTCATAATTCAATTTTTATTCAAAAATAGTGATTTTTTAGCGATTTCCATTGAAATCCTGCTGTTTTTAATCAAAAACAGTATGAAATTAAGTCAAATTTAATAAATAATTAATCTTTCTATCTTGACACTTGTCAAGCTAATTCCAAAATAACTCACCTCTTGTAAGACCAAAAAATCAGACAATTAAAGATTATTAGAAATATTTTTTGAAATAGTTCACCATAAACAAAATAAAATGACTATATTTGCAGTCCGAAACGACGGAAAACAAGAAGTAAAATACAAAAAATATATTGCGGGGTGGAGCAGTTGGTAGCTCGTCGGGCTCATAACCCGAAGGTCGCACGTTCGAGTCGTGTCCCCGCTACCATTGAAAAGGTTAACTTTAATTAGTTAGCCTTTTTTTTGTGAAGAATAGAGTTTAAAAACAGAAACACGACGAGAAGTTTATGCTGCGATGCGCTGAGCACTGACCGAAGTGAGTGACGATAGGAACCGAAGTAAGTCGTGTCCCCGCTACCATTGAAAAGGTTAACTTTAATTAGTTAGCCTTTTTTTGTTTTTAAAGATAAACTTTTTGTCTTGTCTTACATACTGAAGATTCCCGCAATTCAAGATGAAATTAAAACCTACATTCGACAACCAAGTAATTGCTTTTACCTGCGATTCATTAAATTTTGCCGAAATTTTAAACCAAAAAAAGGTTGCCGAAAACGACAACCTTTTAATATCATGAAGTTATGAACTTACTATCTTCCATCTAAAAGATTCATGAATGGATTATTACCGTCCATGAACAATGTTTTAGTATTAGGAGACTTTGAAAGCTCTAACATCGCTTCAATTTGCTTCATCTTCAAAACGTTAGAAGTTAAACTTTCGCTCAACTTGTCGTTTGCAAGTTTATTAGCTTGAGCTTCAATTTCAATAATTTTCGCACGTGCCTCAGCTTCAACAATTTGAGAATTTTTACGACCTTCCGCACGAATTAATTGTCTTTCAGCTTCACGCTCTTCTTGTTGCTTGATAAACTCCATTCGAAGTGCATCCTGCTCAGACTCTAGCTTCATCTCAATTGCTTTAGATAAACCTGGAGGAAGCGTAATACTCTTTAAAAGTACTGCCTCAATAACAAATCCTCTTGGTCCAAGATATTCGTTCATTAAATCATTAATTCTATTTTCAATTCCTTTACGCTCACCACTGTGCATATCTTTCGCAAAGTACTGCGAACAAACATCAGATGCAGCAGAACGGAAAACCGCTGTAATTATTTGATCGAAGCTCATACCAACCTCAGAAATAACTGTTTTTACCGCTGTTGGTTTTACTCGATACAAAATGGACACATCAGATCGAATCGTTAAACCTTCTTTTGATGGAAGATTCATAGTCATCTCTCTATTGATAGTTCTTGTTGTAACTCTAATCACTGATGAAGTAAAGGGGTTGTAAAACATCAATCCTCCACTTGTTTGTTTGTCAGTTAATTTACCAAATCTTTGCTTTACACCAACTTGTCCTGGACGAACCACAGCACAAGAGGAAAGTCCTATGGTAGCAATAAAAAGGGATAATACTAATTTTCTTTTCATATATTACAATTATTAAATATGCGTTTGTAAATCTTTGGTAAAGATAAATGAAATTCTATATTTGGCAATGATGAAAAACCGTTTGACTTGATTTTTTTCATAATTCAAGCTAATTTAAAGGGATTTTAATTTTTTTTAACAATGGAACAACCAATAGAACACGTAGATCTAACCTTACTGAAAGAGGAAGATATTTCTGAGTTACAAGATTTAATGCGAGAAGCTTATGCGATGGTTGAAGATCCTGCATGGGAAGAAAATCAGATTAAGAAGCTTATTTCACTTTTCCCTGATGGTCAGGTTATCGTAAGAGTTAACAACCAAATCGCTGGTTGTGCTCTGGCTATATTGGTAGATTATGATAAGTTCGGCGATCAACATACATATAAAAAAATCACGAATAACTATACGTTTACCACTCATTCTGAAGAGGGAGATACTTTATACGGTATTGATGTTTTTGTAAAAAGAGAATTCAGAGGTTTAAAAATCGGTCGAAGACTTTATGAGTACAGACAACAGCTTTGCGAAATAATGAACTTAAAAGGAATTGTCTTTGGAGGAAGAATTCCAAGGTATCATGAGTTCTCGGCTGACTTTACACCAAGACAATACATAGACAAGGTAAAAATCAAAGAGATTAATGACCCTGTATTAAATTTTCACCTATCTAATGATTTTGTACCTGTTCGAATTTTAAAAAGCTACTTAGAGGGCGATAAAGCGTCAAAGGATTATGGTGTTTTAATGAAATGGTATAACATTTATTACGAGAAGCCTCAAGAAGATGCAAATTACATCAAGACAAATGTGAGGCTAGGTCTTGTTCAATGGCAAATGCGTCCTTATAAAGATTTAGACTCATTAATGCGTCAGGTTACGTTTTTCGTTGACGCATTAAGTGCATACAAAGCTGATTTCGCCTTGTTTCCTGAGTTTTTCAATGCGCCCTTAATGGCAAAATACAATCATTTAGGAGAACCAGAAGCGATTCGAAAACTTGCTGCTTACACTGAAAAAATTGTAGATGACTTTTCACAATTATCCGTTTCATACAATATTAATATCATAACTGGAAGTATGCCTGAGTTAGTCGATGGTAAACTTTACAACGTTGGTTATCTCTGCCGAAGAGATGGAACAAAAGAACGATTTGAAAAGTTACATATCACTCCGGATGAAAAAAAATGTTGGGGTATCTCTGGAGGAAATTCCTTTAAAGCAATAGACACTGATTGCGGAAAAATTGGTGTACTTATTTGTTATGATGTTGAATTCCCTGAATTACCGAGACTCTTAGC
>SKGS01000265.1 GCA_007117355.1 Lishizhenia sp. | reverse complement strand
ATATTTAACGGTAGTAGTACCATTAGAAACGCCTGTAATAGTTCCATTATTATCAACTGAAACAATAGCAGGGTCTTCACTGCTCCATGTTCCACCGAGCGGATTAAAGTAACGTACCATAACTACTCCGCTACCTCCAGTTCCACCGTTGTATGTTCCCCCACCGGAAGCACCAGCACCGCCACCGCCAAATCCGTCCAAACCATTTTCACCATCACCAGGATAAGGAGATGCGGTTCCACCACCACCCAGGCCACCAGCACCAGCAGCCGAATTGTTGTAACCACCGCCACCACCGCCGCCAGCGTAGAAAAGTGGGGTTCCAGTTATTGCACTTAACACACCGGTACCACCGTTTCCGCTTGCATTTCCTGTTGCACCAGCAGATCCTGCTCCGCCACCACCAGCTCCTCTATTGGAACTAGACGTATTTCCACCGTTATTTCCTTGACCTGGAGTTCCCGCTCCACCTGTTGATGTATAATAGGAAGCTCCACCACCAGAACCACCTGGATTCCCAGGACGCGAACCATTGGAGCCACCACCACCACCGCCAAGCGCAGCAAGTGTTCCAAAAATAGAAGATTGACCATCACCACCTTTTACTGCATTGGTACCTGAACTTCCGCCAGCTCCAACATTTACGGGATAATTTCCTTCAGAAATGCTTAGCGTACCTGCAAGCAGACCACCAGCACCACCGCCACCTGAGCCACCATTTGCTCCAGTGGTTCCACCACCACCGCCACCACCTGCAACAACTAGGTATTCAACAGTGGATTCAAAACTATTAGGAACAGTAAAATCATCAGTTCCAACAGTATTAAAGGTATGCAAACGGTAATCCCCAAACTCGGTTATTAAACCTCCAGTAGGCAATTCTATGGCTAATTCTAAAGGTGTTGTTGCGCCACAAGCAATCGTTGAAGCACCAGAAATATCAGGAAGACTTGGGTAAATGTCATTGATGACTACCTCTACTGAATTCGTCATAGCTATTGCTTCACAAACATTAGCGCTTTCAATTTTAACTGAATACGCACCTTCAATCGTTTGTAAACCAAAAGAAATAGCACTTCCTGTACCAGCAACAGTATTTCCGGTAGCGACATTATTTCTATATAGTTGGTAATTTTTTCCAGTTTCAGAACCAGACAAGCCAATTTCAACTCCGTCACCATCCACGCAGTACATACCACCACCTGTAACCATAAAAGTTTGCGGAATAGCTGAGCAATAGGTCATTCGTGTGTTGTAATAACGATTTCCTGCGGAATAAAACGTGAATCCCGTTCCAGGGATTGCAGCATTGTTGTTCGTTCCAATAGAAGGATTAGGTGAAGCAGCACCATATACCCAATCAATAGCGCCTGTTGTTCTTGAACTACCATTTAAAGGAATCCATTCTACAAAACAAACGATATTATCTGTTCCATTATACATAAAAGGATTGTCTAAGTCCCACAGCCAATACCCTGCAGTCGCAGGCATGTTGGCATTTGTTATGGTATTCGAATACACGAGTTGCGCTCCATCCTTGAGCACATCCCAAGCCACGTTTCCTGTAGGTAAAGTAGTGTTATGTGTATGCTGTAAATAGACATTAAGTGTCCACGAGCCGTTTGCATTATTCGCAGGCACACCACCAGCCGTGCGTTGGTACCCCCATTGGGTAATTAAAGCCGTTGAAGATAAACCTTCATCAATTAGCTGATTAGCAGTTGTAATTTGAGCAAATCTAGAATGAGTATAGCCACTCGTTGCTCCTGAGCTGTAAATTGGTTTGTCGGCGTTTGTGCCACTCGAAGCAGATGTGCCTGGAGCAATAGCAATAGTGGTCTGTGTATAAGCAGAATTAAGCAGAAATAAAACAAAAAGAATTAGAATGGTTTTAACTTTCATTGCTGTGAAATTGATGCTTGAAATCATTATTTTATACTTTAGCATTAGTAAGTACCGAGAAATTTATTTTACAAAAATATAGCGAAAAATTTCAATTTCTTACTCATTTTTGAATAAAATAAGCCATCGGTTAGGTTGTTGTTTTATCTGTACAAATGTGCATTGAAAATCAAATAGTTGAATTTGTTATGTACGAATTTATTTTTTAACAACTTTAATTGATAATTCGATTTTTTGGCAATAAGTAATGGTTTTTTTGTAATTCTCGAAAGGATACTATCAAAAGACATGGTCAATCAACTTCTGCTGTAATTGTTAAAATCAATGGTTCATCAGCTCCTGTATAAAACACTTGAATTTGTTCTACTGTCCTACTGGATTTATCGCTTGGATTGAATATAATTTTTATCGTTGTTGAGTCATTAGGTTCAAGCGATGAGGAAAGAATATGAGCAGTTAAACAATCGCAGCTTGAGACTATGTTTTCGATTTTTATGGGATTCTCACCTGAGTTAAAAATTGTAAAGTTGAAGGTTTGCAATTCATCTTTCGTGATTTCACCAAAATTGTGAATGGGTTGTTTTGCAGATAATAAAGTTGTTGTTTCATCGTCTCCTCTTCGAATATCGACGCTTTGTATTTCAATTTTTCTTTCTTGTGCTGCAACCCTAGAATAAACAGAGTTCTTTTTGTCATTGGGGTTATCACTAATTAACTTGTCAGAAGTATATTCACCAAAAGGAATTTCCACAATGGATAATTCACCTCCGTTTTCGGCTGTTCCATTTAAATATGGACGAAATATTCCGCCATCGTATGCATTTAAATAATTGACTAAAGAAGCGATTCTGCGTTTGGTTAAATTTACATTGTAATCAGACTTAGCCAACGGACTTGCAAAGCCTTTAACAGTTAATTGAATTTTTCGTCCTCTTTCTAACTCTTTTAATAATAGGTCCCTAAATATGTATAGGTCTCGAACGCCTTGGTCAACGTATTCTCTAAAAAAGTCTTCAATATCATCTTTTGCATCTTCAGATTTATTTCCAAATAATCCTTTGGAGTATTCTTTCTTGTACGTATCTATCATAGCTGTGTATTCATTATAGCTATCAATATAATTTACGTCAGAAGTGGTTGCCCATGAGCGAGGATTGGGAATATCATTATGAAAATAAAGCGTAACTGGTAAACGTTTCATAAGCTCTTCTAAAGACTCTTCTACAGTCGGTGGGGGAGGAGGCACTGATTTTCGAACGAGAAAAATATCACTACAACATGTTGGATTTTTGGAATAGTTAGACCCCAAACGATTTGAACTAAAATATGCAGTGTCTTTTGTGGATGTTTGGAAATAATATATATCGTTTGCTGGACTGTTAATAGGAAAGCCTAAGTTTTCCGGGTTGCCGAAGGTATTTGTGTAAATAGATTTATACACATCATAACCACCAAATCCATTGTACCAAGAACTGCTAAAATAAAGCGTTTTTGTTTCGTCATCCCAAAAAGGAGATAGTTCATTGTCCAGCGAGTTAATTCGTTTAATATTTTTAGGTTCTTTATATTGATTACCGTTTTTTATAAAGGAGTACCAAATATCCATTCCTCCTTGACCACCCTCACGATTGGAGGAGAAAAAAAGCACTTCACTGCCGTCCCAAGTTGTACAAAACGGCATGGTTGTATTAGCTCCTGGTGCATTTATTATTGTGCCTAAAGAGTCAATATCAGTAAACTTGCCATTATTGTAGTTTGCAACCATTATTTTACAGCGATAATTATAGGATTCATCTTCGCAAAGACTAAAATAAAAACGCTTGTTATCGGGACTCCAACTTCCGTTTCCTGTGCTATATTGTTTCCAAAATAAATCTTTAATTTTTTGTGTACTTCCAAAAATTTCGCCTTTAATATCCGTAGCAAAAAGATGTGTTTTATATACATCTGTGTAAATTTCTTCCCTTCCACCAACAGAATCGCCTCTGAGTGAAGAATAATACAGTTTATTATTAAATACACGATGACCAAATTCAGCATCAGGCGTATTTATATGGTTAGGAAGATGTTCAAAAACTAACGTACTCGTGTCGGTAATGGCATTTTTAGCCCAGAGACAAGATTCAAATTCTTGTTTACTTTTTTGTAGTAAATATCCTTTTCTATCTTTTCGATACGTTTTTTTTGCTTTTTTGAAAATTTCCAACGCTTGGTCATATTTACCATTTTGCTTACTCATTAGTCCAAAATAAAGTAAACTATAGGGAAACAATTCTGCACCTTCCCTTTCATAAACTTTTTTGTAATAATATTCTGCTTTTCTATAGTCTTTATAAGCCCTAAGCGTTTCGGCATAATTCCATAAAATATCAATAGTATTTGAGTCCAGTTGCATTGCTTTATCGTAGTAAGTGAGAGCATGGATGTAATCTCCTTTGGCATATTTTTCTTTAGCAATATCTAAAAACTGTTTTAAGTCATTTTGAACGAATCCATGACCTATGAATGCAAGTAAGAAAAATGCTATTAAATAAAGTCTGGACATACTCGAAAAATTGTTTTTGTTGGTTTGTATTTACCGAAAATATAACGCAAGCTGAACTCGACGCCCCCTCTTCCTCGACTGGCAACATAAAGACTAGAATAGTTTATATCGTAAGAAATGCCAGCCCACCAGTTTTGCCATTCTATACCTCCCATTAAAGCTCCTGCATCACCTCCACGAATGTATGCGCCGAATAATACTGCGCGGTATTCTCCAAGCCTGTCTTTTAGTATATATCTGGCTTGAGAACCAAGTAAAAATTCTCTGTAATTGCCTTGAACATTTAATTGTAAGGAGGGTAATAAATCCCAATCATTATTAAGTTCTAATTGTGCTCTAGTAAAAAAGTTCACCCTTCTTTCTCTTAAAATATTTTCTCCAAAAAAACCTTGATTAGGTCTATTAATATTAAAAAAACCAATTCCTGTAGTGATTTTTTTTCTTTCATCTCCTACCCATTCATAGTTTGCGCCTAAAGCCAGCGTAGCGTTTGTTCTTCTCTCGGTAAAAAACACTTCATTTGTAGGTAGTGAGTTGTCAAAAAATTCTCCATTCCATTGACTTCCGAAAGTAAATGCATCGGCATTAAATTGACGATAATTTACCCCGACAGAAGCACCAGTTCGCACCAAATGAACCGAATCATCGGTAAGTTTAAAAAGCCAAGAAGCAGAAGGTTGAAATTCTATTGTTCGAAATTTTCCATCACCAGCTACGTCATTGAAAAGATACATGCCAACGCTCAAGTTTTCGTGTAAAAAGCCATTGTGGTCTCCTGAAATGGAAAGGGTTTGAAAAGGAACAGTAACACTTCTCCATTGATCGCGATAATTGGCGTGTACTCTATAATTTCCGCCTGTAAAATGTCCAGTGTTTGCCGGGTTTTGAAAAATTGGATTATGGTCAAATTGTGTCCAGTGAATATCTTGAGTCAAAGCGTTGAAGGTAACGCATAAGGAAAATAATATGTAGCCAAGATATTTCAAAATACTATCGGATTAAAGTAATATTTCCTTGTATTAAAAAACTTTGTCCATCGATGCAAAATCCTTCGAGGTAATAATCATACACATCGGGTTTGCATTTTTTTCCTCGCCAAGTGCCATCCCAACCTTCTAATATATCAGAGGTTTCAAAAACCATTTCTCCCCAACGATTGAAAATTCTGAAAACAAACTCTTCTGTATCGTCAACAATCGTACTTTTTGCAAAAATCACATCATTATTTCCGTCCCCATTAGGCGTAAAAGCGTTTGGGACAAAAACAAAAGGTTCGTCGCAGACAAATTCGATTACCAAAACTTCTACTGAAGCGAAGCCCGTACATGCACTATCGGACACAAAAACGGTGAATACTGTACTTTCATTAACTATAACATCTGTCTGCTGACCGTTGGGGTTTACCATTCCATCTGGAGGAAACCATTCGTATGTATATCCATCTGGTTCGGCAGATATGGTAACGACAGTTCCTTCTGGCACAACAGTTTCTGATGCAGATGCTGTTATGGATGAAGGGTCTAAATCACTAACTACAATTAAAATAGAATCTACCACGACGCACCCATTATCAGCTTCGGCAGTTACGGTTATATATTGCGTTTGGGTTGGATTTACTGATATTTGATTCGTACCTTGGCCTGTTAAAATTATTCCTGTTGGAGTCCAAAGGTAGCTATTGAAATCTAAACCTTCAACAGTGCTATTAGCTTCAATAAATGCAGTATCTCCTCTACAAATGTAATTGTTGCCATCCAGTTCAAGTCCTGCACTTGTTAGTTCTACAAATAAACTATCCACTAACTCGCAGCCTTCATTGGAAAGACGTATGTAAATGTATCCAGAAGACGAAACAAAATGCTCTACAACCGAGTCATTAGGGTTAGGGTTAATAATATCAGTGAAAGCAGCGTCGGTTGACCATTCAAAAGAGTTGGCTGTTCCAAAACTATTTGCTGCAAGTGTAATATCTGTTGGGTTACAAAAGAACTGATCTTCGAGTTCTTCTAATTCAAGCTCTGGGAAAACTGTTATAGAAACCAATGCTGAATCAGTGATTAAACAAACTGGATCAAAAACATAAAGTGCAACTTCGTATGTTCCTGGTTCGGTGTAAATAATAGTGGGTTCAAACGTTGTAGAATCTAGGTTTCCATCTCCAAAGTCCCAAATATATGCACTTGAATCACTTGAGAAATTTTCGAAAGTAACTTCTAGGGGCGAACATCCAGAGGTGCTACTTGCGCTAAAATTTGCTTGTGGAATTAGGTTGAAATCAAATTTGAAAACTAATGCATTACAATTTGAGGCAAGGTTTTCATCAGAATAAGCCCCCGGAGTTGTTGGGAAATCACTGTTTCCTCCACACCCAGCACAAACACCTTGATAAACGACTCCGTTTTTATCAAACCTACTTGTTCCACCATCAACATGTTCACGAGAATCTACGCCGCCCATGTAAGTTCCGTATAGTAGGTCTTCCATATCTCGTTCGAGAACGATTAGGTAAAAATCAAATCCGTTAGGCGGTGTTGTTTGAAAAGCATTTGGTGTTACAGGCATATTCTGCAATAAAGGAGTGCTTAAAAGTAAATTTCTCCCCCAACCAGATACATAAATATTACCACAGATATCCACTAAAAATGCAGAAGGCGAAATATCAATTGTGTTTTCACCACTGCCAAAAACGGTTGATCTATCAATATCGCTCAAGTCAGGAGTAAATTTCGTAATAAACTGTCGAGAGTTAGGGTTGACATAAACATTTCCAACAACCGGAAATGAATTGCTCATGGTTTGACCTACAACATAGATGTCACCAAGTCTATCAACCTCCACAAAATAAATTTGATCGTAAACGTTTGTGCCAAGGTAAGTGCTGCTGGTAATATTTTGACCATCTGGAGTAAGTTTTACAACAAATCCATCTACTTTCCCGCCTTGATATGAAGTTTGATAACCTCCAGCTGCCATGGGTAGATTGTTCGAGCATGTGCCACCTGCAAAAACAATATTTTGGTCAGGATCCAATTTAACAGAGTAGCAACCATCATTTTCTGCGCCACCATAAAAACTAGACCAAATTAACGCTGAAAAGTCATTTTGTAATTTGAAAATCACCCCATCTTGCTTTCCACCGATAGTTGGCTGAAAAGCATTTACAACGGGGAAGTCAGAAGATCGTGCACTGGTAGCTACAATAATGTTATTTTCATCGTCTAACATAATTTCTCCTCTGAGTTGATCTCCGTAGTTCATTGTTAGACTATCATAAGCAGCAGCATTTTGATATGTTCCTGAAGTAACTTTGTAATTTACACCATCATTTCCACTTCCTCCAACATAAGTTGATCCGAGAAGATTGTGACCGTTACTACTAAATTTTGCCACAAATATATCCGTTCCAATTTGGCTGAAGTTTGCTCCAATAGACCCAAATGAAACTGGAGTTCCACCGGCATGGTTGGCTTGAAATCCATTTACAATTGGAAAATCAGTTGAAGATGTTGTGCCAAAAACATAAATATTATCATCTAAATCACAAATTAAGGAGTGAGGGACATCTGTTCCAATACTATTATTTCCCCCACCGAAAAAAGTGGACCAAAGCATAGTCGTTCCATCAGGAGAATATTTTGTTATAAAAGCATCTGTTGTAACTGTACCAACATTAGGAACGGTGAAATTAGATTCCGTGTCAAAAGCATTTGGGTCAGGTGTAGGGTAGTCGTTTCCGAAAACTGTCCCTGAGACATAAGCAGACCCGTCATAACCGTAAGTTGCTGTCATCCCAAAATTATCAGAAACAGCTCCATTATAGGTGGCAAAAACCAGAGTAGGGTCGATTATTAAGTCATGGTTTTCGTTATATTTCCCTAGTGAGAAAGTCACGTTGTTATTGTCTATTTCGAAAGAACAATTGATCTCAATTATTTTACCGTTTATAATTTGATACACATAAGGTTTTGTTTCGATTATTTTCCCTTGATTGGTTGCTATTTCTAAGTCACCATTTCGCTTTATTTTTAACCCATTATGATTTTCATAGTTGAGAACAATGACGGATGGATCAATATTTGGTGCTACGATAAATTCATACTTTAGCTCATGACCTTTTTCAATAAATCTTAAATCTATACCTTTATATATATCCTTTAGCGTAAAGTCATCATATCCATACGCTTCACTGACCCATTTCTTTTTGTCATTTCCTAGAAAATAATTGTAATAAGCTTCTGTTTTACCATTTTTAACAATGTCGGTTACATTTTTAGCTCCTAAAAAATTCAAGTGAATCAACGATTGATTGAAGCTAAAAACATCTTTGTTTTTCCATTTATTTGAATGAATGTCACCATGTGCGGCTGTGTAATCTGAGAAATCTTGCAAATGAAAAAGAACCCTTCCTTGTTCTACCCATAAATTTCCTCCATCAATATTAGACTTAAACAAAACTTGTTCTGGCCATTGCCCTTTGTTTTCAATGAAGGAATGTTGTAAAGAATGATTATGATGCATTTCTTGACCATTCACGGATGTAGCAATGGAAATCAGTAAGGTAAAAATATAGAGGATAGACTTATTCATGAAAGCAAAAAGTAAATAGTAGTTTGTACAGTTTTAGCATCGTTTGCTTGTATTTATAATTCCGACATTGCTAAAATACAATTTTATTATAGAAGTTTTTCAATTTTGGCTTGATAATTGAAATCGATTGTTGAGTCTTTTTTAGATATTCAGTAAGGTAACTGTGATTTTTAGTGAGAAAGTTGCTGTTTTTTTTGTAAACTTGTAGAAACGTTTTAATATGAAGAATTTATTATATGTGTTAGCCGTATTTTTTTTAATGACTTCCGCTGCACCAAAACCTCAAACTATTTATTTGGAGGTTACGAATTTAAAAAATAATAAAGGGTATATTTTGGTTTGTATTTTCGAGGATAATGAGACGTTTAAAAAAGAAGAAGAGGGAACCTTCGAATGGAAAAAATTTCCCAAAACATCTATGAAAAACGGTAAAATGCTTGTGAAATTCACCCTAGAGCCAGGTACTTATGGATTAACTTTAGTTGATGATGTAAACGGTAATAATGATATGGACTACAACTTTTTTGGTCTCCCAAAGGAGGGCTTTGGTTTTTCAAACTATTACCATTCGGGAATGACAAAGCCTCATTTTGATAAATTCTCATTCAAAGTAGCAAATCAAGAAGTTCGTTTGCAGACTAAAATGCGCTACCTCTAATTTTTTCTAGCAATATACATAATCTCATTTTTTGCTAAACGAAATCGTGCAATTTGTTCATCGCTTAAATGTTGGTTAGGATGGAATTCTTCAATTACAAAACCTGCTTTAGATAGCCACTCTGGGTAGTCTCTTCCAAATAATCGAACATGGTCTTTTTGCCAAAAGTGTTTTTCGCGTTCTTCGGGAGAGGTAATGCTAGGGTCTTCGTATGTTTTTTCTCTAGTTAAATCTTGTGGAACTTGAAAAATCCCCCAACCTCCAGGATTCATAACACGGTAAAGCTCTTTCATACACTGTAAAGCATCTTCAACATGTTCAAGGACGTGATTACAAAAAACAACATCAAACTTGTTGTCCTCTAAAGGAATTTCATGTAAGTCAAAATGTAAATCTGCAATCGGAGAAACTAAGTCTCCTGTAACATAGTTTAGATTTTTTTGAGATTTGAATAATGAATGAAAACATTGCTCCGGTGCAATGTGAAGAACAGTGTGTTGTTTTTTAAAAAAGTCGGAGTGGTCTTTTAGGTAAATCCACATGAGTCGATGCCTTTCAAGGGTCAGGTCATAAGGACAAAGAACATTTTCTCTGTGCGCAGTATTTGAACCGTAAGATAGGAATTTTCTAAAAGAATTACCACAAACTGGGCACTCGACATTATCTCCTTTGTAAAGCAGTGGCGCTATTTTTTTAAATGGATAACTCAATCTAATTAATAGAGGTCTTGGAAGTGTATTGAGGGCAAATTTGTATAGTTTTTTCATTTCCTAATTACTAGTCGAGAGATACAAAGATAATTGGTTATGCCGAATTTGATATTTATTTATGGTTTTTTGGTTTTGACTGTTGACTATTGACTGTTGACTGTTGACTATTGACTGTTGACTATTGACTGTTGACTATTGACTGTTGACTATTGACTGTTGACTATTGACTGTTGACTATTGACTGTTGACTATTGACTGTTGACT
>SKGS01000156.1 GCA_007117355.1 Lishizhenia sp. | reverse complement strand
TAACGATTAATGTATGTGTCAGGTGGGGATTAATAACCAATTACTCCCCTTATTTGATAATATAATTAAACATTATTTACATTCCAATCAACCACCAAAACCCCACTTGCACATACATAATGTTGTGTTTTCGTATTTTCTTTTCGTTCTGCTTTCAGCGTTTGAATTACTGTTTAATTAACATATGATGTGAAAACAAATTATAGGGTGCACTTATTAAATTAACATCAAATTTCAAAGAGGGTTCAACTGTAGATTTAGCAGTATGCAGACGAAATGAAATTTGCCATCCTTCATCGAAATAGGCTATTAAAGTGTTATCGTGACCTTTCTTGAAAACTAATTCAATTAGTCTTTTTGGCAATTGAATTTTAGTTATTTTCAATTCGGGTTTTTTACTTTTTGCTGCTAAATTCAATGTCCCATTTAAATTAAAAGCTTGAATCTCAACTTTTCTTTTGCTTTTCAGGATTTTGTAAAAATCGTTTTTACCAACCAAATATTGGACTAACTTGGAAGCGAAATTGTCTGGGTCAAGGTTTTGAAGGCGCAACATTTCATTCTTGAAAGCTGTTAAAACTGGTTTGTAAATTTGCGCAAATACATCTTCAAATGCGTCATTCCAAATTTTAGTCTTGTCATTTTTTCTAATTGAAGCTAGCATACCAAAAACTTCATTGATTTCTGCGAAATAATTTTCAGAACAAGGTGATTGCAACCATTCCTGTCCAAAATCTAAATTTGTGGATAGTCTTGAATGTTTCAATGCTCTATGGTTATTTTTAGCGGAAATACCAATTTCCCATTTTTGAAAAGCTCGAATTAGAAGAACATCTCTAACATCTCCTTCTTTCCCAGCACTATCCGATACAATCTCCAAAACAAGGATATCTTTTTCATTAATTCCAATTGAGAGTCGAGGTTCTAAATCAATTAAAAAGTTGACAGCAAAACTCGCAGCAATTTTAAAATTATCCTTTTCGGTTTCACTCACTTTTGCATAACATTCTTTTACTCTTTTAAATGGTTCATTTTCAATAATAGAAACATTTGTGACCAAATTTAACCTATCATAAATTTGCATAGCAAAGAATATTCAAAAGCTTTTCCATTAATAACTTGACTTGCCATACTTTATGATAATGTGTTTTCTAATTCCAATTGTTTATTTCTAGTTTTGCTGGTTTGCTTTTCGGCATTTTCGATTTGAGTTTTTATGCTTAAAGCCATATGTTTCGCAAGATTAACAGGAACGGCATTTCCAATCATTTTATAACCCGCTGCAACATGATTGTAATAAAATACAAAACTATCAGGGAAGGTTTGTATTCTTGCACATTCACGTACACTCAACCTTCTATATAAATCTTCCTTACCCTTTACAAATTCACGAACATTCTGTTCTATAAATTTCATTTTTGGTGCTTGTGGATGGATAGGTGCATGTCTTCCACCCGCTTGAATTGTAAATGATTGCTCATCCCAAGTTCTTACACGGTTTCTAGACATAAACATTGAAGAAAATCCACCAATCATATATTCGTGGTTTGGAATTTCACAGTTTTCTTTATTTGTTCTGTTTCCTTCTTTGGCTGGAACAACACTGTTTTTTAAATCCAAAATTGCTTGTTCAAGCGTAATTTTTTTCCTTGATGGATTTGGGAAATGATATTTAAAATTTAAGTCTTTGCGAATGCCAACAAAAAATACCCTTTTTCTGTCTTGAGGCACATCAAAGTCAGAAGCGTTAAGCATTTGAAATGATAATTCATAGCCAACACCTGCATTCTGAAACATTTCCTTTATACTTTTTAAAGCTTCGCTATGTCTGCCCAATAGCATCCCACTTACATTTTCAGCAAGAAAGAACTTAGGCTGTTTCGCTTCTAGTATCCTTATAAAATCAAAAAATAGTTGCCCTCTTTTGTCATTTATTCCACGTTTTGAACCTGCCTCACTCCAACTTTGACAAGGTGGACCACCAATAATTCCGTCACACTCTGGAACTTCATCAGCAGGAATATCAACAATACTTCTTTTATCTAAAGTTGTTTTAGAATGGTTCTTTTCGTAAGTCTCCCAAATATCCTTATCGTATTCATTAGCCCAAATTACGTCAAAACCTGCTTTTTGAAATCCTAAATCAAGTCCGCCTGCTCCTGCAAAAAATGATACTAGTTTCATATTACTTTTTCTTTTAATGTTTTTCTATATTCTGCTTTCTCTTCTGCAACTTGTAATAACTGTTTGGTGCAGTTTGTTTCGTAAATCTTTTTGCCGATTTGGTCGGTAACAAATTCATTTCTTACTTCTGTAAGGTCAAGATTGAAGATTTCCGCAAGTATGGGTAATCTCTTTTCATCAAAATCACGTTTTCCGTTCTCAATTTTGCTCAAGTTCGCAGAGTCCAAATTCAATTTGGCAGCAAGTTGAGTTAAAGTCAGTTCGTTTTCATTTCTTAAAAGTCGGATGTATTCTCCAAATGTGGTTTTCATAAGACTTGTCATTTTATGACAAAAATATAAATTTATTTAGGATTTTCAATTCGAGCGCGAGAATTTTTAGCTCTTGTGGTTTTTTAGCGTTGGATTTGCGTTTGGTCAAAATCCGGAAGTGCTAAAATGTGCGACTGGGTCAGTATGAAACACAACGTTTTGCCCGCTGGCTTCGGCGATTTCTCACTGAACTCACTACGAAGCATGTACTTTCAAATTTAAACAAAATTCTCTTTCCGGAGCAAAAAAATCGCTGGGGCTAGCGGGCTGTTATGGTCTGTCTGCCTACGCTTTGGGTAGTCCTACTCGGTCAAGTATTTCGTTTGCCTTCTTGAGTTTT
>SKGS01000065.1 GCA_007117355.1 Lishizhenia sp. | reverse complement strand
TCCCTCAATCTCCAATCTACAATCCTCCAATCTAAAATCCCCCAATCTACAATCCCACAATCACCAATCTAAAATCCCTCAATCTCCAATCACCAATCTCCAATCACCAATCTAAAATCCCCCAATCACCAATCTACAATCCCCCAATCTCCAATCCCCCAATCTACAATCCCCCAATCTACAATCAAAAATCCCCCAATCTACAATCCTCCAACCCTACTCTTCCATAAGCCTTCTAGACTCCCGTCGATTTAGCCTATCAGCTTCCCAGAATCCATGAATAATTGTGTCGCCCTTAGCAGAATATACAGTTCCAACACCATGTCTTTTACTGTCTTTCCATTCACCTTTGTAATAATCACCATTTCTAAACCAATAAGTACCGTAGCCATTACGTTTATCGTTTTGATAAGTTCCTATGTATAACTCACCTCGTCTTGTTTCAAACCTACCTTCACCATGACGCATGTTATTTACCCAATAACCGCGGTAATAACTTTCATTGCTAAACAAACCAAATCCAGAACCATGAGCTATAGAGTCTTCCATTTCACCTAAATAATATACTTCGTGACCGTTTGAATTATTAAAAATCAAAAAACCAGTATTTTCAATTTCTTCCACAATATTTTGTTTTGTAATAAGCTTATCGGTTTTTTGCAGGTAGCAATCCATCATACCTTGCAGAATCTCAGTATCGCTAATCTCTTGAAGCTGTTTCTGTTGTTTTGCAAAAAGCATACATCCTTGTAGTTTTGTTAGTAACTCCAAACGCATCGAATCACTCAAAAAATCAGAAGAGAAATTAGCAGACTTTAATTGCTGTAATCTGTTTCTGCTATCCAATAAAGTATCTGGAAAATAATCTAAAACAAGTTCGTCGTAAATATTCCAAGCAGAATCGTATTCTTCTAAAAGAAAGAGCTGGTCTGCTTTGCTGAGTTTTCTATAATGATTAACTTCTTTAAATAGAGATACTTGTGATACTATTAGAATGGCTATTGTACTGCCTAAAATGACACTAATAAACCAGAGTAAGTTTTTAAGCTTTTTTTCTTTCATTATCGGTAAAAATTTATTTTCAATTAATCTGCGTATTTAATTGGCTGCGTATAACGTTTACCAACATAGGTGATTTGGTCAATGTTTAGAGCAAGCATCAAACCTCTGCCGTGATCAAATTCATATCCAGAACCTCGAGACCTAACCCTATCAACATATCTAAGTTCTAAACGCATGGCATTTAAGAAACGATAGCCAGCAGCAATATAAATCCTGTTTTGATTAAACGTATTAAAAACAACTGGTTTGCCAAAGTTTAAACCAATTTCTGCCGATGCAGCGGTGTAAAATACACGTTGGGTGTAAAAATCTGGAGCGTTGAGCATATACCTTATTCTGTAACGCATTCTAAATCGAGCAAAATTCACCCAATCATCTTGACCATCTACATTTCGGTGTCTAAAAGCAAGTCGATACCTCCAAGTGTGCATTAAACGCCCATCCAATTGTTTGATGTGATGAAAAAACTGTAAAGTATTTCGTAATTCATAGTTGGATGGACTTAAATAATCTTCCTCAGATGCCCTGTAAGGTCTTGTTGTGTGCAGGCTTAAAGGACTAAAAGAAAGTCGTGCATCTGGACCAAACTGATAATGAAACCATGGCCTTACACTAGTTCGAAAAGGAATTTCAAAAGGTGAGTTTGTTTTATTGTTACTGCCTCTTCTATGGATGATGTCAACTCCTACGCCATATACTTTATCTTCAAATATTTGAGTAAACTCATTTTTATTCCAAAACACATTGTGGTTATTAAAAATCATTTCATCTTGAGAATAACTGAAAACAGAAAAAAATGTTAAGCAATAAAGTGAAAGAAAAGTTTGTTTTTTATTTTTTGTAATGTATTTAAAAAAAATCATGTTCAATGATACTAAAATTCTGTGTTTTGTAATAAATGCAATTGTTATTAAATTATAAATCTAGCGAAGATATTAATTCTTAAGAATGTTTACACAAAAAATAGTGAAAGAGTTTAATCCCTATTCAACAATTTAGAAATTTCAACCATGTCTTTAGCTTCATTAACATCATGCACTCTGAGTATAGATGCTCCTTTGGAAAGTGCCAGTAAATTTAAAGCTGTTGTAGCATGTAGTACTTCATTGGGCTGTTTTTTAAGTGGCTTGTATAACATTGATTTTCTTGAAACCCCAACTAATATAGGACATTCAAGAATATTCAAATCGGATAAATTGTTCAAAAGCGTATAATTTTGCTCTATTGTTTTTGCAAAGCCAAAACCAGGGTCAATTATAACATCTTTTACACCTTTTTCTCTCAATTGAGTAAGCGATATTTGTAATTCTTTTATTACATCCGAAACGATATTTTTATAGTCAGTCATTTCATTCATATCACTTGCATCACCTCGGGAGTGCATTAAAACGTAAGGAACATTATATTCAGCGATAACATCCATCATTTGACCATCAAACCGATTTGCGTAAACATCGTTGATAAGATGTGCCCCCATGTCAAGTGCCTCCTTTGCTACATCCGAACGGAAAGTGTCAATACTGATTGCCATTTCAGGGAAATGCATTAAAGCTAATTTTAAAAATGGAATTAAACGATTGAGCTCTTCATTGGAATCTTGAAGGTTTGCATTCGGTCGTGTGGAAATCGCGCCTAAATCAATTATATTAACTCCTTGCTGCTGCCATTTGGCTAATTTTTCTAAAAAAATCTTTTCGTTTTGAACCCTAGAACCTTCATAAAATGAATCTGGTGTAACATTTATTATTCCCATTATCATGGGCTCAGAAAAATCGTATAATTTCTGATTCAATTTTATGGTTAAATTTGTCTGTAAATTATTATCTTTCACGACTGATTTTTATCTGTTATGTAAATTAATTTTGTAGCACTACAGTAAACGAAAAAATGAATGATTGATTACCAATTAATAGCAAAGAAAATTAAAGACAAATATATAAAATTACCTTCAAAAAGTTGATAATTATGCCGTAAAGCGCATAGTCAAATAAATGTCAGAAAAAACACTCAAATGAAAAAGACAGAAGAAGAATACAACGAAATCATAAATAAGTGTCGAGATATTTTCGATAAGAAAACAAGAGATTACGGAACATCTTGGAGAATTCTAAGGCCAAGTTCACTTACTGACCAAATATTCATTAAAGCTCAACGCATCCGAACAGTTCAAGAAACGGGTGAAAATAGAGTAGGGGAGTCGATTGATTTAGAGTTTGTAGCAATTGTCAATTACTGCGTTATGGCAATTATTCAAACAGAGAAATCTGTTGAACTAGAAATCGAAGTCGAACCAGAAAAAGCCATGCAACTTTATAATGAAGTCGTAAATGAGGCTTTCGAACTTATGATGAAAAAAAATCACGATTATGGAGAAGCTTGGAGAGATATGCGCGTAAGTTCGTTAACTGACCTGATTTTAATGAAGCTTTTAAGAGTAAAACAGATAGAGGACAATAAAGGGGTGACAATTATTTCTGAAGGAATAGCTTCTAATTTTTTTGATATGCTGAACTATTCGGTTTTTGCATTAATTCATATTTATTTTACTAATGCTAAATAATTTATTCATGCTTAAAATACTTCCTAAAACGATTGCAGGTAAATCACTAGTATTAAATAGTGTATTGATTATTGTAAACCTTATCGGGTTGACCTTGCTTTTATTCGGTTATCACGAGGCTTTTGAAGAGCAAGCTTTTGTATTACGTCTCATTGGCTATTTGGTGTTTTTAGCTGGTCTCATTGGAATTGCAGTTTTTCAAGGTTGGTTACTTTTTGCATATATATCAAGAGTGCTAGTAGGCGGGTTGTTTATCGTATCAGGTTTGATTAAAGCAAATGACCCAAAAGGATTTAGCTACAAGTTGGAAGAATATTTTGAAGACGGTGCATTAGCGTATAGAGTTAAAGATTTACTTGGATGGGAGACCTTTTCTTTAGAATTCCTTATTGAACACGCTTTGTGGTTGTCGATTGTGATTTGTATTGTAGAAATTATCTTAGGCGTTCTTGCAATTATTGGAGCAAAAATGCGCCTAACCGCTTGGTCTATGCTTGGTATGATGGTGTTTTTTACCTTGTTAACTTGGCATACAAGCAAATGTGACCCTTTCACAACTTTTAGAGACGTTGATGTTTACGCAGTTGATAGTCAAATTGGTCAAATAAAAATTACAGAGGCTAAAACAAACGAAGACGTAGAAATTCTAGAGCAAACAGCTACACACGTGAGAGTTGCAGAGATGAAAAAACCGCAATGCGTTGATGATTGTGGATGTTTTGGTGATGCAATGAAAGGCTCCGTTGGTCGTTCGTTAACTCCTAATGAATCTTTTTGGAAAGATATTATTTTAACATATCTCGTAATAATGCTATTCATTGCTAGATTAAAAATGAAGCCTAATACAACCAAGGAAAACATTATTATGGTTTCAGCTTCTATGCTGTTAATAGTCTTCTTGTCGTGGCTTTTCACTTGGAATTTCCCAATATTATTTGGGTTGGCATCCATTTTTCTGGCGCTTTGGATAAAACGGGCTGGAGGTAAATGGCTTGGAAATGACTTCGGTGCCATTTTACTGATTACGTTGCTTTGTATAGCATTTGTTACCTATGTTTTAATGTATATCCCAATTAGAGATTACAGACCGTATGCAGTTGGTAGTGATTTAAGAGAAAAAATGAACGACGGTGAAGATGGGATTTACAAAACACAATTCATTTATACGCATATAGTAACAAATAAAGACACGTTGATTGATGCCTTAGATGCTTCAACAGAAAGTATATGGAAAGACACCGATAACTGGAAGTGGAAAGAAACGGTGCAAAAAACGATTAAAGCTGCCAAACTCCCTTCGATTACGGATCAATTTAATCCAAAACTCAATTTTTCTGCCATGACAGAAGTAGAGCTTCGCTTGCCTGTGGTAAAAGAATTTATTGCCATGAATCAAGTACAACAAGTCGAAGTGATAGAAAAGTCATCCGGTAATCATTATCCACAGGATTTAGAGGATTTCTATCCAGAAGATTGGGATGAGGAACACTACATTATTGGAGATACAATAGAACGCTTGGACGGCAGTATTTCTGAAATGAGTTTATTGGAATACATTTTGGATCAACCACAAATTATTTTAGTGGTAAGTAGAGATGTTAATACGGGTGACTTCAGTAGAATTCAACGCCTCAAAGAGATACATGAAAATGCAGTAAAAAATAATATTCCAATGTTTCTTATTTCAACAGCTTCCAAAGAGATAATAGCGGAATTCCGTGATAAACATCAATGGTTAATCCCTAATTTTATTAATGATGAAACAGAAATAAAAGCTATGACTAGAGCGAATCCTACTTTGTTCATTTTGCAAAAAGGAGTAGTGGCTGGCAAATATCCTTTTAGATCTACTCCTAAATGGGAAAGCTTGTTAAAAAATAACGTAATTAAACTATGAGAAAGAAAATTGTCGCTGGAAACTGGAAAATGAATTTATTACCGAATGAGGCAAATCAATTGTTTCATGAGATTAGTGAAAACACAAATAGTAATTGTCAGGTTTATGCTTTTGTGCCAGGCATTTATTTAGCTGAATTGGCATCAAAAAATCAAAAAAATGTTTTTGTTGGAGCACAAAATGCATATTACGAAGACTTTGGTGCATTTACTGGAGAAATTAGCATGAAACAGATAAAAGCAAATCGAGCCAAAGCTGTATTGGTTGGTCATTCGGAGCGACGAAGTGTTTTCTTGGAGTCGAATGAGTTACTAAAGTTGAAGGTTGATGCTGCATTAAAGGAAGGTTTAGATGTATTCTTTTGTTGTGGAGAAACACTTGATGAACGAGAGTCAAATCAGCAAGAGGAAGTGATTTTAAAACAGCTCCAAGATTCTTTATTTCATTTATCTGAAGAAGAAATGAAAAATGTAGTGATCGCTTATGAGCCAGTTTGGGCAATTGGAACGGGCAAAACAGCTTCTAAAGAACAAGCGAACGAAGTGCATCAATTTATCCGAAAAGAATTAACTTCAAAGTATGGAGAGAATTGCGCAAACAGTGTTTCTATTTTGTACGGAGGAAGTTGCAACCCATCTAATGCCAAAGATTTATTCAGTCAAAGTGATATAGATGGAGGTTTAATTGGCGGAGCTTCACTAAAATCAAAGGACTTTTTAGAAATCCAAAATTCTTTCTAATGGATTACGTAGAACTAGAATTTTATATTAGTCCACAAGAACCTTGGACGGAAATTGTTACTACCTTGCTTTCCGAGATAGGGTTTGAGAGTTTTACGGAGTACAATCAGAAACTTCAAGCATTTGTTCAGAAAGAGAACTATAATGACTCCGAAGTACAGTCAATATTAGAGGAGTACAATTGTGAAAATGTTTCCATAAATTATACAAAAAAAATTATTCCACATCAAAATTGGAACGAAACTTGGGAGGAAAGTTTTGAACCAGTTGAAGTAGATGATGAACTCTTGATTTATGCTCCTTTTCACGAAGTGAATAAAAAGTTTAAATATACTATTGAAATTCAGCCTCAAATGTCTTTTGGGACTGGACATCATCAGACTACATGGTTGCTATCTAAGCGAATGATGGAAATGGATTTTAAAAACAAAAAAGTACTTGATGTAGGAACGGGAACTGGCGTTTTAGCTATTTTGGCAAAGCAATTAGACGCAGCTAGTTGTGTAACTACTGAAATAGATAAAGGTTCATGCGAAAATGCTAGGGAGAATTTCGCTAGGAATAGGCAAGAAGAAATTTTTTTGATAGAGGAAGATATTGAAGCTGTTCAGGATAAAGATTTCGATATTATCATTGCTAATATCAATAAAAATGTTTTAACTAATCATTTGCCTTTTTATGCAGAACGTATAAAAGAAAAGGGGCGACTATTACTCAGCGGATTTTTTGAAACAGATGCAGATGAATTGATTCTTTCAGCAAAAAAATGTAATTTTATCCATTTTAATACATTTGTAAAAGAAAGTTGGGCTGTAATGGAATTTACTAAAAGTTAAACTAATATGTTAAGAAGAGGGCTTATTTATTTATTATTCTTTTTGGTTGTTCAGCCTTTTATTGCACAAGAATTACCAAATGATCGAGCGAGGTTTGTAAAGGACTTTGATAGAATGATAAGACAAAGTACCTCTGAAAATTTAAGGAGCTTTACGAGAGATCAACTCGGAAATATGTTACTTGAAACCTCTGACTTTCCTGAAGAATATTTTCAACGTATGGTTGAAACAGCTAATACGATGATGGAGAGGCGACTAAAGCCTCACCCCGAAGTATATAATTACGTTTTTTCAGTTTACACCCTAGTAGATCAAAAGCAGTCTAAAGAAAGCTATGAAGCTTGGCACAATACAGTAGATCGTTTCTTAGCTGGTCGAAACATCAAGAGATTTACGGATTTCATTGATATTTCTGGAGAGTTTTTTAGTAGAAACGTAATTGCGAAAAATCCAAATTTTGAATGGGTTTGTTCAGGCGGAGAATACAATTTTTCCTACGATGAAAAAGATGGGGCGTTCATTGAATTTCAAAATTCTAAATTGGTTTGTAGAACGATAAATAGAAATAGGTCAAGAAAAGAAGCACCATATTCAGACAGTCTTCTTATCTACAATACTTCAGGTATTTATGAGCTTACAAGACAACGCTATACTGGTCAAAACGGAATGTTAACTTGGGAAAAAGCAGGGTATTCAATAGAAGAAACACATGCTGATTTAACAGATTATCAAATCTCAATGCGATCAACAAACTTTACTTGCGATACTGTTTATCTGAAATCACCTTATTTCGAAGAAAAAATTGCGGGAAAATTAATTGATAGAGCTCAGCGTGGTTCCGCAGTTGAAGATAGAGAATTACCTTTTCCTCAGTTTCAGTCTTTTGAGCGAAAATATACCATCAAGAACTTTATTCCTAATGTGGATTATTTAGGTGGTTTTTCGCTACAAGGTTCTGATTTCGTTGGAGAAGGAACCGTGCAAGAGCCAGCTAGACTTACATTTTACAAAAGTGGCAAAACATTCGTTTCTACTACTTCAAATATGGTACGTGTAGCAGATAATAAATTGTTATCCGACAATTGTGGTATTCGAATGTATATTGGTAGAAACGACTCAATAATCCATCCAAGTTTAAGTTTGACTTTTGTTATTGATGATGAAGAATTACAATTATTCCGAAGAAATACTGGTCTGTCACAAGCTCCATTTGTTAATAGTTACCACAAATTAGACATGTATGTGGAGCAGATTGTCTGGAATAGAAAAGGTGACGAACTGGACCTCAACTTTAATTTTGCAACATCTCAACAACAGCGAAAAGCGCATTTTGAGTCTTTTGATTTTTATGATGAATATTTGTTCCAAAAAGTCCAAGGAATGGCCTCCACAAATCCACTTACTGCTCTTTGGAACTATGCTTATAAATACGACGAGTTTGTGATGTCTGAAGGAACTGCTTCAACCGCTTTAGGACAAACTATCCAACAAGCTAAATCGAAGTTGTTGGACTTGTCTGCTCTCGGATTTATCTCTTATGACAGCGAAAGAGGAATAGTTGTTATAAATAATAAGTTAGAACATTTTGTAAAGTCGAAATCGGGTAAAAAAGACTTTGATAATGTTGCTTTTGTTTCAGATTTATCACCTCAAAGAATGGAAGGAAAAAGTGATGAAGAGATAAACAAGAACCCGGATTTAAGACTGCAAAAAGAATTAATGGATAGACGAAATGCCGAACGAGCAAGAATAAAGTCTTTTGGAAAAATCAATTTAACTTCGTTAGACCTAGATTTAGTGGCAGTAAGTCAAGTACCGATATCAGAAGGAAAACGAACGGTTATTTTTCCAACCGGTGACTCCGTTCAAGTTAGAGAAAACAGGAATATATTCTTTAAAGGTTGGGTTAACTCCGGAAAGTGGGAAGTTCAAATTCTTAGTGGAAACTATGATTACAGTCAAAATAAGTTTAACATCATTGAGTCTGATGCGGCCCTTTTTAGAGCTGTTCCTTGGAAACCAGAGCACGGACCAAGAGAGATACCAATTCAGTCTACAATTTCTGGTGTAAGAGGAGAGTTGTTTGTTGATGCTCTAGAAAATCGTTCCGGTCAGAATGAAGAATTTGATGATTACCCGAAGCTTAATATTAAAGAAAAAACTCGAGTCTATTACGACCACCGCTCTATTCACAAAGGGGCATATTCAAAAGATAGATTTTTCTTTGAAATAGAACCATTTGAAGTGGATAGCCTCTCTACGTTTAATGAGAAATATCTGCGCTTGCCTGGAGAATTGACCTCAGCTGGTATTTTTCCAAAGTTCAAGCAAGAGTTAAAAATCATGCCTGATTACTCGCTTGGTTTTTCAACAGCAGCGCCAGAGGATGGATATACGTTTTATAGTTCAAACGCAACGTATGAAAACCAGATTGTATTATCAAATCAAGGATTACAAGGAAATGGAAGTATTGATTTTATGAACTCTACCTCGGTTTCAAGACTCTTCACATTTTTACCTGATTCAACGATTGGTGTAGCAGAATTTACCAATCGCCCACAAGAAGAAGGAGTGGAGTTTCCTGATGCTTATGGTCCTGATGCGTTTATAACGTATTTGCCAAAAAGAAAAACACTGAAGGCTCGATCAAACAAACAGTTAATTAGCTTTTATGACGGAGAGGCAAAACTTCGAGGTGAAACGGTGATTAGAGAGAACGGAATGAGAGGAAAAGGAATTATTCGTTTAGAACAAGGTGCTAATCTGACATCAAATAATTATCGTTTTGGTCACCATATTGTGCATTCAGATACAACGGTTTTTAATTTAACGAATAAATATGTTGATCCTGAAGATATGGATGAAGAACAAATTGCTGTGAAAACAGACAATATGAAATCCTATGTTGATTTTAAGGAGAGGTATGGTGAATTTAAATCAAACGATGGTTCGTCAAAAGTTGAGTTTCCAGTGAATAAATACTATTGTAAAATTGATATGTTCAAGTGGTTCATGGATACTGAGGAAATTGAGCTACAACAATCTGATGATGATTTAACAGAATCTGATAGAGATCTCGATTTAGCTGGGCCAAACTTCGTTTCTACGCATCCCAAGCAAGACTCCCTCGCTTTCAGATCCGGAAATGCTAAATATAGTTTGAAAGAGAAAACAATCTACTGTTCTTCAGTTGATTATATTGATGTTGCTGATGCCCGAATCTCTCCAGATAGTGCGAAAGTTACAATTAGAAAAAATGCTGTGATGGAAACATTACATAATTCTACCATTGTTGCAAACTATATTACAAAATACCACAAAATAGAAAAAGCAACAACAAACATTACAGCTAGAAGAGCCTACACTTCTAAAGGTGAATACCCTTATTATGACTCAGATAGTAATAAGTACATCATTTACTTCCCAAGAATATATTTAGATACTTCCTATCAAACCAATGCAAGCGGTAAAATTAGCCAAGATGATGATTTTAAAATCAGTTCGAGATTTGATTTTTACGGTGATGTAATTCTCAAAGCAGCAGACCCTTTCTTAACGTTTAAAGGGGCAACAAGAATTAACCACGATTGTAACAAGTTTGATCGAAACTGGATGGCGTTTACTGCTCCAATCGATCCAAATAATGTTCAAATTCCTGTGTCAGATGAAATGAAAGACTTAGATGGAAATCCTATTTCGGCCGGGATTGTTTGGAGACATAGCATGGACACAGAAGAGATAGAACTATATCCAACTTTCCTTTCAAGTTTAATTGATCCAAATGACCCAATTGTTATTACTGCTTCTGGATTGCTTACTTATAGCGACTCTAAAAATGAGTTCCAAATTTCAACTGCTGAAAAACTAATAAACAGAAATGAAGCGGGTAATTATGTTTCTTTACATACTAAATCTTGTTCTATGAATGGAGACGGAAAAGTTAGTTTAGGAATGGACTACGGAAACATAGAAGTAGATGCTGTCGGTGTAGTTAATTATAATCAGTCAACGGAAGTAACAACCATGAACTTAACACTTAAAATTTCTGCACCAGTAGATAAAAGGTCATTTGAAAATTTAGCAAAAAGTATTGTGGAAATTGAAGGCATTAAACCACTTGATTTCTCTTCAACTACGCTAGAACAAGCTATTTTGGAATGGACTGATAGAGAAACTGCGGATAAAATCAGATCGGATTTTACGCTCGAAAAAAGAGTGAGAAGGGTACCAAGAGAAATGCAAGAGTTTATGGTTATCACCGGTGTTAAATTAACTTCTTATAGCATGTTTGGAGAAGAACAAATTGGTCTAAAAACTACAGAAAATAAAGCTGCGCTAGTTAACATGTTTGGAGAACCAGTTATGCGAGTTGTTCCATTCAAGCTTTTTGCTCAGCAAAGAACAGCCACAGGAGATAGACTTGGGTTTATGTTTGACGTGCCCGGTGCATATTCTTATTTTATAGATTATGATTACCGAAAGTCTGGAACTATGAATATTCTCACAAATGACAAGGAATTGTTTGAGAGAATCAATTCAATTAAACCAGATAAGCGTAAAGAAAGGAAATTTATGTATCAAATGACGGAGAATTCAGCATATCAAAATCAATTCTTGCGTGTATTTAATTAGTAAAGAAAATTGGAAGTAATAGCATTTATAGTAATAGCGTATTTAATAGGTTCCATCCCTACAGCTGTTTGGATTGGTAAAGCCAAATATGGTATAGATGTACGTGAACATGGAAGTAAAAACGCAGGAGCAACAAATACTTTCCGTGTTCTTGGAAAAAAACCTGGAGCAATAGTATTGGCAATTGACATACTTAAAGGATTTATTGCTGTTTCATTACTAAAGTTTATTAACTTTTCATCTTGGAGTAGTGATGAATTGATTCAATTACAACTTTTATTAGGTATTTGTGCCATTATAGGACACACTCTTCCAGTTTTTGCTGGCTTTAGAGGTGGAAAAGGAGTAGCAACTTCCCTCGGAATAATAATTGGAATCCAACCTTTTGCAGCGCTTATTTGCTTTTCTGTATTTTTAATAATTTTTATTGCCACATCTTACGTTTCTTTAGGTGCTATTACAGCAGCAATTTTATTTCCTTTTGTTAATTATTTTATTTTACATAATAGTAATATTTATCTAATTGTATTTAGTGTGGTATTAGCTTCTGCAGTTATTTATGCTCATAAACAAAATATTAATCGATTGATAAAAGGCGAAGAAAACAAAATGAACCTTTTTAAGAAATAACCGTACTTATTTTTGAATAACGAAAAATGACTATTAGACTTCTATTAATAACATTATTTTTTAGCCTCAGTTTCCTAGGTTTTTCTCAGGAAACAAAAGAAGATATAGAAAAGGCTGCAAAAAAGCACTTTAACAATGAAGAGTACCTCGAAGCAACGCCCTTATATCTAAGACTGCTTTCGCTAGAGCCAAGAAACCATTCTTATAACTTCAGATACGGGACTTGCTTACTTTTTAATTCTGGAGACAAGCAAAACGCATTTAAGTACTTGAAGTTTGCGGTTACGGGTGATAATGTAGAAGATGAGGCCTATTATTTTCTTGGTAAAGCATATCATCTTACTTTTCAGTTTAATAAAGCGATAGAATATTATAATGAATATAAAAAGAGAGCAGGAGTAAAAGCAATTCAGCGCCTTGATGTGGACAGACAGATTCAAATGTGTGAAAACGGTAAAGGGCTTTTGTCAAGCCTTACAGAAATGGTGGTACTAAATAAGCAGCAAATTTCTACAGAAAGCTTTTTTAGAATTTATGATTTACAAGACATTGGAGGTGAGTTAATTGTTACATCTAATTTTCAGTCAAAAGAGGATAAAAAACAAAATCATGTTCCTTTAATTCATTTTCCTGCTAACTCAAATACTATCTATTACTCAAGTTATGGAGATAATTCAAGGGATAAAGATATTTACAAAAGAACGCGAGAAACAAATGGCGGTTGGTCAAAACCAGAAAAAGTTAGTGGATTTGTAAACACGCCATACGATGAAGAATATCCTTACATGCACCCAAATGGAAAATATCTTTATTTTTCTTCCAAAGGCCATAACAGCATGGGCGGGTATGATGTGTTCAAGGCAAAATACGATGAAACAACAGATTCCTTTGAACGACCGGTAAATTTGGACTTCCCTTTGTCTTCCCCTGATGATGATTTACTTTATATCGTAGATTCTTTGGATAGACTGGCTTATATCTCTTCTGCTAGAGAAAGTGACATGGGAAATGTGCATGTTTACAATGTTCGAGTTGAACGTTTTCCGCTACAATTGGCAATTATAAAAGGTTATTTTGCTTCAGAAATTGATCCTAATAATAAATCGGTTAGTATAGAAGTAAAGGATTTAGCCTCAAATAAATCTATAGGTACATTTAGTTCCGATAAAAAAGGAGAGTATCTCATTAATCTTCCGAAAGGTGGTAAATATGAGTTTGCTATTCAAGTCAAGGGAAAAGATAAAATTACTAAACATATAGTTGATGTTCCTAAGTTAAAAGAACTAAGACCTTTAAAACAGCAACTAGATGAAGTCTTGAAAAATGATGAAGAGGTCGTGATGCTAAACAATAAATTCGATGAGAATTTTGAAGACCCTTTCTCCATATTAGCAGAGGTACTTGAAAAGCAATCAAAAATGGATGTTAATGCTGATGACTTTGATTTAGACGATTTAGATCAGCAGCGAGAAAAAGGAAAAGTGCTTGCAGAACTCGGTCTTGAAAATTTCACACCTTTTGAAATAAAACAAATGGTTGAGTCTAAAGGAAGGGATTTAGATGCTCGTAAAGGACAAACGAATACGCAAATTCAAATAGCACTTCAGGAAATTGTAGCTGCAAATGAAAGCATAGGTAAACTTATGGATAAGGCCGACTCACTTCAGGGTTTAGCTCGAAATGAACAAGATGAGTCAAAGAAAAAAGAGTTAACTAAACAGTCGAAAGAGGCTCTAGCCAAGGCTAATGAAAAAAGTGCACTTATTCAAGGGAATAAATCTGTTGTTAAATTGCTTGAGAATGATTTAGTAAAAACAAATAAGAAAATTGATGAGTTTGCGCCTGTAGGAAATGACTTTGAATCGGTGGACAATAACGATGAAGACGCATTTTTAAATATTGTCGCTAAACATAAGTCCTACCTTGCTGATGAACTTCAGAAGCAAACATTTGTAGATGCTCGTTTCGAACTAATTACAGAAATTGATGAGTTGATGAAAAAACAACTTGCCCAAGTTTCTAAAAAAGACGATTTGAAGTCGCAACGTTTAAGACTGCTCTCTGAAATAGAAGACTTAAAAGAAGCGCTGCCAAATGCGAAACGTCGCGAAGCGGAGGATATGCAAATGCGTATAAACAGTATGGAGAGCGAACTTTCTGATATTGATGGTGAAATAGCTTTCTTAGATAGAAGAATTCAAGAGTCTGGTGATTTAGCAAATCAACGTCAAGCACTTTCGAATATGGAAAATGCTTCTCTAATGCCTGGTTGGGAAGCTAAGGCTATTGATGATATTGCTGAAACTGTTGTTTCTAACACGTCTCGCTTAGAGGAATTTAATTTTTCTACAACAGAAGAAAGTGAATTAGAAAATGAAGAAGATCTTTCTGTAACTGATAATGATATTGCAATAGAAGAAGGGCAAGAGGATAGCTCAAGAGATGAAAATTTATCCTCTGAAGAGGTTCCAGTTAATGTTTCAACAAGAAACGAATTGATCAATGTCATTGATGAAACTTATCAAGAGGACATGGCAAATTTCGAGTCAGTTGCAGATAAAGATATAAGCACGCTTGAACAACAAATCGCTAGAAAAAACGAGTTTCGTGAAGCACTAAACCAAAGCTCGAGCAATAACATTCCTAGTGATTTGATTGAAGAAACTAAAACAGTTTTAGATAAAGAAATTGAACTTTTAAGCCTTCAAAAGGAACAACAGTCACTTTCTAATGATAAAGTCACAGTTTCAAATGAATTACAAGAGCTTAAACAAATTGTTTCTTCATCGAATGAAGGGCTAACAGGAGTTACCTTAGCAGATGCTAAATCAAGACTTGAAGAATTACAAGATCAAGAGGTAGCACTTGATAATCTTTTGATGGAAGGCGAGTTAGAAATGGATGAAGCCTTAGAAAGTAAAAGAGAGATTCGTAAGCAACTATCAATTTTATCTAATGATATAAATAGTTCATCGATGCCAAGCGATTTAGAGTCTGTTTCGACGCTAAACACTTTAAAAACAAATATTAATATCAAAACCTCTAAAATTGATGAAGACATTGAATTGTTAAAAATGGGGCTGGATATTGATGAAGACGAAGAGGACTATTCTAATTTGACCAGTTTTGAAACAGATTCAACTGAGGATTTGACGGATGTTAGAAACAATATCGCTCAAAAAGAAGAAAAAATTGATGAAATAGATACCAGATTAAATGAAATTCAGATTGAAATAGATGTGGTTCAAGAAGATTTGGCATCCTATACACTTGAGGATATTGCAAGCAGTGAGATAGAACAAGAAAGAATTGCAGAACAAGAACGCATTGTGGAGCAGGAACGCATTGCAGAACAAGAACGAATAGCAGAGCAAGAACGTATTGCAGAGCAGGAAAGAGTGGCGGAAGAAGAACGAATAGCAGAACAAGAGCGCATTGCAGAGCAAGAACGAATTCAAGAAGAAGAGCGTTTAGCAGAAGAGGCCAGAAGAGCTGAGGAAGAACTTCAAGCAGAGCAGGAAAGAATTGCTGAATTTGAAAGACAGGCGGAAGAAGATTTACAAGCCGAGCAGCAACAAGAACAAACTCCTGAACAAGGTACAAATGAAGACTTAACAGAAGAAATGCTGCAAGTTCAACAAGAATTAGAAGACTTAAATAGACAAATTGAAGAATTAGATGGGGCAGATAACACTCAAGAAGATGCTCCTATGGCCATAACTCCACAACAGAGACAGACTTATCTTACCCAAGTTGACCCAACATATGATTATGATATGGAGCAACTGTTAATTGATTTGGAAACAGGAAATGCTTCTAACCAAGAGCTTATCGATCGAAAAAATGAATTAATCAATGATATTGATGTAGAGTTAGATTTAATCAGTGAAGCAATTCAAATGGGCGAAGAAACGGATGAAATGATTGAAAAAACGGAAGTTCTACTAGCCATTCTTGAAGATGTTAAATCTGAAATAGAAGAATTGAAAGCAACGGAAGATTTAACTGCTGAATCAGATGCTATCGCCGAGCAAGAAAGACTTGCAGAAGAAGCAAGAATAGCTGAACAAGAGCGTTTAGCAGAGCAACAAATAAGAGAAGAAGAACAAAGACAAGAGGAGTTAGCAGCAGAAAGAACAAGACTAGAAGAAGAACAACGTCAACAAGAACAATTGGCTGAAGAGCTAGCTCAGCAAGATGCACAAACTCAAGAGGAACAAGAAAGACAAGAAGCGACTTCAGAGCAAACAGCTGAAATAATAAGCGCCTCTGATGCTCAATTGACTTTTGGTAGAATTCAATCAGAAGATGCACAAATTGATGATTTATTGATGAATGACGAGTTAGACGCTGAGGATGCATTGACCGCAAAAAATGAACAACTTGTTGTGCTTAATGAATTGGAGCAAACTATTCGAAATAGTCAGGAAAACACAAATGATTTAAGCACGATTACTAGCTATAATCAACTTCTTCAATCTATTACAGAGAAGAAAGAGAAACTTAATGAAGATATTGAATTATTACAACTTTCTTTAGGTATCGAGGAAGATATAACAGAAGATATTACAGAAACTCAACCTACTCAGGAGACTGAAACAACTCAGATTTCAGAAGGTAGAGAAGAGCCACAACAACAAGAGGAAGAAGTTAGGGTAGAGGAGGAATCTACATCTGAAACAGAAGTTGCTCAAGATGAAGTGGAAACACCAGAAGATGAACAATCACAAGAAGCAACAACTGCTCCTGAATCCATTGACATCAGAGCTCTTACGGCAAGTTTGTCAAAAGAAGAAAAAGAAAAAGTTCTAAATAATAAAATGGGACGATTTAGAATTGAAATTGGTGACTTGGACATGCAATATAAAGCTGGTAACGTGGATGATGAGGTTTATTTAAATAAGCATACAGAATACCTTGAGCGAATCAAAGAAGAGAAAGCGCCAATACAGCAATTGCTAAGTTCTAGCCCAAATGACATCGAAGCAAACAAAGAACTTATTGTTTTGAAAGAAGAAGAACAAGTAACTTCTGTTAAAATAGACCAAGTAAAAACAAAGATGGCTATTGCTTCGCAAGCGGCAGCTAGAGCAGAACAAATTACAGAAACAAGTATAGAAAAATCTAAAAGAGTAATTGAAGAAATGCCATTAACGGTAATGTTAGAACTATCAGATGAGCAACAAGAAAAAATACAAACTACTCAACTTAAGGTAGAAAAGTTAGAGACAGAACGCAATTCTTTGGAGGAATCACTTGCTGAAGCTTCGTCAGCTAGACAAGAAAGAAGAGTTGAGAGAAAGATAGATAAACTCGATAAAAAAGTTGCGAAGGAAGTTATTGCTGTTTTAGATGAAACAACAGAAGTTACTGCTGGCGTTCTTTCAAACAAAAGAAATGAAATTGAACGAGAGTCGCGAGAAGCTCCTTTGGCTGTTCTCAAAACAGAGCAAACAGAACTTATTGTTGAGCAACTAAAACAAGAAGCTAGCCAAGAGAAAAATCCAGTAGTGAGAAAAGAATTGTTAGCTCGAGCACAAGCACGTCAAAATGAAGCATTAGCTGATTTGGAAAAAGAAAGAAAAAAGCAAGAGGCAAAAGCACTTGTAGAGGATTTAGCTAGTGAACTTGAATTGGAAGCCGTAACTCTTGATTTACTTTCCAATGTTGGTGATATAGAACAAGAACAAAGACAAATAAGAACAAAACAGCTAGAAATTGAAGATCAAATCAAACAAATAGATTTTCAAATAAACAATTCAGATGCTAGTGAACTTGAACGCTTGAAACGAAGAAGAGCAGCGTTAATGGCATTAAATGCTCGTTTAGCTGAAAAACAAGAACGTAACAAAAACTCCTTGAATGAGTTTGAAGCAAGGGCGAAGCTTACAACTGAAAAAGGAATAACTGATGATGCAATAAATAATCCAATTACCTACAAGGAAGAGGTTAATTTCGCTAAGTCAGCTGATTACAGGGAGTTAAATACTTTAGTAAGACGTTTAGAGCAAACACAATATGAACTCAAAATCAAAGAGGATGCGCTAAAAGCGAAAAAGCAATTACTTGATGTTGAAATGAATAATTTGGATAGTAAAACAAATCCATCGAATGAAGAGCGTCAAAAAGTTGGAGTTATTCTTGTTGAGATTGACGAGTTAGAACAGCGCATTCAAGAATTACGAACAGAAGCTCGCTCAACGCAACAGACGATTCAAGACAAAATGCCAGAAGATTATCGCAAGAGACTTATTGCAGAAAACCTTATTGCACGTCAAGTGGATGCGATTAAGGAAATACCAAGATTGCCAGTTAAACCAGCTGCTGGTTTAATAATGAATACGACCACTCAAGCGATAAAATATTCTGACGAAAATCCAATTCCTTTAACTCCAGAATATCCTGAAGGAATTGTATTTAAAGTTCAGATTGGTGCCTTTAATAGACCAGTTCCAAATGACGTATTTAACGATTTTGCTCCTGTAATGGGTGAATACGTTTCGCCAACTTTGATTCGATATACAGCTGGAGCTTTTGCAGATAGAGCAAATGCAGGTGTGGCTAGAGACCAAATTAGAGCTTTAGGTTATGTCGATGCGTTTGTTGTTGCTTATTGTAATGGTGAAAGAATTCCAGTTTACGTAGCGCAAGAAATGTTAAATACTGGTGAATGTCTTCCAACTATTGATACGCCCGAAACAGCTATTATGACCGACCGTGAAGAATTAATAGCATCATCACAACGTGTAGAAGAATTAGATGAGTTTGCATACAACAAAGCTCCAGGAGCGGTTGAGGCTGATGTGGCAGAACGAAAAATGGGCCTTTATTATACGGTACAAGTTGGTGTTTACAATAAACCTGTAACATCCGACCAAATAAAAAATGTTACACCGTTGATTACCAAAAGACTTCCTAATGGACAAATTCGCTATTCTTCTGGAGTGTTTGATAACCTAGAGGAGGCTAGAGAGAAAAGAGCTGAAGTTATTGAACAAGGTGTGAGTGATGCATATATAGTTGCCTATTATCAAGGTGAGCGAATTACAGTTGGTCAAGCTACTAAGTTAATAGAAAAACACGGTGAGTCCATCTTTGAATCTGTAAATCCAACAGTAGTGGAGAGAAATACAATTACATCTAATGTGGTTGTTGATACTCCACCAAATGAACCAGTTTTGAAAGGAAGAATATTTGACGTTCAATTTGAGTCGAATGAAACATACGGAACGTATCCAACACAAGTACTGAATAGGTATAATGAGGTGGGAAATTATTTTTACTACGACTTTGGATCAAGAAGAATCAAATCATTCATCTTTAAACAAGATAATGTTCCATCATTTGCCTCCATTGAAAACGAATTAAATAAAGTTGAGATTTTCAATGGTTTTAAAGTAACCAATAAAGAAGCAGTTAACTTTAAAAGTGCTTTGAGAAATGGAGAAAAAACGATGCACATTATGCGTGTTTCTATACCAAAGAGCTTTATGAATAGTGATTTGATGGAATTGTTACTACGTGAGCCGATTCAAAAGTCCGTTAAATCTAGAGATGGACAATTGGAAGTAACATTCTTTGCTCCTGAAAACGAAAGAGCACTAATCGCTATTCAATCGATAATTGCTAATTATGGTATTTTGGATTCAACGGTTAGTCATATATCTCTGAATTAATTCTTTAATACGTTTATGGAAAATATCGAGGTATCCAAAGCATTAAAGAAAATAGCTCCGAACATACACAGAACACCAATTCATACTTCTTCTTGGTTGAATAGTCAACTAGACGCTGCAGTGTTTTTCAAATGTGAAAATTTTCAACGCATGGGAGCTTTCAAAATTCGTGGCGCTTTACACGCAATTCATCACCTTACTGATAAACAAAAAGAAAATGGAGTGGTAACGCATTCATCTGGTAATTTTGCGCAGGCGCTGGCATTGGCATCAAAAAGTTTATCCATTCCCTGCTATGTAGTTATGCCCTCTAATGCGCCTCAAGTCAAACAAAATGCTGTTCTTGATTATGGTGCAGAAATAATTTTATGTGAGCCAACAAATCAAGCGAGAGAGAAAACAGCTGAATCTGTTTCACAAAAAACAGGAGCAACATTTATCCATCCTTCTAATGATTTGAATGTTATTATAGGACAAGGTACAGCAACTTTCGAATTAATTGAAGATATAGAGGATTTAGATGCAATAATGGTTCCTGTAGGGGGAGGAGGATTAATTGCAGGAGCTGTTTTGGCGAACAAAGAATTAGGTAATAAAGTAGAAATAATCGGAGCTGAACCGTTTGAAGTTGATGATGCTTACCAATCTTTAAAAGCGAATAAAATACAGTTTAATAAAACGATAAATACAGTTGCTGATGGCCTGAAAACCCATTTGGGTGACATTAACTTTCCAATTATTAAAGATGATGTTTCTAAAATCATTCGCGTTGAAGAAAACGAAATCATAGATGCAATGCGAATCCTCTGGGAACGCTTAAAGCTAGTAGTAGAACCATCTGCGGCCGTTGCGCTAGCAGCAGTGATTAAAAATAAAAAAGAATTTCGTAAAAAACGAATTGGTGTTTTATTGTCCGGTGGAAATATTGATTTAAGTAAGATTGGAGAACTTTTTGTCGAGAAATAAATTGTGTAACTAAATTACAACTTGAAAGAATCAACACAAGAAATTAGGAATACAGAGTATCCATTTTCTCAATAATAAATAAATTTTGTGATTACTTACAAATTTAATTTATAGTTTTGCACGCTAGAAATACAGCGGTACTTTTTATTATTTTAATAGTTTTCAATGGATAAGATAATTAATTGGTTTGGATTAAATAACAAAATTAACTACCGCACAGAGGTTTTGTCTGGAATTACTGTTGCTTTGGCCTTAGTCCCTTCTTCAATTGCTTTTGCAATGATTGCGGGGTTCTCTCCATTAATTGGGCTTTATACTTCTTTTATTTTCGGTGTGGTTGCTGTAATTGCTGGCGGAAGACCAGCAATGATAAATGCCTCAGCAGGTGCAATTGCAGTCATTTTTGTTGGATTAATTGATGAATTAAAAACTAATTACCCATCTATATCTGACGAGTCAATTCTTAATTATGTATTTCTAACAGTTATTATTGGAGGGGTTCTTCAAATAATTGCAGGACTATTTCGTCTAGGAAAATTCATGCGTTTAGTACCTCATTCTGTTTTGTTTGGCTTTTTGAATGGACTTGCCATAATTATTTTTACATCTCAATTGCGTCACTTTTACAATATAGAAACAGGTGAACTGTTGGCACAAAACTCATTGTTGATAATGATTGGTTTTACAGCTGCTACCATGTTACTTATATGGCTTTTCCCAAAGTTGACAAAAGCTGTTCCAGCGTCACTAGCGGCAATTATTATTATTACAAGTGTTATATTAGGATTGGGAATTGATACACAAACCGTATCAGACACATTGAAAGAAGGGCAGACAATCAATGGATCTTTCCCTCCATTGACAATCCCAAATATTCCGTTTACATTGGATACTTTACTTTTGGTTTTACCTTATTCTGTTGTCCTTGCTATAGTTGGACTTCTAGAAACACTTCTTTCTTTAAATATAGTGGATCAAATGACAGGAACACGAGGAAATGCGAACAAAGAATGTATTGCTCAGGGTTCAGCGAATTTTGTTTCAGGTTTTTTTTCCGGTATGGGCGGATGTACAGTTTTAGGTCAAACACTTTTAAATATTAATAATAATGCGCGTGCAAGATTATCAAGTTTAGTTGGGGCTTCACTTATTCTTATTTTTATTTTGTTTGGTGCCGAATGGGTGGAAATGTTGCCAATGGCTGCTTTAGTGGGGCTAATGTTCATGGTTGCAGTAGATACTTTTCAGTGGTCGAGTTTACGCATTTTCAAAAAAATGCCAAAGAACGATGTGATTGTAATGGTGTTAGTAACGCTAATTACGGTATTTACACATAACCTCGCTCTAGCCGTTTTAATTGGAGTGCTTATTGCGGCAGTTGCATTTGCATGGGAAAACGCTAAACGAATAAGAGCAAGAAAACACATTGATGAGGCTGGTGTGAAGCACTATGATATCTACGGTCCTTTATTTTTTGGGTCAATACGAGATTTTGAAACAAAGTTTGAAATAGAAGAAGACCCGCAAGAAGTTGTTGTTAATTTCATGGAAAGTCGAGTGTCGGATATGTCGGCAATAGAAGCATTGAATAATTTAACGTCTCGCTATCAAAAGTTAGGGAAGAAAATTACGCTTACGCATTTAAGTCCCGATTGCAGAAAGTTGCTTAAAAACGCGGATAAAATAATTAAGATTAACGTAAACGAAGACCCAACTTATCCAGTTATGTTGAGCACATTGAACAATGCTCCTTTAAAAGAATAATGTTTTCCATAAAGTTGTAATTGTTCTTTGCTTAAACTGTCGTACGCTCTCCAAAAACATTTTCCGTTCAACAACATTTATGTTTAATCGTATGTTTATTTTTGTACACTAATTAATTCAAAAGAAAAATGAAAGTATTCTTAGTATTTGTCCTATTATTGCTAACAACTTTATCCTGCGATTGGAATATTCAATCGCTCAACAAAGAGCAAATACAAGAAAGATTATTGTCTGGAGAATTTGATGCTTACAGTTATCTTCCTACGATTAATTGTGATAGTTTAGCAACTGATGATTCGGGTAACATACTTTATGAAGACTCATTGTTTTCAGGTGTTTGTGTCATGTATTACCCAAATGGTGAATCGGTATTAGAGGCGCGTCAAATCTTTAGAGGTAAGTTGCATGGAAACAGAATATTGTTTTCACCAAAAGGAGACACTTTAAGCATGAACCTGTATAACCATGGAAGACTTTTAAGAGAATCTATTGGTCAAAATGAAGTGGTTCATTGTGACTCGTTAGAGGTTTTTAGAAATGACTCCGGTGACGAAATTCGTTATTATTTTGGTGAACCTTACAATGGATTTTGCGAAACATATTATCCAGATGATTCAACTGCAATTTACACAAAAGCATCATACTCGAAAGGTTTGAAACATGGGGATTTTCTTGTCTATGATCGATCAGGCGAGATTATTTTAAAAGAATATTATCAAGCAGGTGAATTTGTAAAGCGATAAACAACTGTAAATAGAAGTTTAATAAAAAGCTACTTAAAATTCAATATTCTTTTGTGAAATTTCTTTTAGCCTAATCAGAAAATATTTTTGCAAATGATTTTAAAATGATAACTTTTGCTTATTAGTTAAACCTATGAAAAAGTCGGAAAGTTGAAAAGTTTTTATTCTGAATAAAAAAACTAAAAGTCAGGTTCAAGGTGAAAAATACGGCCTAAAACTAGAATGGATAACCAATTGCAATATGCACTTGTGGCGTAAAAGGGTTCAAAAATTTAGATTTAAAGTTTTCGCCAAGCACTTGTTCGGCTTCTTCATAAAGTGCATCCCTGCTTTGCCATATCCACTGAGATTCAAGCGGTAAGGAAGGCACTCTGATTGGAATTCCAACATCTAACCTGAAAATCAGGAAATCCAAATCAATTCTAAGTCCTGTTCCCATAGCAACAGCAAGTTGTCTATACCAATCCGTGGAAAATTGCCCTCCAAGGCGATTAGCGTCTTCATTGTATGTCCAAACATTTCCAAAATCTGAGAACAGCGCACCTCTGAACATACCACTTATCTGAAACCTGTATTCGATTGTTCCACCTATTCTTATATCTCCAATCTCAGTAGCAGTTCTATTCGTATCAAGATAATATTTATAATCCCCAGGACCTAAAGAACGTGCTCTAAACCCTCGATTGTCGTTGGAACCCCCAGCAAAAAAACTGTAATCAAATGGTAAGTTAGGTCCATTATTTCCGTAGGGTAAGCCAGCTCCTATCTGAACCCTGTAGTTTAATGAACGCTTACCTTTCAGTTTATGTTGTATCCTAAAATCATTGTCTAGTCGAGCAAATTGAGAATAACGAACATTGAATAATTCTTTATTTCCATTTGCATTTGGCTCTGCATTTCGTGTTAGTAAACTCGCAAAGTTACCCGCTAAGTCGAATATAGCGCCATAAGAAAACAGTATATTCTTTTTCTTTATTTCTTGGTTGGAGTATTGATAAGATAGTTTGATGTCTTTCCAAATAAATTGCTGACTGTAAGCATTGATAAGAAAAAGGTCGTTTTGTTGTTCAAGTCGTTCTTGAAATGCTGGACTTTTGTCAATGTTGATAAACTGAAACCCTCCAATGATAGGAAGACCAACAGTAAAGACTTGAGTTTTCCTTGTGTCAAAAAAGCGCCATGAATAATTGAATTGAAATAAGTCTCTTTCAAAGTCGTCTCTTTTTTGGAAGTTATAAGCTAATGTTAGGGAAGTTTTTGGCAACTGTCTTTTTGAAAGTCGTTCTATTGAAAAAGGGAACAACCCTGGTAATTCTAGTTCTGCTGTTGGACCATATTCTAAGGTGTTAAAACTTCTCCCAGCGTTGGTCACAGTTGTTCCATCTTCTAATTCATCAAAAATCGCAGGTTGTGATTCGAAACCACCACTAAAGGAGAGCTTCAACTTTTCTCCTCCCCCAAAAATATTTTTATGTTGGAAGTTGACTGAAGATGCAACACCCAGAAAACCGTTTGAGTTAGTGGCTCTTGGCTCAAAGCTAAAGGCTTGATGTTTTGATGGAGTTAAATAATAATGAACATCAATGGTATTATCATCATTTTCAACTAATTGAGGTCTAATACTTTGAAAAAGATCTAATTGAATCAAATGGTTAAAGCTTCTATCCACGTAATAGCCTTTGTAAAAGTTATTTTCTTCTAAGAAATTTTGATGTTCAATGAGACGAGGGTCTATTTTTAATTCACCATTGTACAAAAAAGTGGCCCCTCGAAACTGTGGGTTTCGTCCTTTGTACCAATCGTAACGCAACGTATCAAAAGTTGGAACTTCATCTCCACTCGATAAATTGATGTTTCTAGGTATTAGTTGTTCATTTCGAAAATTACCTTCATAGCTATTCGTATCTTTTATATGAAAATATACGTTATTTATTCTGGTGACAGCGAAAGATTTTTTGACTGATTCACCATCTTTATCAACCATTCTTCTCGCCACTTGAACATCTAAACCTACGGTGTTATTTCTGTTTAACGTATCTACTTCAAAAGAAACATAGGAGCTGCGAAATCCGTAAATTCCATTATCTCTCATGTGTGTAGCTAAATCGTTTCGCATTCTTCCAAGCCCATCTGAATCAAATTGAAAAGGCAAATCGTAGGTCGGACGTTTTTCATTCAAAAATTCATTGTAAACTCTTCTAACAGTTTGGTTTTCTGAAACGAGTCGCATGCTGTCAATATAGTGAGCGCTGCCCGGTTCGATAATGTAATTAACAACAACTCTTTGCTTGTCTCTATCAAATTTAGTTTCATGACCAACAGTAGCGTGGAAATATCCTTTTCTCTTTAGGTATAAACGGATTTGTTGCTCAGATAAATCCATGGTTAAACTGTCATAAATGCGAGGTGCCTCACCAATGGAATACTTTAACCATTCACGAAAAAAAGGCCGAGGGCTTAACGTGTCTTTTAATTTTATCCGTTTGTGTCTGTATTTAGTTTCTCCTTTTGCAAGTGCTCTTTCAATTCTTCGGTTGTTAATCTTGTTTTCTCTTGCTTTTCTTTTTGAGTTTGTATTTCTTATTTTTTCATTTAAGTCTTCTCTTTTTTGATTCATTGGACGAATGAAATGCTTGAAAACGGGAATGCGAGAAACGGTATCTACCGAATTATAAACCTTGAGCTTCCATCGAATTCCTAAAACTGAACTATTCGGAGTTTGGCGGATAATGTTGCGCAGGTTATCTTCTCGAATATTGATGGTTTCTTCTAGTTCAATGTTGTTTTCCCATAATAAATAATGGTTTTCAGGTACATGCTTTGAAAGATTGCAGCGTTGAAATAACACAACAATTAAGAATACCGATAAAATGGAGATAGCAATCCTTTTCCGCATGAACACAAAAATACAAAGTAGTATTCATAAATAAAGAATTCAAGGAATTAAAAACGAAATTGGTTGAGCAATATACTAAAAATTAGTTGTGACAATCGTTTTTTATTTTTTATCACCTGATTTTGAACCATTAAGGTTTAAGGGAATTAAGAATCACTCCCTGAATGAGCCTAAATTGCTTAATGGTTTTTACTTTTAAACCATTTTGTTTTTTTTTTGAACCATAGGAGGCATGAAGGAAATTAAGAAAACAACTCTTAATGAACCTTAATTTCTTCATGGTTTTAACTTTTTATCCTCTTTTTTTGAATCATTAAAATTTAAGGGAATTAAGAATCACTCCCTTAATGAGCCTTAATTAATGGTTTTATTTTTTTATTATCTGATTTTGAACTATTTTTTCTAAACCCATGATTTAGCTCAAAAATCAAAAATATCCGATTTTAAATACTTTACCACAACAAATATTAATCATTTCCCCCAAAATCTAAGTAGGTAGCAACGAACTGCATTTTACCATTGTCAGAATATAAGTTTAGTGTGTCTGCGTTTTGAAGTTCTATTAAATGATTTCGATTTAAATGTTTTACTAAAACTTGCTCTAAACTATCTTCTTGACACAGCATAAGCGTTGTTGCAAGGTTTTTAATTAATAAGGAATCCTCTTGAATTTCAAAACTTCCAAAATATCGATTACAACCAAACGAACCTAAAATGTTATCCTCGCCGATATTCATTACAGGGACATTAGGTAAATCATCTGAAAACGAGATTACTTTTAATAGATTGGCTTCTTTTAATTGCCAATGCTTATTCCTCAAACCAGTGGTTTTTTCTACTTTTTTTAAAATATAGCTATCTGCTAAATCACCTTCTATTCTATTGCCTTCTTTGTCCAAGTAAAACAACTGATTTTCGCCAACCTGAAATTTCTCTATCTCACTTTCTAAAGATTCAGAATTGAATAAAGTCACACTGTTTCCATTTTTGTCCCAACTAAAAAAACCAGTTTCCTCGAAGATAAGTGAGCCTTTTCCAAGGTATAGCGTTCTTTTAATATAGGTCTCATCATCATTTAGATGCAATTCCATATTAATGGAAGAACAATTAGCACAAGGGAGGCTACCCACATAAATGCCGGACCAATCTAAAGCATTTCGACTGGAATGTTCTCTTTGCCATGCACGTTCGTCAAAATCTTGTGTTTTATCCTCTAAAAGCTCTTCTTCAGCATTGCAGCTAACTAGAATTAAACTTAATGAAATAATAAGAAAAGGAAGTAATTTCAGTTTCATGTTATGTAATTTTCTTTGGTTTGAAGTTAAATGTTTCTACTCAAAAAATCGAGTGTTTTGGAACAAACTGTTTTAAGTTCTTCGGGAAGGGTATTTTCTTCCCATGGATGTTTAGCAGCGAAGGTATGATTGGCATTTTCCATAATTAATGTTTCTCCTTTTGTCCAATCGGCAATGCGGCTTAATTCATTAACATCAACAGCTTCATCTTTTGTTCCGTGAACGTGAAAACACGCTTTTTTACTTTCTTTTAAACGTAAAGCCGCTTTTGAAATAGTAAGTTTTTCTTTATTTTGCTTAAAATCTTCGTAAAAGGAAAAATAATGCGGCAGTTCTTGTTTTGTTCGCCCATTTTTGATGAATCGTACTCCTGATTTTTTCCATTCTTCTAGTTCTTTCCCTAGTGGAAAGCGTTCTTCAAATGAGGCTACTGAAGCCCATGTAATAACTCCTTTTACGTATTTATTAACTCCGCTTAACAAAGCTATTCCTCCACCACGGCTATGACCAATCAGAAATAAAGGAACGTTTATCAAGTCAACATATTCATGAAGCAAAGAAATTACGGACTCCACATCAAAAACTTCATACGAATAGCAATTGTTTCCAAAGGCTTCTGTATCTGGAAAATCTATAGGATTAGCTGTAGTACCTCCGTTATGACTTAGGTTTAGTTTAGCAAATCCTATTCGATTCGAAACAAAAAAAGATTGTACTAAATTCCAAGCTCCCCAATCTTTAAAACCTTTATAGCCATGAATAAACAATACTATTGCATTTGGATTATCGGGTAGTTCAATATCCAAAATACTTTCTCTATTATTGGCGCCTATATAATTTAGATTTTTTTGATTGAGCATAGTTCGGAGAAACTTAATCTTTTACAATACGCAGATTTTCAATATTTTTAGAACTATTCCAGATTTGTAAGGTATAAACACCACTGCTTAAATGAGCCAAATTCATGGAAGTTAATTGCGAATCATCACATGTTTGTATCAATACTTGTTGTCCTAGGTTATTCAATACAACAATTTTATTTGCTTCATATTTCGTATTTAAAAAATTTAAATAAACCAAATCTGATACAGGGTTAGGGTAGAGGAGTACATTTTTCGTTTGAACGATTTCATCAGTATTTAACGAACTACAGTTCAATGGTTCGCCATCTTCTACTGTTAGTTCACCTTGGTTTGCACTCCAATTTTGCCAAGTACCACCTACACCATTTTCCCAGTCATTTAAATCAAAAGAATTATTTGCAGATGGAGTACCTTTAATGTTATATATTTTCAAAGCATCACTGTTTTTGTTCCATGTTAGCGGTTCACCTGCAACGATATTTTCAGGTGACATATCTTCATTTTCACAGTTTAATTGAATGAAATAAGCATTATCATCAAATGAAGGATAACCTCCATATACACGAGCAATTCCTGAACTGTTTATACAAACAGCCGTATATTCATCAATAGCAATGGCTTTCCCTTCGGTACCGTAATCATGATAAATTCGAGCTAGAAAAACCATCAATCTTCCTTTTCTATCTGGATTATCAAAGTGAGAATCAGTAATGGTATGCTGTAAGTATTCGTTAGCAATGAATTTTGTAGAATCCACAGTTACGTATTGATTGAATGGGTTTTCAAGTGCTTCGTCTGAAGTAACCGTTCCATTTTCTGCAGAAAAGTAAAAGTCTCCCTGAATTGCCATTCCAGCACTTGTGCCACCAATTACAATGTTTCGGTTCTTGATAGCTGAATTGATTGCGTCATTAACAGGAGTTCCACGCCAAAAATCAACATAATTCCATTGGTTTCCACCTGCAAACCAAATCGCTTCCGCTTTGTTGATTTTATCGACTATATATGGTTCTGAACCACTCGAAGCATCATGACAAACGATTGTTTCAACTGAATTTATTTCAATTCCCAAATCATTCAAGAAATACTCATTATAGCCATCAGAACCAGAAGCCCTTAATACTAAAACATCACCACCTTCAGCCCGATCGAGAAACCATTTCATAGCTTCATCATCTTCCGTTGCACCACCCATCAGACAAATACCGCCTTCTGGATTAGTAATGGTATCGTTTTCATTCCCTGAGAAGTATGAAGTGTAACTCTGTGAAAAGGACAGTGAAAGACTAGCAAATAATGCTGCCGTGGATATAAGTTTTTTCATTCTTGTTTATTTGAATACAATTAACAAATATAACTAGCAATTCCATTCGGTATGCTATTGAGGTGTCAAAAGTTTAATTCCTAGCATAATTTACAAACAATTAACTACGCACACCCCCATGATAGTCCATATTCTGTTGTGTATGAGCATTTTTTTCAGAAATAATTCTTTGAATAATTTTTTTATTTTGGCTGGGACTAACTTTGAACCTAATAAACTCTCCTTGAGAGTGAATGGTGAGTGTTTCGGTATGAAAGATAGATAGATTTCTATACGGAATAACCCAAGAGTAATTACTAAGACGAACAGAGATTATCACTAATATGCCGTGAGGACGTAATGCTATATTTCCAAAAATAGCCTGTTTGTTCCAAGCCATAACACCATTGAATAGTTTACTGTAAGCGATAACCTCCATTCTGGAAGAGCCAATAGGTGCTCTTTTAATACTTTCAAAAAATGAAAACGGCTTACCAACCTCTTTGTTGATTTTAAATTTTATTTCTTTATCGTTTACGCTTGTATCAAATAGCATTATAAACCCTTTTTATTATTACAATTGGGTATGTTTTTTTGTTGTGTAGAAGGTTTGAATTTGAATTTTACGTCATTTAAACATCATTTTTTAAGAAATTTTAAGAAACTGACATTTGTCAGTTTTGAAATTGATAACCGTCATTTTATTTCAAGGAAAGAATAAATTCCTTTGTACCATGGGAGTAATATATATAATGCTGGTGGTTAGTTTTATGTTAGCCGTATTTTTTTTAGGGTCGTTCATTTGGGCGAACAAAAACGGGCAATTTGATGACGATATCACGCCTGGGATAAGAATGTTGTATGATGATGAAAAACCAAAAGATAACAAATAAATAAGCATGGAAACAGAGCGAATAAATTATGACAATAAGATTGTAAAGTACTTTGCGTACGCTACAATCATTTGGGGAGCAATAGGAATGCTCGTTGGGTTAATCGTTGCCCTTCAGTTGGCTTTCCCCGACTTCTTTAACGATTACCTCGGATTTAAAATACTATCCTTCGGTAGGATTAGACCACTTCACACCAATGGGGTGATTTTTGCTTTTGTGGGGAATGGTATTTTCATGGGGGTTTATTATTCACTTCAGCGATTACTTAAAACGCGCATGTGGAGTGATAAGCTTAGTTATATCAACTTTTGGGGTTGGCAATTAATCATTTTATCCGCTGTTATTACCTTGCCACTTGGGATTACAAGTAGTAAGGAATATGCCGAGTTAGAATGGCCTATTGATATTGCGATTACTTTATTATGGGTTGTATTCGGATGGAACATGTTTGCAAC
>SKGS01000071.1 GCA_007117355.1 Lishizhenia sp. | reverse complement strand
TTATTCAAAAACAAAAAGGTTTGGATAAAATTTTTCAAGTTGGCCTCTAACCATAGTTGATTCCTTCACAATAACTCTCTTTCCTTTTTTTGCAAGTTCTACAGCTAATTTCAACTGTTGAGATTCTTCCAAAATATCTGTTCCTTTTTTATAAGAAACAGAGTCAAAAACATAAGTATCCTTATTTTCCGCTAGTAGCTCATTCAACTGAAAGTATAGGTGCTTATTATTCACCTCAATTGTAGCTTGAGAAAGTGGTAAACTTGTGTCTTTTTGTTCAGCATATTTTAATAAAGCCTGATTATCTCTTGGAAAACATGGCCCTCCAAAACCAAAACCATATTTTAAGTACTTATTGCCAATACGGGAATCAGCACCAATAGCACTTAATACCTTTTCTACTTCTCCTCCAGACTGGATAACCAAATCACCAATTGAATTGGCAAACGAAATTTTCATAGTCAAAAAACAATTGGTAGCCAACTTAGTGATTTCTGCGCTTATCCTATCCATTACATGAAAGTCAGGGTGAGACAAACACATTTTACCATATAGCTTTTTTAAAAATTCAGTAGCTTTTGGGTGACCTTCACCGATTAAAATTTGATCTGGATATTGTTGGTCATGAATAATCGAACCTTGTGCAATAAATTCAGGATTATAGGAAATAGAATAATTCAATGATTTTAATTTCACTATTAACTGATCACAATATCCTGGCATAACGGTTGAACCAATAATGATATGTTTTTGATTTTTTGGTGTTGGAAGCAAACAAAGCTGATTAATTACCTCGTCAATATACTGATGAGAAAAAGTGGCGTCTGGTAAAGATGGAGTTGGGACGATAATATAAATGTATTCTATCGCTTCCTGATCAATTACAGAAAAATCATTAGTTGCTCTAAATCGTGTTGAAGCAGACAAGTACTCATCTACATGTGGTTCGGGAGAAGAAAAAGCCTTCTGATTAAGTTGATTCACATACTCATGATTTATATCAACTCCGACAATTTCGTAACCTACCCTCTCTGCATTCAATGCAAAACATAGTCCTAATCTTCCTATTCCTATTACTGCTAGTTTTTTCATTTAATTGCTTTAACTAAATCTTCTTTTAAATTTTGTTTAAAAAAGCCCCAATTTTTAGAATTAATTTCCCAATTAGTCTTTTTTCTAATTAAATATTCTGCACTATGACCAATTGAATACCAATCAATACTAGGTCTTTTTATAAGGAATTTAATCATATCTAAAGGGTTATCGAATCCTGACCAACCATCTTTATGATAGATATGATAAGTACATTCTGATTTTTTAAATACGACCTGATTTTTTCCTAATGCCTTTGCAGAAACTAATGCCATGCTGTCCACGTGAAGGGAGTATAAGTCGATTTCAACATATCCATCGATATCTAGCCAATCTTGTTTACTCATCAACGTAAAATCTCCGCATGCCATGAAGTCTAGTTGATTAAGTATTTGAACTTCTTTCTTCCAAATTATTTTTTTTATCCACTTGGCGAAAAAATCTAATGTCAAAGCTACAAAAGGAATATGAAAAGTCCATAACGGTAAGTCAGTGGTAATATTAATGAACTTAGGGTTTCTACCATGACGCTGAATAATATTCTTCTTAGAAAAAATTAATTGTTCTTCGAGTGTATCAAAATCCATAACTTCTTTTGGAACATCACAACGGTTACACCTATAAAAGTGACCTTTGATTAATTTATTATTTGCAATTCGATCCATTAATTCATCCGAAAAAAGAATATCAATGTTTGTACATAACACAAATTCTCCTTTAGCTCTTCTAATGCCGACATTTTTTGCAATCATTTGAAATAAGGGAATCGTATCAGCATACTTATATTTTTGATGAATTTCATTTGGAACTTCAATAAACCTTATTTCGAGAAACTTATTATTTTCTATTCTTAATACATCCTTTAATCGGGGTCTATCCCTTGGGGGATTCCATTCAACGATTATTAACTCAGAATTTAGTTTATATTTGTTTGTTTGAGTAATAAGCCCTGATAAGAAAGTTTGTGTTCTTTTCAAAAGGTCGCCCCCGTGATTATCATTACGCGTAGTTACTACAAAAGACAAATAAGTTGAGCTCATTAATTAGTGTTAACAAATGGAAAAAACAAATATAATTAAAAAAAATGCATCAAGATGGAATAAGCTCCCTGCTGGAAACTTCCGATTAAATATTCATTATTTGTTTCACATAAATGACTATTTATTTAAGATGCTTTATAAATACTTTTCCATTAAATGGAGAAAAGAAAGAGGTTGGGAACATAGCAAGTACAAACTTCTTTTTAGTAATCGAAATGTTTTAGAAATCGGCAGTGGAATGGGATTCGATAGTTTAATCTATTCCCCAAAAGCAAAAAGCTACACACATGGAGAGCTTTCTTCATTGCAAATAGAATTTTTGCAAAAAGTCCATCGTATTTTTAATTCCGCAAATCTGCAAAAAATTTCGTTTTTAAAAATAGAGGACCCTATAAACTTTGATTATCCTAAAAAATTCAATGCTTTTTATGCGCATGGCGTATTGCATCATGTGCCTTTTGATTTGGCTAAACAACAATTTGAGCAAATTGACAAGTATTTAGAAAAAGACAGTATTATCATTTTCTTAATGTATCCTAAAGAAAGGTGGTTGAAGGCAGGCAAACCTGACTTTGAAAAATTTGGAAACTATACGGATGGTGGATGCCCTTGGACGGAGTATTATGATAGGGATAAGATTATGAATTTGGTTGGGGAAAAGTATCAGCTTTTAGAAGAAATAAAATGGGGAAAAAACAGCGTTGAATTTGT
>SKGS01000081.1 GCA_007117355.1 Lishizhenia sp. | reverse complement strand
TGATTTTTGAATCCAACAATGCCGCTGTTGGCTGGGACGGAACTTACGGAGGTGAGATTGTACAAGAAGGAACATACATTTGGAAAATACAATTCAGAAGTAAATACAACGATAAACGTGAGGTACATCATGGTCATGTGACGTTGATGAAGTAAGGCAAGTGCTTTTTGTGAGCTGAAATTATCTATTTAATGTTATTAATTAAACCTTTTGGTAAGTTTACAATACTGAATCGCTTAGCATTTGGATTTTAATTTGTCAATTAATTACATTTTTCTTAAACTAATTAGAATAATAGGTAAAAAATTTTGCTTATTTATCAACTTATTGTTAATTTGACACCAATTTAAATCATTGTTGTTTTTTACTTAACTATTCTAGTTTACACGGCACTGCAAAATGAAATTTTTTATTGTACTAATTTTTACGACTTTCTATGTTTTTTGTGGCTTTGCACAGTCTTTCATGACTGTTGAAAAAAGCTCCAGTCCGCTCTATATCGAAAAGCATGACCACGGTGGTAATTTTACGACATTTACAGAAGAATTCTCTAAAAATTTAAATGATGAGTTGTATTCAAACGTTAATGCAGAGTTTTATAATCACCCAGAATTCGGTCGAGTATATGAACATTTGCCCGAAGGGTCTTATGAGTTAATTGATAAAAGGACGGCTAATTACAAAGAGTTTGTTACCCCAAGTGGAAAAGCATATCAAACTAGCCTTGGAGTTATGAATTACCTAGATGAAAATAATTTTTGGAGAACGAAGGATTTTAAGCTTCGTCCTTATCAAGATTATTGGATAGCTCCGAATCAAGACATTCCGTTGGAGTTAAATGATGAAGGAGTTGCAAAATTTAATTTCAAGGATGGTAATGTCATTTGGATAAATCAAAATGCAAGTATAAATAATCAAGCAATTTTCAATAGTGAAAATTTTACAATAGGCGAAAACGGTATGCATCAGAAAGATGTTATTGAAGGGGTTGATAAACTAATTCGATTTGATGAAGGTAAAATTGAAACACAGTATATTGTAAACTCAATCGTTTCATTTGGTAATGACCCATATCAAAAGTTTTCAGAAACCTTTAGATTACCAGAAGGTTTTACCATTTATTACAATGAATCTCGGGGTAGCTTTAATAACAAGAATCGATGGATAGGAGATATTGAAATACTTGATAAACTAGGGAGAAATGTTTTGACTATAGAAAGTGCTAAATGTTGGGACTACAGTAAAGAAATAAATTCGAATTACATAGGAGAATATGAGGTTGTATCTAATGAGAATAATGAATATGAATTGATTTATTACATCAATACAGCTTGGTTAACGTCACCTAATCGAGTTCTTCCAATTGTAATTGATCCGACCTACGTTTCAAATTACACTGGAGGAATGGGGTCTTGTTATTTACCTAATGATTGGATTGGAGGACCAGCATCTGTTGATTTAACTTTGCCAGGTTGTGAAGTAATTACAAATATTACTTATGGATTTCAAATAACCGCTGCTAATGGTGCTTGGTTGAGTGAATCAAGGGTTATTGGTGCTTTTACAAATAATGCTGCTTTTTCGAGATGTGGAGTGGTCACGACACCTGACTATTCCTTTATAGATGCATTATGTTCTTCTGATGCGTTTTTTAGAACTTTTACCAATAATGTTGGTGGAACGGGAACATATGCAGATAATGAAGGTATTATACAACCACCTCCAAATATCTGTTCAAGAACTGAGTGTGGAGGTACAACTTTAAATCTACAAATGTATATTGGAAGAATATGGGGAACAGCAGGATGTGGAACAGCTCCTACCTTTTGTTGTGGTGGATATATACAGCTTAATCCTAATACAGCGAGATTTACTGTTACTACCGAAACAGCACAACCTTTATCTATGGTAGGATTGGCATCAGGAGGTAGTACCTGTGGTGACTATAGTGAAGATATAACTGTTACGCTCAACGGAGGCTGTTCATCATGTCCTGATGTTGAAATTGATTCTGAATGTGGCGGCGGTAGCGGTTTAGCTTTAATTCAATCATCAAATCAAACACAAAACACCTTTGAACGTCCAAATGAAAAATCTCCTGAACCATGCGATGTAACTACTTGCACATGGTCAGCGACTGCACAAACAGATTGTAATCCGCAAGTTGAAAGTGGACCAAGAACGAGAACTATTTATGATACATTTTCACAAACACCAAATGCAAGTGATGAATGCTCAGCGACTGTTCAGTTAATCAGTAACACCTCCGGTGAGGCATGTTTATCAGTTACTGCAACGTCTGTTCCTCCCGAAGCCACGTGTGTTTCTCAGATTGGAAGTGCTGACTCAGAAACACTTTCAGGCATATTTTATGAAGGCACAGACTGTGAGTTCCAATATAATCGAACTGCAACGGCGACCGGTTGTCCTACTGATGCATTACCTACTTCTACAGGAACGGATATAAGAACAGAGTGTCCACCATTTGAATGGATTGATGGTAATACATATTCAGCCAATAACAATACTGCAGCACATACACTTACAGGCGCAAATGGTTGTGATAGCATTGTGACTTTAAATCTAACGATTACACCACCTCCTGATGAGCCGTCGGATTTAGCTTGCTATCAATCGGCTGTTTTTAATCCTTCAACTTGTGAGTGGGAAGTCTCTGGTTCACAAGCACCGCAACCACCCAATGTAAATTGTTGGGATGATTTTGTGTTCAATACTTCGACATGTGAATGGGAAAATAACGGAACACAAGCACCACAACCTCCAAGTGTAAATTGTTGGGATGATTTTGTGTTCAATACATCTACTTGTGAATGGGAAAATAACGGAACACAAGCACCACAGCCGCCTAGTGTAAATTGTTGGGA
>SKGS01000108.1 GCA_007117355.1 Lishizhenia sp. | reverse complement strand
GTACTTATATGTTTGAATACCAAACAAAATATGTGTTGGAGTACCCAACACCCAACCCAAACAACCCATTTGAGTTTGCTTTTTTAAGAAAGCTTTCTACTTACGGTGGCCCTATTTATGAACTATGTACCTACAACTTTTGTACAAATAAACTTAAAGTCGTGACAAATGTTAGGTACTCTTTGGATTGGGGGATTAATAACTGGCTGATATTTAATGGTTTGAATGGTATGATTTGGAAAATCAAACCCGATGGAAGTGAGTTGACCCAATTAACGCATCATATGGGGGATCATGCGCGGTGGAGTCCGGATGGCAAAAAGTTTGTTTACTTTCGTTTAGGTTCTTTGTATATTGCAGATGAGGACGGAGAAAGTATAGCTCAGTTCACACTAAATCTAAGCAGTAGTCATTGGTGCTTCAAAGATGATACAACAATTCTTGTGACTCGTATTCAAGGTGATATTCGTTCCTTGGATATAACAACAGGTGAAGTAGTAGAAGTTTATAATACCAACAAACATGGAATGGGGCCTGTAAGTGTGGATAAAAACGATAATATATATTTCAATGATAGAGAAGGAGTGTTTCTCTTTTCTTCGATTGGTCAACTAACTCAACTAGACACGAATTACTTTACTTTTCAAGCCTATAGACTTCAACCTTTTGGGATAGACCAATTATTAATGCTTCGTTTATTTTCGGATACTTCGGAGTATGAAAATAATATCGTACTTGAAAGTCATTACTTTTCATTACTTGACTTAAACACTAACGAAGAAAGAATTATTAACTTACCAGAATGATAATAAGATATGACAGCCCAAAGCAACTCCATCGTCGCCTACTGGCCTCGCCCAGGTTCATCCAATGTATTTGAAGGCTTAAAAAACGATAGTTTATTACCTCGAGAACGTATTGTAATTGACTATTTGGATAGAGACTCTTGTGTAACAAATGGTTACGTCTATGAATTATTGGACGGAAGCGGAAACACCATTGGTTGGTTGCCTCATGATACCGTTTCAAATGACATACGACTAGAATATACTGTACTGTCGAAAGACTCCACAGCACCAATTGCTAACATTGAAAAAATTGAGTTAAATAAGAACATAAGCTTATACCCTAACCCAACTTCAGACAACCAAACTATTGAAATAAAAGGTTTTGGATCAGAAAGTCTGTCTATAACGCTATATGATCTTCAAGGAAGAAAGCTTCAAGACATTTATAAAGGTAAAGTTTCTGAGTCAGAACTGTTCACAATTAATACCTCACATTTGTCATCCGGTTTTTATATTTACTCTATTGTTCAAGGTAAAGAACGGTTTTCTTTAAAATTCATTAAAAGATAAAGTTATGCGAAATTATATGTGTTCTTTAATAATTGGATTATTGGTTTTATCTAATAGCTTTGCGCAACAAGAAGGCGCATTTCTCGAATGGGTTTATCAAACTAAAGGCTCTGGGTCTTTATTAGGTCAAGGGATTATCGATATGGTTGTCGATAAAGAGGACAATATATATCTTTTAGGTGTTATTTCAGATACCGTGATTTTCAATTTTCATGATAGTACTCACATTTATGGTCATAAGGAAGGAAATAATTCAACCATGTGGTTTTTAGCGAAATATAGTCCGCAAGCAGAATTGTTTTGGGTTCTTCCGTTCTATAATTTAAAAAGTGATAATTGCAAAATGAAGATTGATAATGATTATCTTAGAGTAATTGGCTATTCAGGTAATGAAACAACCATAGATTTTACCCCGGAAACATATGGAGGAGAAGTAACTGTAGGAGAAAAATCTATTTTTTTGGCTACGTTTAGTCATGATGGAGAGTTTGTGTCTGCTATTCCTTTATGTCAAGGGGCGAGTATAATAACCATCTTTTACGACATGGCTATTTGTGATTCCACTCAAACTTTAAGTATCTGTGGAACTTTTGAAAACAATATGAACTTTGATTTACGTCCTGATAGCTCTTATATTTTAGGAGAGAGTGGGGCTTCTCATAATTTTGTGGCGAATTATAATTATGATGGCACATTGAGTTGGGCAAAAGCGATAGATGTTTCAAATCAAACAGGGAGTACTAGAAAGTTTGTAGATGTTACAATGGATGAAGAGGGGAGTACTTTTTGGGTAGGGCCATTTAGAGAGACCATTTTTCTTGATGACTCCTTAGAAAACCACCCTCCTCTTATTTCTTACCAACCAAGCTCATCATTACATGACGTTTTTTTAGTGAAGTATGATGCTTTAGGTAAGGTAGTTTGGCAAAGTCAAATAAGTGCCCCCTTAAATAAAAGTATAAGAGCAAGACAATTGAAAATAAATAAAAGAAACCTCTACTTTTCAATGATTTCTGAAGACTCTTTGTTTTACAATCTTTCCAATGATAATGGAATAGAAGCAGAGTTATTGACTTCAACACCTGTAATGAAGCATTCAGTTTTTAAGGTTAACTCTAATTATGGCCATATTCTGAATAGATTTAATTTTTTTGAACACCAAAACTTAGGAGTTGCAGAATTCGTATTTGATAAAAAAGAAAACATGTATATTACAGAATCGATAAGTTCTTTTAATAGCCCTATTGATTTTAATCCAGATCCAACAAAAGAATATATTTTGGAAACACAAGGAAGTCAAAATGAATATTACTTGGCCAAATACGATTCAATCGGTACATTTAAATGGGCTTTTAATGGTTTAGGTAGCGCCAATTCTATTTCAAAGGGGCATCATATTTCAATATTAGAAGATAATAGTGTTGTTTTTACTGGAGAGTTGAGAGGAACAGTGGATGTTTCAGGATATTCTCCTCCTCAAACTATAACAACAGATGATTTACCAAGCCTAAATCCGCACAGCTTCATCGC
>SKGS01000031.1 GCA_007117355.1 Lishizhenia sp. | reverse complement strand
TATTCAAGTGCCAATTCTAATTCCATTTTCTGGTCGTGATAGAAGGCTGCTGCCAAATAATAATCCCTATCGGATGGACCGGCCATTACTTTTTCTATGGAAGCTAAAGCTTGATCTTTTGTCATTAGTTCAACAGGTACCGAAACGGTGGTTTTTTCCCAAGAAAACACCAAGTCAAATTTATCGGTTTGTATGTTTTCAAAACGAATAGAAAATGTCTCCTGTAACTGATTCAATGAATTCACTGGCGCTTTTACAGCAGCTACAACTAATTTTTCATCCCACTCTCTTGGCACACCCCAATTTTGAGTTGAATTATATATGTAGATAGTCCATTGTTTTTCTTCTACTTTTGCGAAAATAGCATATTCACCAGCTTCTACTTTTTTGCCTCCAAAAACTACAGTTGCATCAAAACTAATCGTGGAATTTTTATTTGCTCCTGTTCGCCACTTTTCACCAAAAGGCACCATCTCCCCCATAATTTTTCTATCCCTTACAGATGGACGCGCATAATCTAGAACAAAGTTCGTTAATCCCACTTTTTGCTCTACTTTACTTCGTGGACTTAAATCAGGAGTTTGAACCTGAGCTACTGAAAAGCTGCAATACGCAATTACTGCAACTAAAACACTAAAAATTTTCTTCATGATTAATTCAATTTAGTTATTCCCATATTAAATAAAGTAAAACCAAAAATATCAGCAAATTGTTCAATTGTCTTGCTAATTGGCGTTCCTGCGCCATGACCTGCGTTCACTTCAATTCTAATCATAACGGGACTTTCGCCTGCATGTTTTTCTTGTAAATGCGCTGCAAACTTAAACGAATGTGCAGGTACTACCCTATCGTCGTGGTCGCCAGTTGTAATTAAAGTTGCAGGATATGCCACTCCGTCTTTCACATTGTGTACTGGAGAATAACCTAATAAATAATCCAACATTTCTTCTGAATCTTCTGCTGTTCCATAGTCATAAGCCCATCCTGCTCCTGCGGTAAATGTATGGTAACGAATCATGTCTAAAACACCAACTGCTGGCAAGGCAACTTGAAATAAATCAGGCTCTTGCGTCATACATGCACCTACTAACAAACCTCCGTTTGAACCTCCGCGAATGGCAAGAAAATCAGAGGACGTGTAATTGTTTTCAATTAAGTAATTTGCTGCACTGATAAAATCATCAAACACATTTTGTTTTTGCATTTTTGTACCTGCATTGTGCCATTTTTTTCCATATTCTCCTCCACCTCTAAGGTTAGGAACAGCATAAACACCTCCTTGCTCCATCCAAACTACATTCGCAACAGAAAAAGATGGTGTTAAACTTACATTAAATCCTCCGTAACCATAAAGCATCGTTGGATTTTTTCCATTCAATTCCAATCCTTTTTTGTGAGTAATTAGCATAGGGATTTTTGTTCCGTCTTTTGAAGTATAAAACACTTGCTCAGAAACATAATCTTCCGGATTGTAATTAATGGAAGGTTGCCAATATAATTCAGATGTTCCTGTTTCAGGATTCAATGCGTAAATATTCGAAGGGATAACGTAATTCGTAAACGAATAATATACTACTTCATCCTCTTCTTTTGCACTAAATCCGCTTGCTGTACCAAGACCTGGTAGTTCAATTTCTCGAATTAATTTTCCAGAATAATCAAATTGTTTCACTTGTGACAAGGCATCCACCATATATTGAGCAAAAAAGAATCCACCACCTTTTGAAATCGAAAGTACATGCTCTGTCTCAGGAATAACGTCCACCCAGTCTTTCATGGATGGTTTCGAAATTGTTGCTTTAACTAATCGCTTATTTGGTGCATTTAAGTTGGTAGCAATATAAAAATCGTTTCCTTTTGTTGTTACTACATAAGCATCTTGTTCAAAACCAACTGCCATCGGCTTGATGTGTTGTGCTATGTTACTATAATCTGAAACTATGGTTAAATCTACCACGCTTAATTCATTTCCAGAGGTAGAGATTGAACCTGAAATAAATAAGAAATTTCCATCTTTAGAAACGTTTCCTCCAACATACCTTCTTTTTTGTGCTGGAGTAGCTCCATAAATCACAGCATCCTCACTTTGAGGAGTTCCAAGTTTATGAAAATACAGTTTATGTTGATCTGTTTTTGCAGAAAGTTCACTACCTTCTGGTTTATCGTAGCTACTGTAGAAAAAACCTTCATTTCCTTTCCAAGATAAGCCAGAGAATTTAATATCCACTAATGTGTCTTCGATAATTTCCTTAGAAATGGCATTCATGATAATTACTTTTCTCCAATCGCTTCCACCTTCAGAAATAGCATAAGCAGCTAGCGTTCCATCTTCAGTAAAGGATAAATCACCTAAAGAAGTGGTTCCGTCTTCCGAGAATGTATTAGGATCCAAAAACACTTCTTCGTTGTCGTTTTCATCTTTTCTATAGACAACATATTGGTTTTGCAAACCATCATTTTTGTAATAATATGTGAAATCCCCTTTCTTAGTTGGCGCTGAAAGTTTTTCATAATTCCATAATTCAGAAAGTCTGTCTTTCAGTTGTTCTCGATAAGGAATTTGGTTTAAATAGCCAAAAGTCACTTCATTTTGAGCTTTCACCCAAGCCGCTGTTTCCTTGCTTCTGTCATCTTCCAACCAGCGAAACGGATCGGGAATAACACGACCAAAAAGTGTATCTGCTGCATCTACTTTTGCCGTTTCAGGATAAGTCCACCCTTTCATTGATTCTGATTCTTCTTCTTTTTCTTGACAACTAAAAATGAGTGCTGACAAAGCCAAAGCACCTAAAATATTTTTATTCATACTTCGTAGTTTGTTTTGATGGTAAAACTAATGAATTATGTTTAAATAGCGGACTTTAAAAAAGGATATGCCAGTATAAACTTAACTTCGTTCTAAGAATTCCAAATCTCCCAAGCTTTAAGTGCTTGATGTTTTAGCATAGAAAACCCGTTTAACACATCTGCTCCTTGATTAGCAGCAGCTTCTAGCAATTTTGTTTGCTCGGGATTGTAAATCAAATCAATAACTAGATGGTCTTTACCTAAATGCTTCGTTGGTATTGAAGGCATTTCATTTATTTGTGGATACATGCCAATTGGTGTGGTATTTACAATTAATTTAAAGGCATTCATCATTTGTTCGTTAGCAGTGTTGTAGGAAAACTGGTTTTTTGTAGATGGTTTCCTCGTCAAATAACAAACGTCTATTCCAAGTTGATTTAATACATAAGAAACTGCTTTGGACGCGCCACCTGTACCTAATATCAAAGCCCTTTCATGTACATTTCGCAAAAAAGGTTTAATCATTTGATGAAAACCAAAAGCGTCGGTATTGTATCCAATCCATTTGTTTTCTGTGATTTTAACTGTATTTACTGCGCCTATTTGCTGGGCTACTTCATCTATTCCATCAAGTTGTGAAATAATTGCTGTTTTATAAGGTATTGTAACATTGAAACCCTTTAGGTTTTCAACTTTAGCTAATTCCGAACGAATAGTATTAGCATCTAAAAATTCGAAATTATCGTATTGTGCATTTATTGCCTCCGATTGAAACATTTTCTCAAAAAAGGCTTTCGAAAAGGAATGAGACAATGATTTCCCCACTAATCCATATCTATCTTTTGAATGACTTGACATTTAGTTATCCTTTGGAGCAAACTTTGATAGCGCAACGATTATTATAAATCCTGAGAAAGCCAATGCAAGCGCCAAAAACAATTGTGGCTCCTCATAAAAGTTATTTGGAGCAACATTCTGCATCATAAACTCTTCTCGTCCGTCAGAATGCACTATAATTGGCTCTGTACCAACAGGATTTTTCCAAGGCCAAATTTTTACCAAGGAACCAATTAAAAAACCAGAGAGCAAGGCTAAAACAACATTTTTATAATGCTCAAAAAGGTATTTAAGTACCTTACTGAAAGTTATAAGCCCTGTAACGCAACCCAAAGCAAAGACAACAATAAGAGGAACATCAAACTCCTTTAACCCAGTTAAAACAACGGAATAACTCCCTAATAAAACCAAAATAAAAGCTCCTGATATACCCGGCAAAATCATGGCACAAATGGCTATGGCGCCACTAAGAAAAATATAGGCAAGTGAATCGCCTGATGCTGTTGTTTGTTGCAAAGAAATCCAAGCTGCTATTGTTATTCCAATGAGAATGGCTAACACCGTTGCCACATTCCAACTTTTAACCGTTTTTAAAACCAAAACTGCACTAGCTATGACTAAACCAAAGAAGAATGACCAAACTAAAACAGGATAAGTAGCAAGTAAAAAAGTAACAATTTTGGCCAAAGAAACTATACTAATTGCTATTCCTAAAAATAGCGCTACAAAAAAATTACCGTTAATATGTTTCCAAGCAGCAGTAATTCCATCCGATTTCAAAACTTTTAAGGCAGAAAAATTAATTGCACTTAAACTAGAAATTAGTTCTTCGTAAATACCTGTGATAAAAGCGATTGTTCCACCAGAAACGCCAGGAACAACATCAGCAGCTCCCATTCCCATTCCTTTTAAGGTAATCATTAACCATTGAAGAGGAGTACGTTTTTCCATGATGTTTCGTATTTAAAGAACAAAAATTTAATCGTATAATTCGAGTGACTTATCCACCTGCTCGGCATAAGCTTGAATACCGCCGATAACCGCAAAAACTTCTTTAAAACCAAATTCAGTAGAAAGTAAATTTGCAACCGCTTCTGCCCTTCTTCCTGATTTACAAAATACAAAGGTCTTTTTAGTTGGAGATAATTCTTTTTGTCTATTGTAAATTTCATGCATCGGAATATGAATTGCACCTATCGAACAAATGGCATGTTCATAATTCTCTCTTACATCCAACAATTGAATATTAGCGTTTCTATTTCTCTCTTCTACAAATTGTTGAATCAAAACTAATTTCATTTACAATAGATTAACGATAAGCAGTTAAAGGGAAACTTTAGTTATCCAATTAAATTCGTCTTCTACTGTTCCAGCTTTAATTGCATCAAGATGAGCATGAACTTTATTGGAAAATTCGCGTGTTTCAACTGAAGGTAAATTATACATTTCTCCTCTGAAGCCAATGCTATTTATCGGTGCAATAGTCGCAGCTGTTCCCGCACCGAATGCTTCAGAAAGTTTACCCGATTTAGCAGAATCAATGATTTCTTCGACCGTAACTTTTCGTTCTTCAACTGTCATTCCCCAAGATTGGGCTAGCTCAACAACACTTCGTTTTGTAATTCCTGGCAGAATAGTATCAGATGTTTCAGAAGGAGTAATCAATTTACCATCAATAACAAACATGATATTCATTGTGCCTGATTCCTCAATATATTTATGTTCTTTTGCGTCTGTCCAAACCAATTGGTGAAATCCTTCCTCTTTTCCAAGTTTAGCTGGATAAAGAGAAGCTGCATAATTTCCAGCTGTTTTTGCTCGACCAACTCCACCTTCGACAGCTCTTGTAAACTTTTCTTCAATTTTCACACTAAGTGGCTCTGAGTAATAAGCCCCTACCGGACAAGTAAAAATCATGAACTTATAAGAATCAGAAGGTTTTATACCAATATAATCGTCTGTTGCGAAAAGAAATGGTCGTATGTACAATGAATAGCCTTTTTTCTTAGGAATCCATTCTTTATCAATAGCTACAATCTTTTGAACGCATTGTAAAAACAATTCCTCAGGAACATCCGCCATACACATTCTTTGACAAGAAGCACGGAATCGTTTGGCGTTCATATCTGGACGAAAAATAACTACTTCACCGTTTTCGTTTCTGTACGCTTTTAATCCTTCAAAAATACTTTGACCATAGTGAATGGCAGATGTTGCAGGATGCAACTGTAAATCACCGAAAGGTAAAACTTCTGGCGTATGCCATTTACCATCTTTATAATCCATCACAAGCATGTGGTCGGAAAAAACTCTTCCGAATGGTAGGTTTTCCCAATCAACTTGGTTTAATTTTGAAGATGTTGTTTTTTTAACTTGAATATCAATAACTGATTCTGCCATGGTGTATTTTTTCGAGTTGCAAATATAGTCATTTCATCTCATTATTTTTAACCGTTCATCGAAATCGTTGAAGATTCTGTGTGAATGAAGGGATTAAAAAAGAAAGGGAATAACGAGCAAGCGATTTTAATTAAACATACTTTTATAATAAATCTCATTTTTTGAAGATTTAAATTAGTGAGCTTAGAAATCTCAATGAAAATTTCGAGTTTGGTATAAATTAATTAATTTCGAACCCTCAAAATTTAATACTTGAAAAGTCTATTACTTGCCATTCTATTTATTCTTCCTTTTCTCAATTGGGCTAACCAAATTGAGTTTCCAGATATTGTTCTAAAAAATGTTGATTTTGACTTTAAAGTATATGCTGAACAAGAACTAAATTCTATTGAAATAAATGGAAAAAGAATAGAATTAGTAGCAAAGGAAAACTTTTATTCTGGAACTACGAATTTAAGTCAAACGCCTACGATTGAAGGATTTGAAGTTCTGAAAACGCCAATGATTATACCCGGTTGGTTAGCGCTTTTACCGCCTTTGGTTGCCATTATTTTAGCACTTATTTTTAAAGAAGTTATTTCTTCGCTTTTCATAGGTATTTTTATTGGAGCTGCAACAATTGGATTTTACACTGATAATTGGATTGGTATTTTTAGTGCTTTTCTTACCGTTTTGGACAACTATATTATTCGTGCCTTAAACGATGAGGGACATTTGGCAGTCATTTTATTTTCTATCACCATAGGTTCTATTGTGGCAGTTATTTCCAAAAACGGAGGAATGAAAGGCGTTGTTAATCGCCTCGTAAAATTTGCCAAAGACAGAACTTCGGGCATGCTTACCACTTATTTTTTAGGACTTGCCATTTTTTTCGATGATTACGCCAATACACTTGTTGTTGGCAATACCATGCGACCGGTCACCGATAAATTGAAAGTATCGAGAGAAAAATTGGCTTACATCGTTGATTCAACAGCGGCACCAATAGCAGCAATTGCATTTATTACAACTTGGATTGGTGCTGAGTTGACTTATATTTCTGATGGTGTTAAAAAGATAGAAGCGCAAGGTGAAGTTATTAATGAAAGTGCTTACGGTATTTTCATGCATTCACTTGCTTACTCCTTCTACCCTATTTTCACTCTTTTCTTTGTCTATTTTTTGATTAAAAGAGGAAAAGATTTTGGTCCTATGCTAACCGCAGAGCGCAATGCAAAAAACACGCAATCAGGAACATCCGAAAAACGCTCCAAAGAACTAGAAGAATTTGAGCCAGTAAATTCGAAAAAAGTTAAGTCATTTAATGCCGTAATCCCCATTGCTATTGTTATTGTAGGAACGATAATTGGTTTACTTTACACTGGTTTTCAAACATCCAAAGCACAATTATTTGATGTAAACCCAAGTTTGATAAGCAATACTTGGGAAAACATTTCTGCCTTACCTGAAAAACCTGTTTCTTTCCTCCAAAAAATAGGTTTATTAATCGGAAATGCAGACTCTTATTCTGCTTTACTTTGGTCCTCTTTAACTGGACTTTTTACTGCAATAGTGCTGACAGTTAGTCAACGCATAATGAACTTAGGTCAAACAATGGAAACGGTAATCTTTGGGATAAAAACAATGGTTCCTGCGATTGCTATTTTAGTTTTGGCTTGGTCATTAGCGGCAGTAACAGAAGACTTGCAGACAGCAGAATACATCAAAACATTTTTTGGGAGAGACTTTAATTCGGTTTGGATTCTTCCAGCATTGACCTTTGTCATTTCTGCGTTTATAGCCTTTTCTACGGGTTCAAGTTGGAGCACCATGGCATTAATGTACCCTCTTATCATTCCGCTTTCGTTTGGTTTAGCAAGTGCTTCTCCTGAGTATAACGAAATGGCAATTTTATACAACTCCATTGCCTCGGTGCTTGCAGGGGCTGTACTTGGCGACCACTGCTCCCCTATTTCAGACACAACCATTCTAAGTAGTCTAGCCACTTCTTGCGACCATATTCAACATGTTAGAACGCAAATGCCTTATGCGCTGACAGTTGGAGCTGTAGCACTTTTCATCGGAATTATTCCGAGTGCTCTTGGCGTTAGTTCCTTCGTTTTGATTCCGATTGGAATAACCGTTCTCTACATTGTTATACGGTTTTTTGGAAAAGAGGTATAAAACAAGCTTAACTCCATTTTTAATGCAGTTTTTTCTGTTACTTTCAAAGAAGGCATCCTTTTAAACGCCTTTAAAATCGCTGCATTTAGAGAAATTATCTTAAAAACTGATATAAATCATGTTTTTTAGAACAACTTATCATTTTCTAAAATGTTTTAAAATCGCAACTTTGTGGTCAATGAAAAATGTAGTCATTTTATTTGAAGAAAAAGGCATAGCGGATTCCTTAATGGAGAAGTTACAAACGCACTTATCTGAGGATGATACACTTTTTGTTGTCTATGAACTTCAAAATTTAAATGCTTCTTCCATACCAATGATAGGAGATTTATCTGAGATTCGTCTGTTAAAAGCAAAGCGATTAATCGATACTTGGTTTAAGGAAACTAACCTAAAAGTCAAAACATTTGTTCCTATTATCGTTGAACGAAAAATTCAATTGAAGCTTATCAAAAACAATTTACCTTTAGAAAGTAATAAAAAGCTAGATATTATTTCCCAAACCAATTCTATACATAAATGGAAAAAAGCAATTGATACCTCAGGAAATGGCATTGCAGTGGAATTAATTGAGGTGATGGAGAAGTAGTTTATTCGGAATGGAGTTAAATGGAAGGTATTGTAGCTATTTGAAAACGAATTTAATGTTTTTACTTCAGGACTTGTGATACAAAAAATAGTTGTTCGTCCGAGTTATTATGAATACATCTACGAAGTATTGAAATTATGCATCAATGCTAATTCCCTTAATTTGGATTCTCTTTAATCGTTTCCTCTTTGTTAATCCATTTTATTTGATTCTTTCTGTCATCATATCTATAAACTCCATTCTCAAAAGTACTTATAATTTCATTAAAACAATTCAATATATTTTGACATGCAATTTCATATTCAGGTGTTTCATCTTTAGGAAACAGATGGTCTTGTTCTTCTCGACTCAGCCAGTGATTCCACAATGAAATAACTATTCGAGGAATTTCGTTATTTTCAAATTGTTCGACTATTCTTTTTAGAGTATTTCTCATTTGATTAAAATAACGTTCCTAGGGCTGGCATTCAAGGCGAAATAACCCACTAACTTTCCCCGCCTAGCCAACTGTAGGCAGACACGGCAGGCAAAGCTTAAACGCTTTTTATTTCCAAATTTACATAAATTTCATTAAACGCCGTTTACTAAGACTTGATGCTAGACCTGTGTTGGCGGTAGTGCTTTATATTCTCCCTCTTAATTCGTTACAAAAGTCAATAAAGTTCTTGAACGAATTTATATGATTTGTTTCTATTGTCCTTTCAATAAGTCTGTTTAAATAAACTTCCTCAATAACACCATTTGGATTATTTTTTGAATAACGAATATTCCTTTCTCTCAAAAATTCGGTGCAATAATCAGCGTGAAATTGAGAGTGAGTATTAAAATCTTCAAAAACAGGCATTAATTCAGGGTCGTTGTCTTTGACGTTATAAAATCTGACGTAATCCCTTAATTTTACATTTTGAGAATTTGATTTGTAAATAGTCTTATTGCCTAAAAACCAAGTTTCAATACATTTATCTTGTGGAATTATTATTAATTCGCAATCAATAAGTTGTAAATGATTTTCTTTGATGAAATTGTTTACTTCATTAATTCTAAATTCAACAGTCGTTTCATCAACGTCTAAAACAAGAACTAAATAGTTAAACTTTTTCAGCTCGTTAATTTCTTCAATTGATTTTTTTAAATGATTATGCAGTAATGCGGGGAATCCGTTGCCATTAAAAAGGAAATAATTGTTCAAAGTTGCCTCAAAAGCCCAATTAACTCTTTTTAATTCCGGGATTAAAAAATTTAGCCATTCAGGGTAAACTTTTTTTTCTGTTCTCCTGCCTTCAACTATAAAGTACAAATTCATCCTTCTAATCCTGTTTGATATTGTTCTAATTGGATAAGTTGCATAAAAGCATCGTGTTTTGATTTTCCTATATTAAACTTTTCAGGTTTATGCGTCTTAACAACTCCTTTGGTTCTAGTTACTAGTTTCCAATTAGTGTAATCCACATTATTGATAATATATGGATGATGACTAGTAATGATAAATTGAGTTTTTCGTTTTGAAGATAAAATATCGCTCGTCAACTCATTTATACAGTTTATTCCAAGGCTATTTTCAAATTCATCAATAAGAAATACAGAGCCTTCACTACATAGATAGATTTCACTAATATGTATTAAACTTCTAAACATACCTGATGATATGTTGTGTTGTTTAATCCATTTTTCAATTCCTTTCTCTTTTATTTGGATAAATGGATATTCTTTAAAGAACATAGGTACATCTTCTTCTTCCATATCTAAAGGTTCAACCTTTATGTCTTCAACTTGAGGGAAAATATCAATATATCTCTCTTTAATAATTTCAAAAATTTCAGGAGCATTTTTATACGCAAGAAATAGTTTAATCCTAATGTCCTCTTTTGCTTCTTGAATTTGAGTAATTGTTTTTACACTTTTTAAAAGTTTCTGTGTGTCTGAAAACTTAATTCGATAAGCCTCTCTGGTAGAGTCGGTCTGGTCACTAAAAAGAATTTTACCAAAACCTTCAAATGCTGGCTGTATTAAGTCCTCTTCTTTCAAAAGGTATATTACACTTTGTTGATTAGGTAGTTTTACAGTTTTGTTACCATTAAAAATAATATCATTATTATTTCTGTCTACTATGATTTTTCCATTAAGGAGTAGAGTTTCAAATTGAATTGAAGGTTTGTGTCTTTTAAGTTCTTCATCATCATCGTCTGAAAAGTCAATATCTCCTTTATTTTCATATTCACCTTTCCATTTATATACATTTCCATTCAATGTTTCAAAAGTAATTTCCCAATATATACCACTAATTGATTTACCGCTAGCAACACTTTTCAAGTTAAGAATTGATTTCAAAATTTGAGTCTTACCAACACCTGAAGCTCCAACTAAGAGCGTAAGTGATTCAAAATCTGCTTTTTCTAACTCCCATTTAAGAGCATTGTCTCGGTATGTTAAATTTTCTATTCTCATTTTGTCTTGTCCTTATTTTGTTAAGCAAAGTTATGTAATTTATTACTTCTTTTTGTCGTATCGTGTCTTTTAACATTACCGCCAACTCGCTTACACCCAAACAAAAGCTGTTTAACTCATCCAATACTGCTGTTATTGTGTATCTTCTGTCCAGAGAATTATTCAAAGTACTACCTTTTTACAAACTATCAAATTTACTTTTGATATGCCTTAATTAAAAATCAACTAACTTTAGTTAAACGTAATTATTCCTTTTCTGTAACGCTTACCTACATCCTATTTGGAACTTCGATACCAAGTAAGCGCATGGAATTAGAAATGATTTTCGTAAGTTCGTTACAAATTACTAATCGTGTATATTTCAGACTTTCGTCTGTTTCATTTAAGATGGAAACAGATTGGTAGAAACTATTAAACTGTTTTACCAATTCATAGGTATAATTGGCAATTATCGCTGGACTTTTTAAATCTCCTGCTTCTGAAATGGTTTTCGGGAAATCAGCCATTAGTTTTACTAATTTTTTCTCCTCTGTACCTAAAATCATTTGCTTTTCAGTGGCGGTATAATCTCCTGCTTTAGTGAGCAAAGATTGAATTCTTGCATGAGCGTACTGAATAAACGGAGCTGTATTTCCAGTTAATTCTATTGATTCATCTGGATTAAACTTCATTCGTTTTTGTGGATCCACTTTGAGAAGGAAATACTTCAATCCTCCTAATCCAATCATTTCGATTAGGTTGTCTTTTTGTTCTTCTGTCATTCCATCTAAATGACCACGCTCTAAGGTAGATTCCTTGGCCATATCAACAACTTCTTGCATCAAATCGTCAGCATCTACCACTTTGCCTTCTCTAGATTTCATCTTTCCATCGGGTAAATCGACCATTCCATAGGATAAATGATAACAGTTTTCTGCCCAATCAAAACCTAATTTCTTCAAAATCAAAAAGAGCACTTGAAAATGGTAATCTTGCTCATTTCCAACGGTATAAACTATCCCACTTAAAGAAGGGTAATCTTTATATCTATCAATCGCTGTTCCAATATCTTGTGTCATATAAACAGCTGTTCCATCACCACGGAGCAAAAGTTTTTCATCTAACCCGTCAGAGGTTAAATCCACCCAAACAGAACCATTTTCTTTTTGATAAAACTTACCTGATTTCAAGCCTTCCAGCACTACATCTTTACCAATTAAATAGGTATCCGATTCGTAGTAAAGTTTATCAAAATCCACTTTCATGCGGTGGTAAGTTGATTCAAAACCACCATACACCCAACCGTTCATCGTTGTCCATAGCAAGTAAACTTGCGGGTCTTTCGCTTCCCATTTTACCAGCATTTCTTGTGCATCACGCTGAAGTGAAGTGTAATCTTTTGCAAAACCTGCAATTTTACGTTCTAAACTTGCTTTTTTCTTTTCATCGTCAGTGTTTTCGAGTGCTAGGAATAATTTCTCTAACGTTTCTTTGGTTTCTGACTCCAGCTCCGAAAAATCATTTTCCTTCCATTGAAGTGCAATTTCAAAAGCTTCTTTGGTAACTTGTTTATCAAATTCAATGTAGTACTTTCCAACAAAATGGTCGCCTTTCATGCCAGTTGAAAGAGGTGTTTCTCTTTTTCCATTTTCATCCAAAGGGGCAAAACGCTCCCAAGCCAACATGGACTTACAAATATGAATACCTCTGTCGTTGATAATCTGAGTCTTGATTACTTCATGTCCATTTGCTTTCAAGATTTCTGCAACACTATACCCTAAGAAAATATTTCTTAAGTGCCCCAAATGCAAAGGTTTATTCGTGTTTGGAGAAGAATATTCGACCATAAAAGTTTGTCCGGATGGCTGTTGCGCAAAACCAAATTTGTCTTGCTTTGTCATATTTCCAAGCTTATTTAGCCAATATTCGTTGGACAATGTCAAGTTTAAAAAACCTTTAATTGCCTCGTAGCTTGAAATTTCATCACACTGCTTCACTAAGAAGTCACCAATAATTTCACCAACAAGTTCGGGTGATTTTTTTAACAGTTTCAAAAATGGAAAAGTAACCAAAGTTAAATCTCCTTCAACATCTTTCCTTGTTTTTTGAAATTGAATTTGATTTGCATCGATTTTTTGACCGAATAATTCCTCAGAGTGCTCTACTAGCACAGAAATAATTACATTTTCCATTTGATTTGTTACATTTTTGGCAAAAATACAAAACAGCTGTGAATAAAGCGTCCACAGCTGTTTAGTATTCAATGGAAATTATAACTTTTTAGTCTGTTGATGAAGATGTAAGTATTAAACCACTGCCTACCGGCAAAGGATGCTTTCAGGAGAGGGAAATGAGCTGATTACAAATTGTTAACCGAACTTTCAAGTTAATATATAATTAGTTTTTCAACATTGTAGCTATACATGAAAAATGCTTTTAATTCATTTACAGACTTTTAAAAACAATCACATTGAAAATTATTATAGCTCTTTTTCTTTTGTCTTGACACAAAAGAAACAAAAAGTCAAGGCTTCGAAAAACAATAATATAAACTACGTAACATTTCACTACCTCACCCAAACTTGCTACGCCATTAACAAAAAGTTTTACCAAACTTTCTGATGGCTGTGCTTCAAACAAGGGTTCGGCTTACGTTCCATTTATACTTGTTTATTAATTATTGTTTTTCAAGGCCGAAACAAAGACATATCCTTGGAATAACATGACTTTCTTTGTATTGACATTAATTTAAAACAACTCCGGAATTTAAGATATTAAATTTGCTAGTGCTTGTTCCATATCCCAAATTATGTCTTTTGCATCTTCAACACCTATTGAAATTCGAACTAACTTTTCTGTTACACCCATTCGCTTTTTTTGTTCTGGCTCTAAAGCGCAATGCGTCATTGTTGCTGGGTGTTGAGCTAAACTTTCAGTACTTCCAAGACTTACAGCTAGTTTAATGAGTTTCAACTTATTCAAAAATTGAAATGCTTCTTTTTCACCTCCTTTAATGTCGAAAGAAATCATTGCGCCGGGTGAGTTATATTGCTTTTTATAAATAGCGTAAGCCTTAGAGTTTTCAGGAATTAGCCCCAAATAATAAACTTTCTCAACAGCAGGATGGTTTTCTAAAAAGGCAGCAACTTCACTTGCATTTTGCGCTTGTCGTTCCATTCGTATTTTAAGGGTTTCTAAACTTCTCAGCATCAACCAAGCTGTATGTGGACTAACCATATTTCCAAGAAAAGTTCGCAAGACTTTTATACGGGTCATAAGTCCTCCTTTAGACATTACAGCACCCGCAATTAAATCGCTATGACCACCGATAAATTTCGTTGCAGAATACACCACTAAATCCGCTCCGAGCTTCAACGGTGCACACCAAACTGGCCCCATATAGGTATTGTCAACGCACAAATAAGTTGGTTTTTCTTCAGTTGCAAAATGGTCTGCAATTTCCCTACACAAAGAAATATCTACCAAAGAATTTGTTGGGTTCGCAGGGGTTTCAATATAAATCATCTGCAAACTATCCGCTTTTCCTGTCGCTTCAATAATTTCTATGATTTCTTCTTTCGTATTATCTGGATGAAAAAATGCAAACGAAACACCAATTGTTGGAAGAAAATGCTGAATAAAATGGTCTGTCCCCCCATAAGTTGGTGAACTATACACCACTAAATCACCTGGTTTTAAAAACTCTAACAATACCGTGCTTATCGCTGACATTCCACTTTCAAAAACCGCAGCATCTTCGGCGTCATCCCACAATGCTAAACGATTTTCCAATATTTCTAAATTAGGGTTGTTGATTCTACTGTAAATCAATCCTATCTCCTCCCCTATTTCCTTTTCGCGCAAGCCATAGGCTAATTCAAAAAATGACTTTCCTTCTTCCGCTGTTTTAAAAACAAAAGTAGAAGTTTGAAAAATTGGACATTTAATAGCTCCTTCTGATAACTCTGGTTTATAACCATGTGTCATCATTAAGCTTTCTGGTTTAAAATCGTGTTCCATGATGTATGTTTTTGTTCTACAAATTTAGTCAATAACGAACATTTTTCGGAGTAGAAGGATTAATTAAGAAAATATTCCTTTTTTATCGAAATAATAAAATATTTTTGTCCATATAGAAGGATGCTTTTTATAGAAAAACGGAAAAATTCCCTTAAATGGATCAAATTGACAAAAAAATCTTACGAATTCTTCAAACAGATGCGAAGACAAGCATAAAAGAATTGGCGGCAAAACTAAACATGTCGAAAACACCAATTTACGACAGAATAAAACGATTAGAAGAAACAGGAGTCATTGAAAAATACATTGCTGTAATTGACCCCAAAAAGCTCAGTGGTGGAATGTTTGTATTTTGCTCGGTTTCTTTAGAGGTTCAAAAACTCAAAGAAATAGAAGAGTTTAAGCGAAAAATAAATAAAATTCCAGAGGTGTTGGAATGTTACCTTATGGGTGGTGCAAATGATTTCTTACTCAAGGTATTAGTAAAAGATTTAGATGCGTATCACCAATTTTCTTCTGGTAAATTAGCAGCACTAGACAATGTTAGCCAAATTAAGAGCACTTTTGTTCTGGATGTTGTCAAGAAAAACTCAGAAATTCCATTTTGATTAATTTTGGAACAATAATTGAACGTAACTTTTCAAAACCCATTTTATGAAAATTCGATTTGACAACGTTGTGCCTCACCCTTTCAAAGGAAGTTCATTTCACGATGAAAGTATTTGGGGAAAGCAACAGACTTATGCGAGCACGGAACATATCCTGTTAAATGCAACAAGCGGAAAAGGAAAAACCACTTTTACGAATGTACTTGCTGGTATTCGAAATGATTACGATGGAACAATATTTTTTGATAATGATAATATTCGTTCTTTTTCGGATGAAAATTGGGCAAAATGGCGAAAAGAAAAAATCTCCTTTGTTTTTCAAGATTTGCAATTATTCCCTCAACTTACTGTAGCTGAAAACCTTCGATTAAAAAATAGACTTACCGATTTCAAAACAGAGGAAATATTAAAAAACGAGCTTTCAATTTTGGGTATTGATGATAAATGGTCGTCAAAGCTTGGTCATCTCTCTATGGGACAACAACAAAGAGTTGCTATTGTAAGGGCTTTATGCCAACCTTTTGTATGGATTATTTTGGATGAGCCTTTTAGTCACTTGGATCATGATAACTCTCTAAAAGCTTTTGAGTTAATTCAGCAAAATTGCAAAAAACAAGAAGCTGGTTTTATAATTACTACGCTCAATGACAATACGTTTATTGATTATTCACTAGAATTAAAACTTTAACAACTGATTATGCTAGTTCATTTGCTCTTCAATAATCAAAATAAAACGCAATTAATCATTGCTTCGATAGCCGCACTGTTGGGGTTTACCTTCTTGTTGACTTCTGTTCATTATTTTGAGCAAGTTAGGACCTTTGGTAAATCTTCTGAAATTCTTGGTTCTAATTCATTAATCATACAAAAAAAGGTTTCTAATTTCAGTAGTATGGCATTAAGTAAAAATGACTTTTCTGCTGCGGAATTGGAAAATATGAAAGGATTGGAGTTCACCGAAAATGTAGAACCCATATTGAACAATAACTTTGATGTTTCTTTGCAAACTAATAGCGAACTTGTTCCCTATTTTCGTTCGGATGTTTTTGTTCAATCTATTTCTGCTGACTTTATTGATTTACCTTTGGAAAATTGGACGTGGCAACCAAACGACGACTTTGTGCCTATCATTTTACCAAGAGAGTTTTTGGTCATGTTAAACACATTTGCCAGTGCGAAAGGGATTCCTCAAGTTTCAGATGAACTAGCAAAATCTATTGGGTTTAAGTTTACACTTTCCAATGCAGAGAAGAAAGAATGGTACGATGCTAAAATCATTGGTTTTACAAGTGAAGTTTCCTCTATTTTAGTTCCTCATGCCTTTTTGGAATATGGAAACAAAAACTTTCCGATTGGGAAACCAGAAAAAATATCTCAAGTTCTTGTTTCGGTAAAGGAAGGAAACTTTGGAACGTTTGAAAGTTGGATGGAAGAACGCAATTTGGAGTCGAAAAAAAGCGCAATGGTTCTTGGAAAGGCTAAAAGTATTGCAAGTGCTTTGTTTTCTATTGTTATTTCAGTTAGTGTTCTTGTAATCTTTCTTGCTGGACTTACGCTTTTGCAATACAGTCAATTGATTATTTACAAAAATAGTTATGAATTAACGACCCTATTGCATATTGGTTATTCACCGAAAACCTTGTTGAACACTTTTTCTAATTATTTCTTAAGAATTTCGTTAGTAGTAACTTTTGCGAGTGCTTTGTTGTTTGTACTATTCAAATTTTGGATTGACGAAATCCTGCATCAAAGCGGAATTCAAATAGCCCTTTCCTTTACGTTTTGGAATTTTGCAGCTGTTGTTTTAGTTGTAGTGATATACTATTTGGTAAATATGCGTTCTACGAAATTGGCATTGCAAAAGTTGAGGTAGGAAGATGGTTTGGTTTTTTATAAGGTAGTATTTAGGTTTTATTTGTTTAAAAACTGAAAACAGTTATCCCCTCATCATCTCCAACACCTTTTCCACATCACTTGGGACATCGATATTTGGTGTTTCAATATCGGTCAGCATCACTCGTATATTAAAACCAAAGTCCATCCAACGCAATTGTTCCAAAGACTCTATTTGTTCTAATGACGATTGAGGTAGTTGAATTAATTGCTTTAAGATATTTGACTTAAAAGCATAAATTCCAATATGACGAATAAATGAAAACTCCTCCAGAGAATTACGTTCAAAAGGAATAGGAGTTCTAGAGAAATAAAGCGCATCACCATTCATTTTTCGAACAAGTTTGATGCGATTGGCATCCTCGATTTCTTCTCTGTCTTTTGTGTTGATTCCAAGCGTTGCAATTTCCACTTTTTCATCTTCAAAAGCCGACAGAAGTTGCGCTAACTGCTGTTTACTTACAAGCGGTTCATCTCCTTGAATGTTTACAACAATATCCATTTCGGGAAACTGCTCCACAACTTCTCCGCATCTATCTGTCCCAGTTTGATGCTCGGCGGCTGTCATTAAGACTTTTCCACCAAAACCCTGAACGTGATTAAAAATTCGTTCGTCATCTGTAGCTACAACAACCTCATTGAATAAATTTGACGCTATTACTCTTTCATAAACATGTTGAATCATGCTTTTTCCCAATAAATCAATAAGTGGTTTTCCGGGAAATCGGGTGGAAGCAAATCGGGCAGGAATAACGGCTAATTTTTTATCCATGCTGTAAAATTAATGCCTCATCACTAAAGGAGCGTGTTATTTCGTTTAAGGTTTCGATAATTTCATCGTAATCAAAACTTGTAACCAACTTCGCTTTATAGGCTTTGAAGTGAGAAATTCCTTTAAAGTAATTTGTATAGTGACGTTTCATTTCTGCAATCCCCAATTTCTCTCCCTTCCAAGCTATGCTCCTATCTAAATGATGACGAGCTACTCTTACTCTTTCTTCAATTCCCGGAGCAGGCAAATGTTCTCCAGTTGCCATAAAATGCTTTATTTCATTGAAAATCCAAGGGTAGCCAATACTTGCTCGACCAATCATAATCCCGTCAACACCATATTTGTTTTTGTACTCTACAGCCTTTTCTGGACTATCAATATCACCATTTCCAAAAACAGGAATTTTCATTCTTGGATTGTTTTTCACTTCACTTATCAAAGTCCAGTCGGCATCTCCCTTGTACATTTGCTTTCTTGTTCTACCATGAATAGAAATTGCTTCAATCCCAACATCTTGTAAGCGCTCCGCAACCTCAACAATATACTTGGAGTTATCGTCCCAACCTAAACGTGTCTTAACCGTAACAGGAAGATTCGTAGTTTTTACAATCATCTCGGTCATTTTGACCATTTTGGGTATGTCTTGTAATATTCCAGCTCCCGCACCTTTGCATGCTACTTTTTTCACCGGACAACCATAGTTAATATCAATGATATCCGGATTAGTTTGTTCTGTGATTCTAGTAGCTTGCTCCATGCTTTCAATATCACTACCAAAAATTTGAATACCAATTGGGCGTTCGTATTCGTAAATATCTAATTTTTGAACACTTTTGGCAGCGTCGCGAATCAGACCTTCTGAAGAAATGAATTCTGTGTACATTAAATCGGCGCCATTAGCTTTGCACAACTCACGAAATGGTGGGTCGCTTACATCCTCCATTGGCGCAAGAAGCAAAGGAAATTCTCCTAATTCAATGTCTCTTATTTTTACCATTCTATTGAAAAGGTGCAAAGATACATTAGAAAGAAGTGAATTGCAAAATTATGTTGATTTGACACAGGTATAATATTTCTTCTAATTAGCGATTTTATATCAAGTTAAATAAGCCAAAAAAATCAACAAACATTTTCTAATGTTTGAAAGCTCCGAACCTTATCATTTGCTTTAGGTTTTCTTGTGCATCAATTAATCCGTTTATTTCAATAAATTCTCCTTGTCCGATGTCAGCCACTTCTTGCATGTTTTCCTTTGATTTTTCGTTGTTTTTAATCCCTACCACGCTTAAAGTAATTCCACGTTTCACATACCTTTTAAATCGTTTTTCATAATCCATTACCCCTTTATTAAAGGCGCCATCTGTAATCACAATAACTTGATTATGTGCATCAGGCATAAAGTTTTTTCGAACTTGCTTGAATCCAAGCATTATACCTTCTGCTCCAGCCGTCAATCCAGAGGCTTTCATTTTCTCAACAATTTCATTAATTGCTTCTTTGTCGTCGCCTTTTGTTACAGGTAACAAAACTCGGGCACTTGTTGCATAGGCTACTAAGCCCATTTGATCAATTGGACGCAACATATCCACTAGTTGATAGAGTGAATATTTAAGTAACTCTAATCGATCTTGTTGGCGCATCGATGAAGAAACGTCAATCACAAAAACAAGATTAATCGGTTTAAAGTCATTTTCATTAAAATCGTCTGTATCTAAATTTTCAAAACTTGGAACTTCCAATTTGTTTTGGGTTCTTTCAGCTATAACAGTTGAAAACTCCTCCTCTAATTGATTCCTAAAAATTGTAGCACTTAACTTTTCAAGAGGTTCAATTGGAATAATCGTATCTGTCTCTTTTTCGATGGTTTCTGAAAGATTCGCATGAGTAGTTTTTGAAATTTCCTCTTCCACTATAAGGTCTTCAAACTCAGTAATTCTGTCAAGTTCAATAATTACTTTATTTCGCTTGAAATTTACATATTGGGCTAATTCTGCTGAATTATAACCTTCTTTTTTCGCATAGAAATAGGTGATTCCCAATGGTATTTGTGTTTTTACTTGCCCTTTAGCATCTGTTTTAATTTTTCCTAACGGCCTTCCATTTTGGAGCATAATTACACCTACTTCGCCAATTGTTTTTTTCGTTTGTGCGTCAATCGTTAAAATGGTTAGCACAAAATCAGTTGCATTTTTAGGTGATGGTCGTGCAAAAAAGTCAGGACAATCCTGCGAAAGAGATAAGTCATCAGCTTGCTCTTTAATGGTTCCAGATAATCGAATAACAGTTGGCTGCTGCTGATTACTAGTAAAAACAGGGACTTCATAATTAAACTTCCCTAACTTTTTTGGATTAACCTGAAATCGAATTTTAACTGCTTCACCTGGTAGAATCAAATCTTTTTCTATTCGATTGGTAACCTCGAATAGTCTTTCGATGCGCAAAATATAAACTTTCTCATTGGAGTTGTTTGTCAGAATTACATCTACAAATCTATCATCCTCTGCATGAAGTTCACCGAAGTCGTGATTTAAAAAACTAAAGTTCACCTGACCAGCTGCGGGCATAGAAAAGAATAACAAAACAATGAAAAAACATTTCAATGGCATGAAAAACAATTTTAATTTTAAAGTTAACAAAATTTGAACCAAAAAATGGAATAGGAACTTTCATTCATGGTTGTTACAGAATAAAACAACTAATACTCCATTCTTAAATCATAAAACCTTATCTAAGTTACTTTGTTACACATTAAAGTAAGAAAATGAAATTAACACTTCGTCTCGCAGCGTTATACAACATTCTTTGGGGAATTTGGGTCGGTTTATTTCCACAACATTTTTTTACCTTGATAGGATTGGAGCCCATCAATTATCCTGTTGTTTGGCAAGGAATGGGAATGGTTATTGGCGTTTATGGACTTGGATATTTCTGGGCAAGCTATAACCCGATGCGGCATTGGCCGATTGTTGCCGTTGGTTTTTTGGGAAAAATTTTTGGTCCAATTGGCTTTATTTTTCACTATCTTATGGGAAATCTACCATTGGAATTTGGATGGACAATCATTTTTAATGATATTATTTGGTGGATACCATTCTTTTTAATTTTACGAAAAGTACATGCGGAATACAAATGGCAATTAAATTAAAAAAATACAGTAGGATAATTTTAGCAGGATTTTTCCTAATAGCAGGTCTAAATCACTTTGCTTTACCGCATTTCTATTACCCACTAATCCCAGATTATTTACCTTTTCCAGAGGTGATAAACTACGTTTCAGGAATTGTTGAAATTCTTTTAGGGATAGGTTTGTTAGTTAAAACCACTCACCAAAAATCTGCAATCGGCATTATTCTATTGATGCTATTATTCATTCCTTCTCACATTTACTTTATCCAAATCGGTTCATGCGTTGAAGGTGGACTTTGTGTTTCTCCATTCATTGCTTGGTTGCGTCTAATAGTGATTCATCCACTAATCATGTTATGGGCTTGGAGTGTTCGAAAATAGTGTTTCTTGTTTGGTTATTTTTGAAATTCATCCTTTCTTTACCATCAAATCAACACATCGATTTTCCACAATTTGAACTATTCTTTTATTTATTTCTCTGTGCATTTTTTCATAAAACTTATATTCTTCGACAGTAAAATATCCTAATATCATCCCTATGACTTCTCTCTTGAATTGCTGATCTTTTCTAAACAAGAAACGCAAGGTAGATTTTTGTTTTAAAAAATCCAATTTATTGAAATCAACCTTCATAGAAGTAAGTCTAAAACTCACATGTAGCAAGAGCAAATCACTTTGCATTTTGACAATAGGTCGGAGCACTTCATTTTGAAAGCGCTCCTCACCTGTGTGTAATCCTTTCGTTATCGACGAAGGCAATTGCGGACGAATTTTCTTATTGGTTTCCATACAAAGAACCTAGTAGCTCGTCATTAAATCGAATGCCTTCATTAATAGTTTGTTTGGAAAGTTGTTTGTACTCCACTAGTCCCCAAAGAATTAATTCTTTCAAGAATGGCTTTTCACTTTCAGGAGCATCTGGAACATACTGTTCTAAAATGGCATTCAAAGGGACTATTTTATTTAACTCTTCCAGATAACGTTCATCGTCTAAATGATGAGTTAACTCAAAATCATTTTCTTCTAAAAACCAAAGTACTACCTTGTCGAATTCATCGTTTACGCCTTGCTTTTTTAATTTTTTAAGCGGACGAAACAACTCATTAAAGGTAGTTTTCACGGCAGCTCCTATCAATTGATGTGCTACATTTTCTGCACCAAGTTGCTCTCCTTCATATACCAACTCTACTTTTCCAGTAATGGCTGGTAAGATGGACTCGAAATCCGTCATTCGGATACTTGTAATGGACGCTCCGCTTTTTAGCAAACGCATTTCAGCCGCTGAAACTAAGGTTTCATACATGGTAATACTCATTCGTGCTGAAACACCACTCTTCCCATCAATGTAGGGAGAATTTCTCGCTTCAAAACCAATTTGCTCAAGTACCGTTTTCGCCGTATCTGATACAAAAATCGCCTCATTATTTACTTCCTCAATGACTTCTTGTTCAGTGATTTTTTTGGCAATGGCTACATTTTTCGGATAATGCGTTAAAATCTGCGAACCGATACGATCTTTCAGTGGAGTAACAATACTTCCTCTGTTTGTATAGTCTTCTGGGTTTGCCGTAAATACAAAGTTCACATCCAACGGAAGCCTCATTTTAAATCCACGAATTTGAATATCACCTTCCTGCAAAATGTTAAACAAGGCTACTTGAATTCGTGCTTGTAAATCTGGAATTTCATTGATGACAAAAATACAGCGGTTTGCTCTAGGTATCATGCCGTAGTGGATGACACGTTCATCATCGTAAGTCAATTTCTGAGTAGCTGCTTTTATCGGGTCAATATCTCCTATAAGGTCTGCTACTGTTACATCTGGCGTTGCTAATTTTTCGAAAAAACGCTCATTTCGGTGCAGCCAAGCAATGGGTGTCGCATCTCCCTTTTCTGCCAGTGTTGTTTTTCCAAAATGCGAAATGGGACAAAACGGATCATCGTTAATGGAAGAACCTTCAATGTATGGGATGTACTCATCCAATAACGCAACCATAGAACGCGCAATTCGTGTTTTTGCTTGGCCTCTTAATCCCAACAAATTAATGTTGTGTTTTGCCAAAATTGAAGTGATAAGTTGTGGAATAACCGTATCTTCATATCCAATAATGCCTTCAAAAATTGGTGCATTATTTTTTAGTTTGTCACGCAAATTATCACGCAATTCATCTTTGATGGAGCGAGAAACATATCCTGATTCTTTAAGCTCTCCTAGTATTTTTATTGTTGTATAATCCATCGTTATCGAATGTTTCGTTTTTTATTTTTTTCGTAATCTTCAAAAATCATTTGACCTAAGCCTTTCAATCCTGTGTAAAAGGCTTTTCCTTGATTCGCCTCGGTAAATTTCTCTACAAAAGTTTGTAGATACGGGTCTTGCGCTATCATAAATGTCGTGATGGGAATCCCTAATTTTCTAGCTTCTTTGGCTTTGTTTAGGCATTTATCGACAATATGTGGATCAAGTCCGTTACTATTTTTATAATACTCACCATTGGGAAGGTTGAGGCAACTTGGTTTTCCATCGGTTATCATAAAAATTTGTCGATTCGCTTGTTTTTTTCGACGAAGAATATCAAGTGCTAGATTCAATCCTGCAACTGTGTTCGTGTGGTAAGGTCCCACTTGTAAATACGGTAATTCTTTCAACTGAATCGGCCAAGCGTCATTTCCAAAAACGATGATATCTATGCTGTCTTTTGGGTAGCGGGTACGAATCAACTCAGCCAATGCCATAGCCACTTTTTTAGCTGGAGTAATTCGGTCTTCTCCATACAATATCATACTGTGACTGATGTCAATCATCAAGACTGTACTCATTTGTGCAGCATGATGCGTATCGTGCACGACCAAATCTTTTTCCGTCAGTCGAAAGTCCGAAATACCATTATTGGCAAACGCATTTTTTACACTTTCTGTCACCGCGATTTGATCAATACTATCACCGAAGGAATAACTTCTCATTTCCCCCGTTTTATCCATTCCGAAACCTGTGTGTTTCGTTTTGTGGTCTCCCCGACCTGATTTGCGTAAATCTCCAAAAATCTGGTCTAATGCACGTTGTCGGATTACCTGCTCAGTTTTTGCCGTTATGGAAAGCCCTTTGCCTTTGGGTTTATCTTTATCGTCTTTAATGAAGCCATGTTTTTTCAAGTCTTCCACGAAATCTTCCATGGTATATTCAGGTGTGAAAAGTTTATATTCTTGGTCGAGTTGCTCCATCCAGTCCAACGTTTCATCTACATCGCCTGAAGTATATACGATGAGCTCCTGAAAAATTTCTAACAAGCGTTCAAAATCAGATCGCTCCTCTTCCTCATATTTCGTAAAAGTAAAACCAGACTTTTTTATTTTTTTACCAAGGTTTGACATTTAATAAACGTATTTATTCTAGTACTAAACTATTAATTTAACAATTTTCTTTCAATATGGTTTGCACGAAATTGAATTTGATTCCAAAATAAATCTGCTATTTACGTTAATAGAATAATTTGAAATTAAGTAAACATTCTGACAAAATAGCTGTTCTTTTCACGAAAAACTTAAACCAAATGAAAAGTAAATCAATCGGAATTGTTGGTGCAGGATTAACAGGCTTAACAGCTGCCAAAATACTTTCTGAAAAAGGATTCAATGTATCCGTTTTTGAGAAATTTGATGTTCCTGGTGGCAGAATGCGCTCCGAAGTTGTGAACGGATGGATCTTAGATGTTGGTTTTCAAGTTTTGTTAACTTCATACCCTTATTTGCAAAAGCACATTACATTAGATTCACTAGATTTGGTTGAGCTAGATGCAGCGGCAATAATTTTCCGCGATGGAAAAACTACAAATGTTGGAGATCCTTTTCGCACTAAAAATATCTTTTGGGAAACAGTTTTTTCCGATGTAGGAAGTGTAAAGGACAAAATTCTAATTGCAAAACTTAAACGATTTGTTGATAAACGAAGTATTGATGATTTGTTTGTGAAAGAAAATATTAGTTCTTTGAAATTTTTGCAAAGATTTGGCTTTTCAGAAAAAATTATCGAACGCTTCTTCAAACCATTTTTTGGTGGGATTTTTCTAGAACGAGAATTAATAACCTCCTCTCGTATGTTACTTTTCGTATTTAAAATGTTTGCCACAGGAAAAGCGGCAATTCCTAGTAAAGGGATTGGTTTCGTGGCTGAAACCATGGTAAAAGATCTATCAAATGTGGACTTTCACTTCTCCTGTGAAATCGACCAAATAGAGGGGCAATCTTTACGTTCCAAAACCGGTGATACTTTCAATTTTGACTACATCATAAATACTATTCCAAACTATGGAGTTCGAAATGATAATACAATCTGGACTGGCTGCACTTGTATCTATTTTGAGCATGATTCACCACGAATTATTTCAACACCTCGAATTGGTTTGAATGCAAACCAAAATAAGTTAATCAATAATATTTTCTACCCAAGTTCTATTTCTAAGCCCAAAGATAAAGAGGGCAAAGAATTAATTTCTGTTACCGTTTTAGAATGCAGTTACGATGATAATAAAGAAAAATTTATCGAACGTTTGAAAGACGAACTCTCTTCTGATTTTGGAATAAATAACGTTCATTTTTTAAGTGCTTATAACATCCCTTTTTCGCTCCCAAAATTATCCACTTTGAAAAACAGTATGATGTTTCCAAAAGAAACTATCGTGTTTGAAGCAGGAGATTTTTTGCTTAATGGTTCTCAAAATGCAGCATGTAAGATTGGTGAAGCTATCGCTCAACATATTATACAACATAATAAGAGGTAGCCTAAATTTCGTACAATACCAATAAACCATATAAAATAATGTAACTTTGCGGTTTATTATTTAGAATTATTATGAAGTTTACGGATTATCCAATTGTTCCCGAAATAAAAAAAGCTATCTCTGAGTTAGGCTGGAATAAACCAACGGATATTCAATTCAAAGCTATACAGTCCATTTTAGATGGAGAAGATGTTTTAGCAATTGCACAAACAGGAACAGGTAAAACAGCAAGTTTTGTTATTCCTATTATAGATAAAATTGCCAAGTCGAAACATAAATATAAGTCAAATGGTATCTCTGCTTTGGTAATGGTTCCAACAAGGGAACTTGCTAAACAAATTGAAGGTGTTTTTAAAGAAATTGGTAAACACACGAAAGTTCGACCTATGGCAATTTTAGGAGGAGTTGAACAAGATTACCAAATCGAACAACTTAGAGGAAAAGTGGATATTGTAATTGCCACTCCTGGCAGAATGTTTGATTTAATATCACAGGGACATTTGGTGGTAAGTGAAATTCGCACACTCGTTTTGGATGAGGCTGATCACATGCTCGACTTAGGTTTCATTAAGGATATTCGTGATTTGATGAAACATATTCCTCAAAAGCGCCAAACGTTATTTTTCTCTGCAACCATTGACAAGGACATTAAAAAAATCGCTTACGACCTGGTTAGAAATGCGATAAGAATTCAAATTTCTCCTAAAAATCCAGTTGCAAAAAATATAGCTCATTCCGTTTCTTATGTTGAGATGGATGATAAACGATTTTTTCTTGAAAACCTTGTAAAGGAAAATGAAAACAAAAAAATCATTGCTTTTGTTAGGACAAAAGTTCGCGCTGAACGTGTTGTAAAAGCTATGGAACGAGTGGGTATTCAAGCTGAAGCTTTACATGGTGATGTTGACCAAAAAAAGCGCTTTTCTATTCTAACCCGTTTCAGGAATGGCGAAAATAAATTATTAGTCACAACGGATGTTGCAGCTCGTGGAATTGATATTCAAGGTGTTGAGGCAGTTGTAAATTATGACTTGCCAGATGTCGCTGAAAATTATGTGCATCGTATTGGACGAACAGGTAGAGGAAAAGACAAAGGATGGGCTATTTCTTTTTGTAGCAAAGAAGAAAAAAACTACTTACTTGCCATTGAAGAGTTTGTTGGTTACAAAATTGCCGAATACGGAATTTCTAAAGATGACTATGAGGCAATTGTTGAAGAATCCGAATCTCAAAATTATGATTGGCAAAAGTTAATGGCACAAGAGGATTTATGGAAATCCAAGAAGAAGAATAAATGATTTTTTCACGAAATCAAATTTATTTCGTGAATACAAAGAAATAGTTATTAGAATGAAAACCAAAACACTCAAAAAAAACAAAGTAAATGTCGTTACATTAGGTTGCTCAAAAAACCTATTTGACTCTGAAGTTATGATGGCGCAATTGAAAGCCAATAAATTTGAGGTGGAACACGAAGCAAAAACTGATGACTCCGAAATTGTTATCATAAATACTTGCGGTTTTATTGACAACGCAAAGCAAGAATCTATTGATACTATCTTGCGCTATGCTGATGCAAAAAAGGAGGGGCAAGTAGATAAAGTATATGTTACAGGTTGTCTATCAGAACGATATAAAAGCGAATTAGAAGTAGAAATCCCAGAAGTTGACGCTTATTTTGGTACGAGAGACTTACCTCGCTTGCTAAAAACTTTAAAAGCGGATTATAAACATGAATTAGTTGGTGAGCGATTATTAACCACTCCTTCTCACTATGCTTATTTTAAAATTGCTGAAGGTTGTGACAGACCTTGTTCTTTTTGCGCTATTCCGTTAATGAGAGGTGGCCATGTTTCCACGCCTATAGAAGATTTAGTATTACAAGCTAAGTCATTGGCAGCTAAGGGTGTTAAAGAACTAATGCTTATTGCACAAGATTTGACTTATTACGGACTTGATTTGTACAAAAAAAGAAACTTAGCTGAATTAGTAGATCGGTTATCCGATGTGGAAGGAATAGAATGGATTCGTTTACATTACGCTTTTCCAACTGGATTTCCAATGGATGTGCTAGATGTAATGAATAATAAATCAAATGTATGTAACTACCTTGATATGCCTTTGCAGCATGGTTCAACAAAAATGTTAAAAGCAATGCGAAGAGGAACAACAAGGGAAAAAACAGAAGCATTAATTCAAGAAATACGAAATAAAGTTCCCGATATTGCTTTGCGAACAACATTGATTGCTGGCTATCCTGGAGAAACAGAAGCGGATTTTCAAGAAATGTATGACTGGGTTGAAAAAACAAGGTTTGATCGCTTGGGAATCTTTACTTATTCACATGAAGAAAATACACATGCTTATAATTTTGAAGACAATGTTCCAGATAAATTAAAACGTGAAAGAGCTGATGCAATAATGGAATTACAGTCAGGTATTTCTTATGAATTAAATCAATTAAAAATCGGCAAGGAGTTTAAAGTGCTTTTTGATCGGATTGAAGGGGATTATTTCATTGGAAGAACGGAATTTGACTCTCCTGAAGTTGACAATGAAGTGTTAGTGAAAAAATCGGAAGGTTATGTTAGAATTGGTGATTTTTCTAAAGTAATAATTACAAGTGCTGACCATTATGATTTGTATGGGAAGTTGGTTTGAGGAGGATTTTAAGATGTAAGACGTTAGATGTAAGACGTTAGCATCTCGATAAACTCGATGACCAACTATAGATGTTAGATGTTAGAGTAATTGAGTTAATGGGGACCGAGTGATTTTAACCGTAACAACGTAAAGCGTTAAAATAGCGCTGCTTCGAGCTTGTCGAGAAGCGCTGCTTCGAGCTTGTCGAGAAGTATCGAAGGCTAAATGGGATTTTAGACGTTAAGACGAGAAATCCTTAGCGATTTATAACACGTCCCTTACGTTCGCTAAGAATTTAAAGGAAGAAACTAAAAAATATTAAAAAACACATTTCGTGAAAAATAAAATAAAAGATGAAATTAAAAGCAACATTTTATTTATTGAATTATGATTTCTCGCCAGAGTTTGCTGAATCGAATTACGATGGAAAACCTTCGGAAAATAATCGTTATTACGATTGGGAGGATGAATTAGCTTTGACAAATGAAATCCTAGAAATAAAAACACATCGTGAAGCGGATTATTTTTTAATGGGGCAATTTCCGGACGGTAAAAAGTTCAACGAAAAAGTTCCAAATATGCTTTTATTCGAATGTATCGGACAAAATGGCGAGTCAACTTGGCTCGGATGTTCTGAATCAATAATTGATAGTTACGAAATAATTACAGATGATAACACTATTTCTCTTACAGTGACTATGGCTGAAAACGAACCATTATCCAATCCTGTCCCTGGCATTTACATCGGGGTTTCATCATTTCCAAAATCATTAATCATTGAAGAAAATTAATGTTGCTAGAACTGAAAAGCTGTTCCCATTCTATAGATGATAAACACATATTATCTGATATAGATTTCTCATTGAATAGTGGGGAAATAATTAGTATTGTTGGCCCAAGTGGCGCCGGAAAATCTTCAATGCTCAAAATTTTAGCGGGCAAGCTAATCCCTTCAAAAGGAGAAGTTTTTCTTTTAGGAAAAAAACAGCATTATAAAAATCAATTAATTCCAGGAAATGATGAAATTGGTTATGCCAGTCAAGAGTTTAATGAAGATAACTATTTCACTGTTAAAGAAAACATTGCAAGAAACTTATTGCATTTAACTAAAGAAGACAAAGAACTTTTCTGCCAAGAACTATTAAACTTAGTTAAGCTTAATGAACTCTCAAACACGCAAGCGAGGTATTTGTCAGGCGGAGAAAAACAACGATTGACATTAGCTTGTACATTAGCATTTGAACCAAAAGTATTATTACTCGACGAACCTTTTTCTCATTTGGACATTCACCTGCGTAATAGCATTGGAACTTTTCTAAAGAAACTAGCTTTGAAACAGGAGATTTCCGTTGTTTTAGTTACGCATCAAGGAGAGGAAGCCCTGAGCTGGTCAAATAAAATTTTCTTTCTGAACAAAGGAAAAATAAGTTCTGAATACACTCCAAAAGAAGCATATTTTAATTCCAAAAATAAATTTGAAGGAGCATTTTTTGGTGAATTAAATGTGATAAATTTTTATGGTAAGGAATTGATATTTCGACCTACTGAATTTTCGCTAGAAAATAATTTCGACAAGAAAATAAATATTCATTTTAAGTACTCCGAATTCAGAGGCTTTTACAATGCATTTTATTTTATCACAGATGAAGATGAACAAATTGTATTATATTCGAAGGAAAATTTAGAAAGAACGACAGTGATTTATGCCAAATAAACAAATAAGAAGACTCACTTGGACAGAGATAGCAAAGCTTATTAAGGAAAGCTTTAAGCGATTTTTTAAAGGAGATAGTTTTACTCATGGTGCGGCTTTGGCATATTACGCCATTTTTGCACTCGTTCCTATTATTTATTTGGCTATTACTTCATTTGGAATTATTGTAGGACAAGACAGAGTTGTCGAAATTGTTGGTCACGCTATGGAGACAAACATGGGCATAGAAGACGTTACTATGTTCACCAATCTCATGTATCAATGGGAAATAGGCTCAGGTGGTAGTTTCATAATGCGCGTAGTCGGTGTTGTTGTGCTGATTTTTACATCCACTGCGATGTTCAACTCACTAAGGAACAGTCTAAATTCTTTTTTCGGAATAGAACCAATACATCATTATAATGTGGTGTTAGAAAACTTATTAGCTAGACTTATTTCTTTTGGTATGCTTGCGCTATTTGGACTCATCATTATTTTAGTTTATTTTGGGCAAACTGTACTCATGACCATTAGCAGTGAGTTATTTCCAGACAATAATTTGAGAAACCTTTATCTTTTCTTAATAGAACATTTATCAAGTATTTTAGTCAATTTTCTACTTTTTGCCATGATTTTTAAATTTCTTCACGACGGTTATGTAAAATGGAAGTTAGCATTGGGGGGAAGTTTATTTACAGCTATTTTACTTTACCTAGGTCAACTGCTTGTAAATTATTATTTAAGCAACTATTTTTTCGCTGCAAATAGTGGGATTGCTGGAGTGCTCCTAGCTATTTTAACGTGGATCTTTTATACTTCTCAAATTATTTTCCTTGGAGCAACTTTCACCGCTGTGTATGCCAAAACAGTTGGAAAACCTATCGTGCCGAAGTAATCTTTTTTCATTTTCCAACTCAGTTATTCTATAATGTTTTAAATTCACTATTAAAATGTGTTAAATTCATATTAACCCGTCTTATGCAATATAAAGCGAAATATGAGCTGAACTACTTGCATTAGAAAGGGTTAATCCCGACATAGAAAATCACCATTAGAGAGGTTTGGAAAATCACACTAATGGATTGATTTTCATAGTCGTTTATTCATTAGAAATGTTTCTAGTGAATAATTTGGGTTAAATTTAATATCACAGGTATAAACATACACTTGACAAAGTAAAAGAATTAAACTATCATTGTGAAAATTTGAATATGGAGTTCCAGCAATATCCAATTACGCTAATAATTATAATTATCACAGTGCTGATATCTATAAATGCGTTTAATGATATGGAACGAAAAAGAAAGTGGATATTCTACCCCTATCGCGTTAATTATAACAAAGAATATTATCGCTTTATTACACATATATTAATTCATGCAGATGGAATGCATTTAGCATTTAATATGTTCGTTTTATTTTCTTTTGGCGGTTTGTTAGAGCAAGTTTTTGTGCAAGAATTCGGACTGTTACTAGGGAGTTTTCATTTTTTATTTCTGTATCTAGTTGGTGGAATATTTGCAGCTACTTTTCCTTACATCAAAAACCAAGATAACATTCATTACCTTAGTTTAGGAGCTTCTGGTGCTGTTTCTGCAGTTTTGTTTGCCTCAATTATTTGGCTACCTCATGGTGGAATTTATATTCTTTTTATTCCATTTGAAATTAAAGCGTGGTTATTTGGATTTCTCTATCTTGGATTTGAATATTACATGAGTAAAAGAGGAAATACTGGCGTGGCTCATGACGCTCATTTCGGAGGTGCTGTTTTTGGAATTTTATATGTTCTTATCATAGCATCTTACAAAGGACAAGAATTTATAAATTATATAATAAGTTAATTATGCAGTTATTTGTTGATAATAATGGCCAACTTTTACCTGCAACTGAACCCTCGCTTCATTCCAATAACCGCGCACATTTGTATGGGGATGGAGTTTTTGAATCTATTCGCTTTATGAATGGCAAGTTTATTTCTTTAGAAGCACACATTTCACGAATGCTGGATGGAGCAAAAGCAATAAATATTCGTACCCCAAGTTTCTTTTCCGTTGATTTTTTTGAAAAACGTATTCTTGAAGTATTAAATAAATCAGGATTAAACAAAAGCGCCAAAATTCGAATCTCTATTGATAGAATAAGCGGTGGAACTTATCTCCCTGAAAGTAATGAAGCAACCTTTTTCATTGAAGTATTTCCAATAAAAGATGAAAACTTTGTTTTAAACGATAAAGGCTTAGAACTTGATATTTATACCGATGTTAAAAAACAAATTACTCCGTGGGCTAACTTTAAAACGAAGAACGGTTTACTTTTTATCATGGCTGCTTTGAAAGCAAAGGAAATGCAGCTAAATGATGTATTTATCACCAATCGACAAGGCGGTATTTTAGAAACAAGTAACAGCAACATATTTTTAGTAAGTAATAATTCATTATACACTCCAAGTATAGACCAAGGTTGTTTGGCTGGTGTTATGCGAATGAATATTATTAATTTGGCTTTGGAGAATAACATCAAAGTATATGAATGTAATATCATGCCGCAAAATTTACTTGTAGCAGATGAATTATTTCTTACAAATGCCATTCGAGGAGTGCAATGGGCTGGCTGGTATCGAACGAAACAATATACTAATTCGATGTCTTCAAAACTCATTGAATTACTGAATAAAAAGTATTACTATGCGTAATTATCTTTATTTATTTTTGTTTTTAACCTTTGTTTCATGTGGAATAAATATGGGAGACCGCATTGATGCTGAAAACCTTAGTGTATATTATACCGAAGGAGTTTCTAAAAATCAAGCCATAAACTTCACCAAATTCTGGCGTTCCAACGGTTTTGTTGGAGAAAAACCACAGACCATTCAACTTGAAAAAGATAAAGCTGACTGGATTCTTGTCAAAGTAATAGAAAATAAATCATATGAAAATCAAAAATTAACTATTCAAGAAATTGCATTACTCAACGATTTGGAAAGACAACTGTCCAGCGAAGTTTTTCAAACTAGAGTTGAAATAATCATTACAAATAATACCTTTCGACCATTAGACAAAGGGGTGAATTGAAATTATACTGAGGCCGCCCCATAGAACTTCTCACAGGAAACTTCATATTCCGACAAGTTTACTGTATCTTTGCAGCAAATTAAAAATGCATAATGTTAACAGTAAATAATTTAACACTTCAATTTGGTAAAAGAACCTTATTTGACGAGGTGAATTTGAAATTCTTGCACGGTAACTGCTACGGCGTTATTGGTGCCAACGGAGCAGGAAAATCGACTTTTTTAAAAATTATAACTGGCGAGCAAGACCCTACAACAGGAGGTATTTCTTTGGAGCCAGGCAAACGAATGGCGGTACTAAAGCAGGACCACTATGAGTTCAACGAATTTGAAGTGCTTCCAACGGTAATTCGAGGGCATAAAAGGCTTTTCGAAATTATGACAGAAAAAGATGCTTTGTACGCTAAAGAAGATTTTTCTGAAGAAGATGGAATGAAGGCTTCAGAGCTCGAAGCAGAATTTGCAGATATGGAAGGTTGGAACGCTGAAACAGATGCTGCTTCCCTATTGTCTAACCTTGGGATTTCCGAAGATTATCATTACCAGAAAATGGAAGACATTCCAAACGACATGAAGGTAAGGGTGTTACTTGCTCAAGCGTTGTTTGGTAACCCAGATTTATTGATTTTGGATGAGCCTACCAACGACTTGGATTTAAAAACCATCAATTGGTTAGAAGACTTCTTACTTGACTTTAAAAATACTGTGATTGTTGTATCGCATGACCGTCACTTTTTGGACACCGTATGTACACATATCTGTGATATTGATTTTGGAAAAATTAATTTATTCACTGGTAACTATACGTTTTGGTATAAAACCTCTCAATTAGCATCGAGACAACGTGCGGATAAAAACAAAAAAGCAGAAGAGAAAAAGAAAGAACTTCAAGAATTTATTGCTCGATTTTCTGCCAATGCTTCCAAATCGAAGCAAGCAACAAGTAGAAGAAAACTATTAGATAAATTGGATTTAGATGAAATTCAACCGTCGTCTAGAAAATATCCAGCTATCATTTTCGAACAAGAAAGAGAGGCCGGTGACCAAATATTGCACATTGAAAACTTGAGTTATAGCCAAGATGGTGAATTGCTCTTTAAAGACATCAATATCAATGTGAATCGTGGAGATAAAATTGCAATTATCTCTAAAAACTCCAAAGCAATTACAGCATTCTTTGAAATTTTAAATGGAATTAAAGAAGCCGAAACTGGAACTTTTCAGTTTGGAACAACGATAACAACTGCTTATTTACCAAATGATAACTCTTCTTATTTTCAGCAAGACACTCCGCTGGTTGATTGGCTAAGAGACTACGCGCAAACTGACGAGGAGCGAGAAGCAGTATATCTAAGAGGTTTCTTAGGTAAAATGCTATTTTCTGGCGAGGAAGCGATGAAAAGTTCAAAGGTGCTTTCTGGAGGTGAAAAAGTGCGATGTATGTTGTCCAAAATGATGTTAGCAAAAGCTAATTTATTAATGATGGACGAACCAACCAATCACCTTGATTTGGAATCTATTACAGCATTAAATAATGGTATGTCAGATTTTAAAGGAACGATATTGTTCACTTCGCATGACCAAGAATTGGTTCAGACCGTTGCTACTCGTATAATAGAAATTACACCTGGCGGAATCGTTGATAAAATGATGCCTTACGATGAGTATCTAAAAGATAAAAAGATAGCAGAACAGCTTGAAACAATGTACTAATTAGAGGAGCCGAAAGGCTCCTTTTTTTGATTTCATTTTGTTTAACAATTATCCATTGAAGTAGAATGAAAATCCATCTAAGCTAAATCCCTTGTATAACCTTTTCAAGTTGTTTTGTAATTTCTTCTCGACTGTATTTCATAACGGTTGCTAGTGACTTTCTTGGTTTAATAATTCCATTTTCAACTTTGTTGACGAATTCAATAAAACAAGTATTGTCTTCTGATGAAAGCGTCAATGTATTTTCATATTCAGCTATAATTTTTTCCGCATCACTTCCCTTCTCTGTAACCAAAATTATAGGATTTCCAGTGGCTAAATATTCTAATAATTTGCCTGGTATATTCCCAAGTGCGTAACTCGACTTTGGAATACTAATAAATAACACCGTTGCACTACAACATATTTCTAAAGCCCGTTGATGTGTAACAACCCCCTCGTGGATGATGTTGAGCTGCTCTATACGCTCCCATTTTTCTAAAATTGGTTGTTCGATATTTCCTGCAAGGTGTAAATTGAATTTTTTATCAGGATTAGCCTTACAGAATGCTTCCAACCCTTTGGTAAAAGGTTCATGAACATGATGTTTACCTAAATAACCAACATACGCAAAAGTTATTCCTTGCAAGGGTTGTGACTCAATTTTCTCTAATAATTCAGCATCAAATCCGTTTAAAATACAATGTACTTTGCTCGGGTCTTCCATTTTCGGATAAAGTAATTTTGCTGTATGTTCAGAAATAGCAAGCACAGCATCTGCTTTATTTAAAACGGAGGTTTCCATTTTTTTATCCAAATTATTCGCAAAGCTCGTTCGAAACAAGTCCTTGTTGTAGAAGATTTCTGTCCAAGGGTCACGAAAATCAGCTATCCAAGGTAAATCATACTTTTCTTTAATCGCTTTTCCTATTAAATGCGTAGAGTGAGGTGGACCTGTTGTAATTACAACAGCTATGTTCTCACTTTCTATGATTTTCTTAGCTTCCGGCAGCGCAAATTTTTTCCAATATTTTCTCGCATCAGGCAAAACAAAATTACCTCTGATAAAAGCAGGAATTTTCTTAATAAAAGATTTGTTTTCAGTATCTACCGACCCGAATGGAACAGCTTTTTTTTTCGAACCAGAAACCATTTTGGAATATAATTGCAAAGGTTCAAATGAATCTGTTCGAATAGTTTGAATTCCTTCAACTTCTGTCAACAAACTTTTGTCCTCTGAAGGGTAAGTAGCTTTTGAGGGGTCAACCGTTATTACAATTGGAATGTAGCCCATCCGTTTCAAGTACTTTGCAAAATAAACCCACCGCTGCACCCCACTTCCACCACTCGGTGGCCAGTAATAGGAGATAATCAATATTTTTTTACTAATACTTGAATCTAGCATTTCAATAATTTATTTTTCAGCGAAAATGCTTCTGCTACTTCTTGTTATTCAATAAATTTAAGAAAAAATCTTAGACTCAACCGCTGCTAAAGCTTCTGGAATTCCTTTTGGGTTCTTTCCTCCTGCTGTTGCAAAGAAAGGTTGTCCCCCTCCTCCACCTTGAATATGTTTGGCAGCCTCTCTCACTAAATTACCTGCATGCCATTGTTTAGCTGCAACAAGTTCCTCAGAAATAATAATACTGAGCGTACATTTCCCTTCATTTTCAGCACCAATAACAGCAATTAAGTTTTGAAATTCTCCTTTCAACTGGAATAAAATATCCTTTACTCCGCCACCATCAAGGTTGATATTTGCGGAAAGGTAATTTACACCATCGCGATGCTGAATTGCTTCTCGTAGCTCTTTTTTCTGCGCTTGCGCCTTTTCTTTATTGATGCTTTCAATTTGCTTTTGCAATTGCACATTTCGTTGCATCAAATCCTCAATTGCCTTGGTAACATTCTTTGGATTTTTAAGAAGCGATTGTACTTCACCCAAAGTAGTCAATCTATCTTGAACAAATCGTTCTGCGGTAATATTCGTTATCGCTTCAATCCTTCTTACACCCGCAGCAACAGCACTTTCAGAAACGATTTTAAACAAGCCAATTCCAGCGGTGTTTTTAACGTGTGTTCCTCCACATAACTCCACTGAATCACCAAATTTGATAACGCGAACAACTTCACCATATTTTTCTCCAAACAATGCCATTGCTCCCATCTCTGTGGCTTTTGCCATTGGTACATTTCGTTGTTCATTCAGCCCAATATTTGCTCGAATTGCAGCAGATACTTTCTCCTCAATAGCTTGTAGCTCCTCATCTGTCACTTTTGAAAAATGACTAAAGTCAAAACGCAAATAATCAGGATGAACCAAGGAACCTTTTTGAGATACATGGGTTCCAAGAACCTCTCTCAGAGCATGATGTAGTAAATGTGTTGCACTGTGGTTGGCAGTTGTCAGTTGGCGTTTCTCTGCATCTACAACAGCCTTAAATCTTCCATTCAAGTTAGAAGGCAACTTTTCTGCTAAATGCACTATCAAGTTATTTTCTTTCTTTGTATCGAAAATGAAAGTTTTTTCATCGCCAAATTGGATGTAACCTTTATCGCCAACTTGTCCACCGCCCTCAGGATAAAAAGGAGTGAAATTAAAAACAAGTTGATAAAATGACTTATTTTTTTGGGTTACACTTCTGTATTTTACCAGCATCACGTCCGCAGAAGTTGCATCATAGCCGATAAATTCTTCCACATCATCTTCCTGTAAAACAACCCAATCATCTGTAGTTATTCCAGTTGCAGCACGAGAGCGTTCTTTTTGTTCTTGTAACGCTTGTTGAAAACCTTTTTCATCCACAAACATTCCTTCCTCTCTAGCGATTAGCGCAGTTAAGTCAATTGGGAAACCATAAGTATCATAAAGTTCAAAAGCTGCTGTACCTTCAATTTTAGAAGATTTCTGTGCTTTCGTTTCTTCGATAATACTCAAGATTCGTTTTAACCCTTGCTCTAACGTTCTAAAGAAACTCAACTCTTCTTCTCTAATTACATTTTCTATCAAAGAAGCTTGCTCTTTCAATTCAGGAAATGCAGTTCCCATTTCATTCACTAAAACTGTGCTTAATTCTGCCATAAAAGGCTCACGGAATTGAAGCGTTTGATAACCATAGCGAATAGCTCTTCTCAAAATACGACGGATAACATATCCTGCTCCAGTATTAGACGGAAGTTGACCATCTGCAATAGCAAACGCAATGGCACGAATATGGTCGGTAATAACACGCAATGCAATATCAATATTTTCTTTTTTACCATATTCCACATCCGCTTTTCGTGCAACATGTTGTATCAACGATTGAAATAAGTCGGTGTCGTAGTTAGACTGTTTCTTTTGTAAGACCATCGCTAAACGCTCAAGCCCCATTCCTGTGTCAACATGTGTTGCAGGAAGTTTTTCTAAACTTCCATCAGCTTTGCGATTGAATTGCATGAAAACTAAATTCCAAATCTCAATAACATGAGGATGGTCAGCATTTACAAGGGATTTACCATCTACTAATGCTCTCTCTTCGTTAGAACGGATGTCCACATGAATTTCTGAACATGGACCACATGGACCAACCTCACCCATCTCCCAAAAATTATCTTTTTTATTAGCCAATAAAATTCTATCCTCAGAGATGTGCTTTTTCCAAATATCCATTGCTTCTTGGTCAGCGGGAACGCCATCTTCATTGTCTCCTTCGAAAACAGTAACGTACAATCTATCTTTTTCGATTTTATAAACTTCCGTCAAAAGTTCCCAAGCCCAATCAATAGCTTCTTTTTTAAAATAATCACCAAAAGACCAATTTCCGAGCATTTCGAACATCGTATGGTGGTATGTATCTACACCAACCTCTTCTAAATCATTATGTTTTCCAGAGACACGCAAACATTTTTGGGTATTTGCTACTTTAGTATCTTTCGCTTTTTCATGACCTAAAAAGAAATCTTTAAATTGATTCATTCCAGCATTAGTAAACATCAATGTTGGGTCGTTTTTAACCACCATTGGAGCAGATAAAACAATTTTATGTCCTTTACTTTCAAAGAATTGAAAAAACTGATTGCGTATTTCTTGAAGTCTCATGTAATTCTATTTTACTTATGTTGAACGTTAAGCATTGTTAAACAAGGTTGCAAAATTAGATTAATTACCTAATTTTGCACAGCTTTGTACTATAAATAATGAGTAAATCCAAATTTCGCTATAATCCTGAAACCCTATCTTACGAAAAAGTTCAGAGAACATTATTTGAACGTTTTCTTCGCACCTTGTTTTTTATTGCCCCAACATTGATATTGAGTGTTATTTTTGGATTCATTATTGCCAATCGCTTGGACTCTCCAAAAGAAAAAAGGCTTCAATCAGAATTAGTTGAAATTGAAAATGAATTAACTGAATGGCGAAAACGACTATCTACCATAGAAGAAGTTACTGAAATCATCAAACAACGTGACGAAGAGCTTTATCGCGTTGCATTGGGAGCGAAAGAATTTCCTAAAGAATTACGATTGATGGGAATTGGAGGAACGGATAAATATGCTTATCTACGATCTAAAAGCAATGCTGAATTACTGATTTCAACCGCTGAAAAGTTAGACCGAATTGAAGCTAAACTACACGCTCAGAGTTTATCGTTTAAAGACTTAATTGCATTAACAAAAGAGCGTGAAGAGAGACTGGCTAGCTTACCTGCTATTCAACCTGTTAGAAACAGTGATTTAAAAAGACTTGCATCAGGTTTCGGCATGCGTGTCGATCCTGTTTATGGAACTCGAACAATGCACTGGGGAGTTGACTTTTCTGCTGATGTTGGAACTGAAATTTATGCAACAGGTGCTGGAGTTGTAGAGTATATTAAAACCAATGCTTGGGGCTATGGAAAAGAAATACTGATTGATCATGGGTTTGGTTTAAAAACTCGTTATGCTCATTTATCTGGATTCAATGTGAAGAAAGGTCAAAAAGTTCAGCGAGGAGATTTAATTGGATTTATGGGGAATACCGGCAAATCAACAGGACCTCACCTTCATTATGAAGTTGAAAAAAATGGTCAAAAAGTTAATCCAATCAACTATTTCCATTCAGATTTAACGCCTGAAGAATATGAGCAAATCATCGAGATTAGTAATAATGCAATGCGCTCGATGGATTAAATAGTTGAATGTTTTAATTTCTATTCAATATTTTATTTTGCCTTTGATTTCATCTACTCTACTCTACTTCAATTTTACTGTAACCTCCTCCTGTTGGCACGAGTTTTATTTTTGTCCCAATGCGTTCTTTAAGCTCGGCAACGTGAGAAATGATTCCGATAGACTTATTGTTTTGATGTTGCATTTCTTCTAAAACAGAGATGGCAGCATCTAACGATTCTGGGTCTAGTGTGCCAAAACCTTCATCGATAAACAACGACTCAATTTGAATATTTTGAGCAGCCAAATCTGAAAGGCCTAGTGCTAAAGCTAAACTAAGTTTGAACGTTTCTCCACCTGATAAAGAAGTGACCGCGCGTTCAGTGTTACCCAAATGCCTATCGACAACCAACAAAGATTTTTGATTTTCCTGAGTTGGCTTCGAAAGTTGATAGCGTTCTGATAAACCATCTAATCGAATATTGGCGAAATCAATCAGTTGATCAAGTGTTAAGTCTTGCACAAAATTAGAGAATTTGTTCCCTGTTGAATCACCAATCAACTGATTCATAACACTCCACACTTCTAGTTCTTTGTTAATTTGTGCTTCCTCTTTTTCTAATGCGCTATGCCTCAATCGAAGTTTATCGTCTTCTTCTAACAGCACATGATTTTTTCGTAAATCCGATTCTTTCTTTTCTAAATCTGCAGAATGCGTTTCTTTCTTTTTTAACAATTCAGTAAGTTCAACTGGTGTTTTATCTTGACTTTTTAATTCTGTTAATTGATGTTCTTGCGTTTCCTTTTTACCTTTCCACTGGCTGTAGCTTTGCTGAACAGCTTGTTCTTTTTTCCTTATCTCATTAGCACTTTCTTCATCTAAAAATTTAGTTTCCAAATCTTGGATAGTAGCAACTCCAGCTTCTTTTAATTTCGGTAATGTCGCTTTTTCATACTGTGCTATTTCAACTGAAACTTGAGTTATTTCATCCTGTTTCTTTTCAATTTGTTCTTTAAGCGCAACTAAACTACTATTCAACTTTTGCAAGTTTTCTTTTCTGTTCGCCACATCTTTAACAACATCTTTACCTTCATATTTCGACTTTCGTTTTTCGCTAATTTCCATGTAGGAATGACGTGCTTCAGAATACGTTTCTTGGAGTTTGACAAGGTCTTGAAGCAATGCTTTTGCTGAGAAATAATCTGCTAGCATATGTAACTTTTGGTATAAAGCATCCTCCTGATTACTTTTTGCAAGTATTTCATTTAGAGTCAACTGCTTTTCTAATGCTAAATCTGCTAATAAATTTGAAATTTTCTCAGTCAATTCTCCCAGTTCATTTTGGTCTTTTTGCAGCTGAGCTTGATAGTTAGCTAAATTGGATTTTACATTCTTAGCATCGCTTTCCAACTTAATCTTTTTCGTTGTTAGTCCATCTAGTTTTTCCTTTAAAAGTTGATGATTCTTTTCGAGTTCATGAATTAAACTTTCTTGAAATTCCGACGCTAAAGGATGTTCTTCTGAACCACAAAGCGGGCAAGGTTCACCATCCACTAACTTAGCTCTGTAGTCATTTAAGCTCATTGACTGACGATGCTTTTCAAGTTTGGAAGTAGCCTCTTTTAATTGAGGTTGAATCGTGATTATTTCTTCTTCTATTGCTTTTAAGTCTCTTGTAATGACTTGTTGCTGTTGATTAACTTCTGAAATGGAAGCATGAATAGATTTCAATGAATTCTCAATTCTTTCTTGCAATCTTTTTTCAGAAATCAAATTACTGAATTTTAGTTTTTTACGCTCCGATTCATCTCTTTTACTTTTTAATTCAGCTAATGAATTAATCCCTGCACTCGCAATTTCTTCATTGGTCTGCTTTAGTAAACTTGTCAAATCATGAAGCGAATTTTGTGAACGCTCAAAAGGAAACAATTCTAGTTCATTAAGCTTACCCACTTCCTCATCGATTCGCGTGTTGTGTTGCTTCGATGTTTCAAGTTGGGCATTTTCTTTTTGAACTAAATCACGCACCTCATCTTGAAAAATGGCTAATTCTCGTTCTACAGTCTCTATTGAAATTGCTTTTTGTAAAAACGCTCCTACTTCTTGTAAAGCTTTCGCTCGCTTTTCTTGAAGTTGTTCTAATTTCTCTTTATTGAGTGCTTGTTCTTTCTTAAGATTAGCCAACGTTTTTTCTAAATTTTTCCAATTGAAATAACCTTGTTGAAAAGGAGCAAATCGCTCATGTACTTGAAGCCGTTGAAGTTCGATTTGAAGTGCTTTTAATGCCCTTACATGAAGTTGTTCATCAGCATGAATGGCTGCCATTTTTTGCGTCGCTCGTTGAATTTGTTCTTTTAAGTTAATGGCTTTTTGCAGTTCTTCCAGCTCCTTTTTAAGCGATACAATTTGTGGTGTCAACAAGGTGATTTCTTGCTCTTTTTCTTTTCGTTGTTCTTGTGTAAAACATTTGATTTCCTTTTTTTGCAAGGAAAGATTATGCAATTCACCTTTAAAAAACGCATACTTTTGAAACGCCTTTTGACCAATTCTACGGTAAATTTTGGCTCCAGTGATTTCTTCTAATAACTTACTTCTATCTGCTTTGTTGGCTTGCAATAATTTAGCAAACTGTCCTTGTGCCAGCACCATCGACTGAATAAATTGCTGATAATTTAACCCAATAATTGACTCGTTTGCTGCAGCAACATGACTGATTTTATCTTCAATCAAATTTGCTACTTCACCATTCTCATGGATTTCTGCCAATTCATGCTTTCGCTCATTGAGGTTATTATTTCGGTTATACGCAATCGACCAACTCGAACGATAGCGTTTTCCTTTTACTTCGTAGTCAATTTCGGCATATCCATCAGTCGTGTGATGCGTAAGCAGTAATCCTTGCTCTTGAATTACTTTCTTGGTAATTTGTGATTCTGCAACCCGAGGAATTTGATTAAACAAAGCCAATGTAATGGCATCCAACAAGGTAGATTTTCCTGCACCTGTTGGACCAGTTATGGCAAACAATCCAGCTTCAGCCAATGGAGAAGCCGTAAAGTCAATATGATGTTCTCCTTTGAGGGAATTAATATTTTTTATGCGTATGGAAAGTAACTTCATGGTAGTTCAACTTCTTTAAATGATTGGATTAATGTTCAATTTTTGTCTTGCTGCTCTTGGTGTATTTCTTCTATTAACTGTTGAAAAGCGTGAATCAATCGCTCATCGTTTTTCAGCACTTCATCTTGGTCTAATCGTTTTTGAAAAAGTTCTAAAGGTGAATAATTTCCAATCTGATCACCTTTTTGCAATAACGTCCCTGTTTCTTTTACTTGATTTTCAAATAATACTTTTTCACTCACAATTTCAAAAGGACTGTTTTCGTATTGAGACCGCAAATTAGCTACTTCTTGAATCACTGTAACACTGTATGTTGGTTCCATTATTTGGACTTCCAATAAATCTTTTTGTGGAGAATTGGTAGCGTAATTTTCTAATACCTTTTTAACCTCTTGCAAACTACCTTTCACATGCACTAATTTTCGAAAAGACGGAATAGGTTTTATGGTGGTTTTTAACTCATTATTTTCAAGTGTTAAGATAACCACAGACTTTTCGTCTTTTCGTTCACTAAAACTAAACGGCAATGGAGAGCCAGAATAGCGTATAAAATCACTTCCAATGCGTTGCGGTCGATGAATATGCCCTAATGCAACATAAGTAGCTTCGTTCCCAAAAACTGTAGAGTCTATTCCAGCTTGATTACCGATTTGAATGTCTCGTTCACTATCTGTTACAGATGCGCCACTCGCAAATAAATGCGCCATTATAATGAATGGAATATCTTTAAAATGTTCCTTATAATGCGTGTTTACTTCATCAAAATAAGCTTTCAATCCTGCGCGTAATTGACTAGTTTTTTCATCATAGCTCTCCCCTGCCACAGATTTTCGAATATCTCTATCCCTCAAGTAAGGAACAGCTGCAACCACCAAATCTTGACCATTAATGTTCATTGGAATAAATACATCACTTAGCTGCTCTGGCATTCCACCAACAATCGAAATATCGAGTAATTGCAACAACTGTTTTGGTGCGTTTAAAAGTAAAGCCGAATCATGATTTCCTCCGGTGAGAATACATTTGCATTTCCTCGGCAAATCTATCATTCTTCTCAGGAAACCGTAGTATTGCTGCATGGCGGTTTGCGATGGATTGGCTAAATCAAATAAATCTCCAGACATTAAAAGCACGTCAATTTCTTCGTTTTCTATAGTAGTAAGAAGCCATTCAAAGAATAGTTCCATGTCTTCATAAAAATCAACTTTTTTAAGTTGTTTTCCTATATGCCAATCAGAAGTGTGTAAAATTCGAATCATTGTTCTGTTAAAATTGTGGTTTCGGTAAACGAAAACCAATTGGTCAGCTAAAGATACTATTTCTTGACGTTTGTTTGAAAAAGTTCTTAATTGACTTTCTTGAAAACCATCAAAAACCTTAGTTTAGCAGAAAAAATTGATATGGATGACCGTCTTGTTGCTTTTGAGCGTTTGTTAACCATCATGGATGAATTGAGAGAGAAATGTCCTTGGGATAAAAAACAAACGATGGAATCATTGCGCCATTTGACTATCGAAGAAACGTATGAACTTGGAGATGCAATTCTAGATAATGACTTGAATGCCATTAAAGGTGAAATTGGCGACTTGATGCTACACATGGTTTTTTATAGTAAAATTGGTAGTGAAAAAGGCGTATTTAACATTACCGATGTCCTAAATGGTATTTGCGACAAGCTCATTCATCGTCATCCTCATATTTATGGTGATGTTGAAGTTGTCGATGAAGAAGAAGTGAAAGCTAACTGGGAAAAGTTAAAATTAAAAGAAGGTAAGTCATCTGTGCTAGAAGGTGTTCCTAAATCACTTCCTGCTTTAGTGAAAGCTGCGAGAATTCAAGAGAAAGTAAAAGGTGTTGGATTTGATTGGGAGAAGAAATCACAAGTTTGGGAAAAAGTGGAGGAAGAAATCCAAGAATTAGAAGTCGAAGTAAATGCCAACTCCGATAGGGTCACTGATGAGTTTGGCGATGTACTTTTCGCGCTTATCAATTACGCTCGTTTCATTGGGGTTAATCCCGAGGAGGCGTTAGAACGCACAAATAAAAAGTTTATTTCTCGTTTTCAAGAAATGGAAAAATTGGTTGCAGCTTCAAATAAAACATTATCCGATATGAATTTAGAAGAAATGGATACGTATTGGGAAAAAGCCAAATTGAAAGAGTAGATGTTGTAGGCTTATTCTTAACTGTCGATAAAAAATCGCATTTGGTAGATTTTAATTGATACTGGTAAAAAGTGGCTTTATATTTGAGGTGTAATCAATAAAATTTATAGATATGAAAGCAAAAGGAATTTTAAGTATGCTAGCGCTAACGTTGATAACGTTTGGAACAATAGCACAAAGAGGAGACCACGCTAAGAAAGATTGGAATCCAGAGAAAAGAGTTGAAGCAAAAGTTGAACGATTTGCGGAGAGTAATGAAATGACAGAAGCTCAGAAAGAAGCCTTGAAAAAATCATTACTGGCGCATCACGAAGAAATGAAAGCGCAACGTGAAGCAGAAAGAGAGCGCAGAAAAGAGCTTTGGAAAGAAAATAAAGCTAAAAAAGATCAAAATGTAAAGGCTGCACTTAATGATGCTGAACTTTTAGAGGCTTGGATGATATTCGAAAAGGAAGAACATGCAAAGCGTAAGGAGAAGATGAAAAAGCATCACCATAAAAAAGGGAAAAGATCAATGCATCGTAAGGAAAAATCGAATGACTTTCCAACACGTTAAACCAATTTTTAGATTAAAAAGGGTTAAAAGGTTACTTAATTGAGGTAGCCTTTTTCATTTTAGAAAAATAGATTTAACCCGCATCCTAATTTCACGCTACATCAATATGCCTATTATTCCAAATCACAGAAAATCATTACACAAATTATTAGTTTAAAAACATTTCCCACATAACTTCTCCTTTAGCTGTTGGCATGTCGAAACCTAAAATATGGGCAATAGTTACAGGAATATCTATTAATTCTCGCTTTTTGTTATGCACCACGTTCTTTTTTGTATCAGGTCCCAAGGCTAACATAAAAATGTGTCGGTTCCCGATACTTCTATCGCCATGTGAAATAAAACCGTCTTTGTGTCCATCCTCGTTTCTTCCATGGTCATTAGTGATAATTAAAGTTGTTTGATCTTTCATCTCTGGATCATTTTGAATCCATTCCCACAACTCTCTAGCGTAGGCGTCGCTATTTCTGATTGCTTGAAGATAACCTTCCCAATTATTGCCATGTCCGTTAACATCAGGAGCTAGGAGGTTAATAATTGATAAATAAGGCTTATACGTATTCATTACGTGCATGACTTGTTTCCATGTTTCTCTATCGTTAACGTAATCATTATTGTTACCATTTTTACCGCAATAAACGGAAGGCAAAAAACGGTTTCTCCACTTTCGATTTCTAGTATTACCCATGATGGAAAGTTTGCCTTTACTAGAAATTGCCCATAATTTATTTTTATCAATATCTTTTTGCTTCATGAAATACTGAAACATGGAAGGGTTTCTTGGAAATGCTTTACCACTATTACTAATTCGTTGGTAAACACCTGTTACTAACGCTGTATGTCCAACATTCGTTGTTGTACGTGGTCCATTCGCACGAAACTGGTCATAAAGTACACCATCCGATTTTAATTCGCACAAATTTGGAATGTAACGACAGGAATCATCACCGAAACTTTCCGTAAATCGAACGCCATCAATTACCAAAACAATGACATGTTTCGTTTGAAATGACGCTGATGTTTCCTGTGCTTTAATCGGTTGAAAAAACAACAAAACACAAAAAAAAGCACTGATTGTTAATCGATTCTGCATACTTCAATAAATTTATTCGTTTTCTTCAAAAGGCCTTTCTCCCAATATTCGAACGAAATCATCTCTATAAAGCACCTCCTTCTCCATTAACTCTTTGGCTATTAACTCAATTTGCGGTTTGTATTTTTCCAAAAGCTCCCTTGTTCTAGCATAACATTCTAAAATAAATTTTCGTGCTTCATCGTCAATAAGGTGCGCTGTTTCATCTGAGTAAGGTTTTCCAAAATTATATTCATTTTGCAATTCCTTAAAAGAGAATGGACCAACTTTTTTATTCATTCCATACAATGCAATCATGGAATAAGCCATTTGCGTGGTGCGTTCTAAATCATTTTGTGCTCCAGTAGAAATATCGCCAAAAATCAGCTCCTCCACTACCCTACCGCCAAGGGTCATGCAGATGGTATCTATCAATTCTTCTTGCGTGTAAAGATTTTGTTCTTTTGGAATGTATTGCGCAAAGCCTAATGCCATTTGACCACGAGGAATGATGGAAACTTTTACCAAAGGATGTGCATTTTTTAAATACCAACCACAAATGGCATGTCCTGTTTCGTGGTAAGCAATAATCTCTTTTTCTTTGGGAGAAATGAGTTTATTTTTCTTTTCCAAACCACCAATCACTCGGTCTATCGCGGCATTAAAATCTTCTGAGTCAATTGCGTCTTTCTTTTTTCTAGCTGCATGAATCGCTGCTTCATTACATACATTTGCAATTTCTGCACCTGCAAAACCGGGTGTTTGTCTAGCCAACTCTTCCGCGTCAACATCAGGTCCTAATGTTAACTTTTTTAAATGCACTTTAAAGATATCTCTTCGACCGTGAACATCTGGTTTTCCGATAAATATTTGACGATCAAAACGACCAGGTCTTAATAGCGCATTATCCAATAAATCCGGTCTGTTGGTTGCTGCAAGAATAATTACAGTTTTTTCACTACTAAAACCGTCCATTTCTACTAACAGCTGATTTAAGGTATTTTCCCGTTCATCATTAGTTTGTGTTTTGGAATTTCCTCTAGACCTACCAATTGCTTCAATTTCGTCGATGAAAATTATACAAGGAGCTTTTTCTCTACCTTTTTTAAATAAATCTCTAACTCTTGCAGCTCCAACTCCTACAAACATTTCAACAAAGTCAGAACCAGAAATAGAGAAAAACGGAACACCCGATTCACCTGCCATAGCCTTAGCCATTAATGTCTTACCAGTTCCGGGAGGACCAGTCAATAAAACCCCTTTTGGTATTTTTGCTCCGAGTTTTTTATATTTATCTGGATGCTTTAAAAAGTCAACCACCTCCATCACCTCTTCTTTCGCTTCGTCAAGTCCTGCAACATCGTCAAAATTGATATCAATTTTATCTTTTCCTTCCACCAATTTCGCATTACTTTTTCCAGTATTCATAAATGGGTTTCCACCTCCTGCACCACCAGGTCCCATTCTACCTGACATCCTTCGGAAGATAAATAGCCAAACGGCGAGAATAATAATTATCGGTAATATCCACGACAAAATATTGGAAACCCAATTTTCTCTTGTTTCAAAACGTGGACTAATTTGTTTTTCAAGAGGGATATCTTTTTGTGCTTCGGCTAATTGATTTTGAAAGAAATCCACTGAACCAATAGAAAAAGAATATTGAGGACCATTTACCTGCCGACTTATTTCTTCGTGTCGTTTAGCGTTTAAACTATCTCTTAAAATATATACTTCAACTTTTTCATTATTCACAACAACAAGTCGTTCCACATGTCCTTTTTGCAACATATTAGACTTGAAGTCGTTCCAATCTATATCTGTTGTTGGCGTTGTGTTAAAGATAGAAACACCAAAAAAGACGAGCATTATCACTACGTAAAGCCATAATAAACTAAACCTTGGTTGTGGCGTTTTTAATTTTTGTTTAAAGCCTTTATTTGATTTTCTATTTTCTGTCATTCGAAAAAATTAGTTCGTACAAAAATAACAATAGTAATTAGATACATTTTAAAATTTAGGATTTGGCATTAATGATTCTTATCATGATATTTTATTTTAAGATGAAATTATAGTTTTACTCAATTTCACGAAAACTTCAAAAAATTAATTATATTAGCTTTCTTTTTTGATTACTAATTGAATACAACATGCATACTACAGTAAGAAACGTTAAGACATTTCTATTTACAAGTATTTTTTTATTACTTCATTTTTTTGCTAGTTCTCAGACAGATACTTTATTTTGGTTTGTTGCACCGGAAGTAACGAGTGGACATGGAGATGAGCCAATTTTTATTCGTATTTCTTCTCAAAATCAAGCTGGAGACATTGTTATTTCTCAACCTGCTAACCCCAATTTCCCTGTCCAAAATTTGAATATTGCTGCTAACCAAACCATTACTGTAGATTTAACTCCTTGGAAGAATATAGTAGAAAATAAACCAGCTAATCAAATTTTAAATTACGGTTTAAAAGTGGAGTCAACTGTAGAAATAGATGTTTACTATGAAGTTAATGTTACAAATAACCCCGACATTTTTACCCTCAAAGGTAGAAATGCCTTAGGGACTGAATTTTTCGTAGCAGGACAAACTTTCTGGGAATCTGGAGATTACAATCCTGTTGCCACAAGCACGTTCGATATAATTGCAATAGAAGATAATACAGCCATTACAATAACGCCTTCAAATGCCATTGTAGGTGGAGCAGCTGGAACTCCTTTTACCATTGTTTTAAACGAAGGGCAGACATACTCTGGTGTAGCAATAAGTCCAAGCGGACCTTTAAATGTTACAGGGACAAAAATATCGTCTGATAAACCTATTGCTGTTACTTATTCAGATGATTCAAATAGAAGTGCAAGTTACGGAGGTTGTAGAGATTTACAAGGCGACCAACTCGTTCCCATTCCTCTTTTGGGAACTGAATATATCGTAATTCGAGGTTTTTTAGGAGGGCCTGATAGAGCATTTGTTACCGCGGTTGAAAACGGAACTCAAATATTTATTAATGGAGATGCAGCACCAGTTGCAACAATTAACGAAGGGCAAACACACATGGTTGTAATAAATGACCCTAGCACCTTTATTGAAACATCTGTCCCCGCTTATGTTTATCATACTACTGGATTTGGTTGTGAAGTTGGTGGTGCAATTCTTCCTCCTATTGAATGTACTGGGTCAAATCAAGTTAGTTTTACAAGGGCTACCACAGAAAACTTCGGGCTTTTATTAATTACACAAGATGGGTTTCAAGATGATTTTCTCATGAATGGAAATGCTGGGGTTATCAACGGTGGAGATTTTAATGCTGTTCCGGGAACTGATGGAGAGTGGGTTTATGCTCGAATTCAATATGGAACAAATGTGGTTCCGGCAAATCAACCAACACTAGTAAATAACACCGAAGGGTTGTTCCACCTAGCAATAATTAATGGTGGTGAAAGTTCAGGTTGCCGCTATGGATTTTTTAGTGATTTTGCTTCTATCTCGCTTGAAGCCGTGTCTTCTGGTGGTGATGTTTGTTTTGGTGAAACAATTGAACTTTTTTCTGATACAATCCCCGGCGCTACCTATACTTGGTCTGGTCCAGATGGTTTTTCATCAGAAGAACAAAATCCAATTGTTCCTAATGCGTCATTTGAAAATGCAGGTGTTTACACCGTTTTAGTAGAGGTTGATAATTGTGCAAGTATTCCAACAGAAACAGGAGATATACAAGTATTTGAATTACCAGTAGTGGAAGGTATTAGCACTGATGAACTTTGTTTGAACGAGGAAATTGATGATTTAAGTTATTTCACTCCAACTGGCGGAACCTACACAGGAGATGGCGTAGTCGGGAACTCTTTTATTGCTTCTAATGCTGGAGAAGGAGACCATTTATTGGGTTATATGTATATCGATGAAAATGGTTGTAAAGATTCTTCAGAAGTTACATTAACAGTTCATCCAACTTTTTTTGAAACAGTTAACGAAGAGCACTGTGCCGAATTCACTTGGGACGTAAATGGAGAAACGTACACCAGTACAGGAAGTTATTCTTTTCTAGGAGAAACCATCAATGGTTGTGACAGTACAATAGTTCTTGAATTGGTAATAAATCCTTTGCCAAATGTAAATGCTGGTCCTGATGTAGTAATTTGTGAAGGAGAAGAAGTTTTTCTTAACGCATCAGGTGCTGTGAATTACGAATGGAGCAATGGAGTTGAAAACGGAACTTCTTTCACACCAGATGTTGGTACATTTGAAATTACTGTTGTTGGTACAGATGGTAACGATTGTGATAATGAGGATTCCTTTAACTTGGAAGTGCTACCTAATCCGGTTGTTAGTTTTACGGCCAATCCAAATTCTGGAAGTGTTCCATTAACTGTTGAATTTACCAATAACTCAACCCCTGGCGGTAATTACACCTGGGATTTTGGAAATGGGGAATTTAGTAACGAGAATGGTGACGAAACAATGGTTTATACAGAACCAGGTGTTTATATAGTTGTGTTGTCTGGTGAGTTAGAACAATGTCCTGGATTGGCGATTGATTCGATAATTGTTACTTTAGAACCACCAAGCGTTGAAGCTCCGAATGTATTTACTCCAAACAATGATGGGACAAATGATGTTTTCAAATTAATTAATATGGTTAATCCAGAACTCATTGATTCTTTTGACTGCCTCATTGTAAATCGTTGGGGTAATGAAATCATCAAGTTTAATGACTACGATTTTGAGTGGGACGGTCGAGATGCTTCTGGAAATCAAGTAATAGAAGGAGTTTATTTCTATTACATTAATTATAATGCCATAGGAGATTCGGAAACGAAAACTATTCACGGTTTTGTGCATCTGGTAAGGCAATAACCTATCAGCATTATTAAGCTTTATTTTCTAATCTTTTTCAGGTTTAAATGTATTTTTGAACCCATTAAAAGTTTTAGAAATGAAAAGAGTTGTAATAACAGGATTGGGGGCTTTAACTCCTATAGGATCGAATACAAATGAGTTTTGGGAAAATAGCATGAAGGGGCTAAGCGGTGCAGAAAGAATTAGTTCTTTTGATCCAACACCATTTAAAACACAATTTGCCTGTGAGTTAAAAAATTACAACCCATCCGATCATTTTGATAGAAAGGAAATAAAAACGTATGATAAATTCACTCAATATGCTTTGGTGGCTACCAGAGAAGCATTGGAAGATAGTCAGTTAGATTTGTCAACAATAAACCTTGACAGAGCTGGTGTTATTTGGGGTTCAGGAAACGGTGGAATTCAATCGTTTGAACAGCAGTTAAAAGAATATTATGAAAGTGATACTCAAACGCCTAGGTTTTCACCATTTTTTATTCCTCGCATATTAGTTGACATAGCAGCAGGAATTATTTCTATGAAATATGGTTTGCGTGGAGTAAACTATTGCACTGTTTCGGCTTGCGCAACATCTACTACCGCCATCATTGACGCTTTTAATTATATAAAATGGAATAAAGCAGATATTATAATTACAGGAGGTTCAGAAGCAGCGATAATACCTAGTACCATTGCTGGTTTTGGTGCTGCTAAAGCTTTATCTACTCGCAACGAATCGCCAGAAAGGGCCTCTCGTCCATTCGATATTGAAAGAGATGGTTTTGTAATGGGAGAAGGAGCCGGAGCGTTAATTTTGGAAGATTATGAACATGCAAAAAAACGTGGAGCTAAAATCTACGCAGAGGTTGTTGGTGGCGGTATGGCTGCGGACGCTTATCACTTAACCGCTACTCATCCCGAAGGTCGTGGAGCAATTTTGGGAATGTCACTTGCCTTGGAAGAGGCTGGCGTTTCTGTTGATGATATTGATTACCTAAATTTACATGCTACTTCTACTCCACTTGGAGATATAAGCGAACTAAAAGCCGTTGAAAAACTTTTTGGTAGAAGAAAATCTCTTTCAATTAGCGGAACAAAATCAATGACTGGTCATCTACTCGGAGCAGCTGGAGCTATTGAAGCGATTCTTTGCGTAAAAGCAATTGAAAAGCAGGCAATACCGCCGACAATAAATGTTGAAAACCTTGAACCAGATTTTGCAGATGCTTTTGATTTTCCTTTAAAAGTAGGAGAATCAAAAAAAGTGAACTATGCATTGAGTAATACTTTCGGATTCGGTGGTCATATTGCGAGTGCTTTGTTTGCTAAGTATTAGGAATTGTAGATTCGCTTCACAGCTACCTAATGAGATGAGGGACTTTTAACATTTTTTGTACTACACGAACAAACAATTTCGATAGTAATACTTTTATATTTGTCAGCAAAACTTAATAATGCAGGATTTTTTATCGAAAGTAAGTATTAAGGTAAACAAACACATTTATCTGAAGAACCCGGAATCAAGCGATTTAGGTAAAAAAATAGTAGCGGGAAGTATTGAATTAATTCAAGAATTGGGAATAGATCAGTTTAATTTTCGCAAACTTGGTCAACATATATCAACTACAGAGGCTTCTATTTACAGATATTTTGAAAATAAACATAAACTATTATTATACCTTACAGCTTGGTACTGGCGATGGATGGAATCGAGACTGTTTTTTGCTACAACAAATATCGACTGTCCATTAGAACGACTAAGAAGAGCTGTTGCAACAGTTTCAGAAAAAGTTAAACAAGACAGCAGTTTTACACATATTAATGAAGTCAAGCTACAACAAATTATTATTGCTGAATCCACCAAGGTTTACTTTACTAAATCTGTAGAGGAAGAAGATCGATTAGGTGTATATGGTAGTTACAAACAACTCATCGAACAGATTTCTTTCATAATTTCAGAAATTAATCCTACTTATAAATATCCAAACATGTTGATTTCAACTGTGGTCGAAGGAGCACTGCACCAACGTTATTTTGCTGAGCATATTCCGAGCTTAACGGATTCATTAAATGATGAAGACGCAATAATTAATTTTTATACAAACTTAGTTATCAACGCAATAAAAAATTAAAATGGCTGAAAGTATTAAAAAGACGTACACACCAACAGAGCGATTTTGGAAAATGGTTGCTACGGATGCTAAAGATATACGCCATGTATATTATTATTCCATTTTTACTGGTTTAGTTAGCCTTTCACTTCCCTTGGGTATCCAAGCGATAGTTAATTTAATTCAAGGTGGACAAGTAAGTTCAGCATGGATAGTTCTTGTTGTTTTTGTTGTTGCTGGTGTAGCCATTAATGGAATTTTACAAATTTTCCAACTTCGAATAACAGAGAATTTACAGCAGCGAATATTTGCTCGAGCGGCTTTTGAGTTTGCATATCGAATGCCAAGAATAAAGCTCGATCAATTATTTGAGAAATATACTCCCGAACTAATGAACCGCTTTTTTGATGTATTAACAGTTCAAAAAGGTTTAGCTAAAATTTTAATTAGTATATCTACTGCTGCACTTCAGGTTCTTTTTGGTCTAATACTACTTTCTCTCTACCATGAGTTTTTCATCATTTTTGGCGTGTTTTTAGTCTTAATGCTATATTTCATTTTTAAATATTTTGGAAAAAGAGGTTTAGCTACAAGTTTAAAAGAATCGAAGTATAAATACCAAACAGCATACTGGCTTGAAGAAATTGCTCGTACAAGCTCAACATTTAAACTTGCTGGAGTTACTGATTTACCTTTTACAAGAATCGATAAACACGTTGATAACTATTTAGATGCAAGGGAAAACCATTTTAAGGTTTTGATTGGTCAGTATTCCATGCTTGTTTTGTTTAAGGTTATTGTTGCTACCGGACTTTTAGCAATAGGTGGAGTGTTAGTAATGAATCAAGTAATGAATATTGGACAATTCGTCGCTGCTGAAATTATAATTCTATTGGTTATTAGTTCTGTTGAAAAACTTATCGTAAGCCTTGATACAATATATGACGTTTTAACCGCAATGGAAAAGATTGGTCAAGTAACTGATCTGGAACTGGAAAAATCAGAGGGTGTAAATTTATTAGAGGAATGCCCAGACAATGGAATTGAGATAAATTTAGAAAAATTGAACTTTAGTTATCCAGGTAGCAATAACGAGGTGCTAAAAAATATCCGTTTATCCATTGATTGTGGTGAAAGAATCATGTTAGCTGGGCCTAGTGGCTCTGGAAAAAGTACTCTTTTGCATGTTTTAGCTGGATTATATGAGTTAGAAGAAGGTGTTATCTCTTATCAAGGTTTCCCTCTAGGAAATTTAAATATTGAAACACTTCGCTCTTCTATCGGTGTTTGTTTGGCTGGCGAAGAACTTTTCAACGCTACCTTACTTGAGAACATTACGTTAGGAAGAGAAGGTGCTACTTTTGAAAATGTAAAATGGACAATTAACAACCTTGGTCTATCGGATTACATTAAACGATTGCCTAAAGGTTATGAAACTGTTATAGAGCCTGGTGGTGTAACATTGCCACAAAGCGTTATTCAAAAATTATTGATTGCTAGGTCGATAGTTGACAAACCTAAAATTGTACTTTTAGAGTACTCTTTCGAGCATTTAGACGAAGACGATAGAAATAGAACTATAGACTTCCTTTTGGACAAAAGCCATGGCTGGACTATCGTTTCTGCATCTTCTAATCATTACTTAGCTAAATATGTAGATAGAATTGTAATAATGAACAATGGAAGAATAAGGCAGATAGGGTCTTATAATGAAGTTAAAGATGAATTTTAAATTGATTGTACTATGTTAAATCTATCTCCCGGAAAAATAGACAATAAAATGAACAGAGAAACCTCTCCGTCTCTAAATACAGCTGAGGCTAGAGTCTCTCAAAGGGTTGCTTTAAAACTTATTATCATATTTTTCACGTGTTTATTAATTGCTATGTTCCTACCTTGGACGCAAAATATTCGAGGGATTGGAAATGTTAACACCTTACTTCCTGAGCAACGCCCTCAAACAATCCACTCCATAATCGACGGTAGGATTGAGCAATGGTTTGTACGCGAAGGTGATTTTGTTGAAAAGGGTGATACAATTTTATTTATTTCTGATATCAAAGATGAATATTTTGACCCGCAGTTATTAGAACGTACAAGCGATCAATTAGAAGCCAAAACTCTCTCTGCTAGTTCTTACCAAGAGAAAATAAATGCGCTAGAAACACAAATTGATGCACTTCAGAAAACGTTGGTCTTAAAGATGAAACAAGCAAAAAACACCTTAGAACAAGTTCGACTTCGAGTTATTAGTGATAGTATCGACCTTGAAGCTGCCAAGATTAACGCTGACATCGCTTATCAACAGTTCATTCGTATGCAAGAATTGGAAAAGCAAGGGCTAAAATCACTAACGGATGCTGAAAATAGAAAACAAGTTTATCAACGACAATTCGCAGAGAAGGTAGCGTTTGAAAATAGGCTTTTACAGAGTAAAAATGATGTACTAAATGCAGAAATGGAACTTAATTCTATTGAAGTTCAATTCAATAATGCAATTGCAAAAGCGGAGTCGGATAAATTTGCTACTTTCTCAAATCTGTATGATGCTAACGCAACAGTTACCAAACTGCAAAATCAATATACAAACTACTCAGTTAGACTTGGCTTATATTACGTTACAGCTCCACAGACTGGTTACATAACCAAAGCAATTAGAATTGGAATTGGTGAAACGATAAAAAGTGGAGAGCAATTGGTTAGTATTGTTCCTTCTGAATACGAGTTAGCAGTTGAAATGTTTATCCGTCCGATTGATTTACCTTTGATAAAACTAGGTCAGAAAGTTAGAATACAATTTGATGGATGGCCTGCATTTATTTTCTCAGGGTGGCCTGGAACTAGTTTTGGTACTTTTGGAGGTCTAGTTTTTGCCATAGATAACTACATTAGTACCAATGGATTATATCGAATAATTGTAGCACCAGATTATGCCGATTACCCTTGGCCAAAAGAACTCCGTCCTGGGGCAGGTGCTAATAGTATTTTGTTACTCAATGATGTGCCAGTTTGGTATGAGCTTTGGCGACAATTCAACGGATTCCCGCCAGATTATTATGCCGGTGGAAGACAATATAAAGATAAATCTGATAAAAAATAGAAGGTCTAATGAAGTACGCGGTTTTCCTGTTTTTTCTTGTTTCAATGGTTATCCCTTCATTTAGTTGGACGCAAACGGTTTTATCTTTTGACCGCTTTATGAATTTGGTCAAAACATATCACCCTATTGCAGCACAAGCTAATCTTCGACTTGAAGTTGGTGAAGCTGCTGTCCGTGCTTCTCGTGGTGGCTTCGACCCACAACTCTTTACTGACCTTGGTCAAAAATATTTTGATAATGACCAATATTACAGTATTTTGGATGCCGGTTTAAAAGTTCCAACTTGGTTTGGAGTTGAACTTTATACTGGCTATGAGCAAACGACTGGGGTTAATTTGAATCCTGAAAGAAAAACACCTAACGCTGGACTGGTTTACGCCGGAATATCTCTTCCTGTTGGACAAGGACTGTTTATGGACCAAAGAAGGGCTGATTTGAGACAAGCACAACTCTTTGAATCAATTACCAAAGAGGAACAACGTATTCATTTAAACAACTTACTGTTAAGAGCTGGTGATGCTTATTGGGATTGGTTTACAAGCTATGAAGTTGTTTCTGTTTTTGATGATGCTTTGAGGCTTGCAGAGGAACGTTTTGAAGGAGTTAGACAAAATGCTTTACTTGGAGACGTTGCTATTATTGATACCGTTGAAGCATTTATTCAAGTTCAACAGAGAAGAATAGGACTACAAGAAGCTCGATTACAGTTTCAAAATCAATCCGAGCGACTTTCGGTTTTTTTATGGGGAGATGGCGCTGTACCTCTTGAACTAGAAGAAGGAGTGCGACCTCAATCAGAAGAAGATACTCGTAAGTTTATTATGAATGAATTTGCACAAGAGGAAATAGACTCTCTTATTTCCAGCCATCCGTTAATCTCTAAAAATCAATTATTCTTAAAGCAGTTAGATATTGAAAGACGATTAAAAGCAGAACAGCTCAAACCTGTCTTCAATTTAAAATACAATGCCATTAATGAAGCAATTTCAGATAATATCATAACGGGCTATTCTATCAACAACTATAATTGGGGGCTGCAATTTCATATGCCTATTTTTGTGCGTCGTGGTCGAGGTGAGTTAAAACTAACAAAATTAAAAATCCAAGATGCCGAATTAGATTTATCTCATGACCTTGCAGAAATTGAGATGCTTGTAAATACCGCTTTAAACACTTGGAGAACAAGTACCACTCAGGTAAGTCTTTACAGTGATGCAGTTGACGGAATGGATGAATTATTAAGGGGGGAAAGAAGGAAATTTGAAGTCGGTGAAAGTTCCCTTTTCTTGGTAAACGCCCGTGAAGAGAGCTATATCAGCGGTAGAATTGAATTGGCACAAATGATTGCTAAAAATCAAAAGTCAATTCAAGACATTTCTTTCCAGCTTGGTGTTCTTTACGACTTGTATTAAAATTTAGCTTATTTATTAAACTTAAATTTAATTGTTAACAAGCAACGACAGCATTATATGAAATGAATTCAGATCCAACCTGTATTAACTTGAAATTGATATGTGCTCAGTTTTGAAGCTATCTTAGTACATTCCCCTCGAGAAAATAAGTATATTTAGCAGGAATTGTATCGACAAATAGTAAAAATCATATCGAAATATGAATATCAAAGCTTTTGAAATATATATTTTAGCACTTTTGATGAATCTGAATCTTTTTGCTCAAAATGATAGCATTTGGCAACAAAAACCAACAATAACACTTTCTGGATTTGCAGATGTATTTTATGTTTACGACTTTAATCAACCACAAGGAACGGAAAGACAAACTTTTCTTTTCAACCACAATCGTCACAACGAATTCAATTTGAATTTAGGACTCGTAAAATTAGGATTAGAACATGAAAAATACAGAGCGAATCTTACTTTGCAAACTGGAACTTATGCCAACGACAATTACTCCGAAGAACCAGGCGTTTTAAAAAATATTTTTGAGGCAAATGTTGGCTTGTCACTCAACAAGAAAAATAATCTTTGGATAAACGCAGGTGTTTTTGCCTCTCACATTGGTTTTGAAAGTGCAATTTCTATTGATAATTGGACCTTGACTCGTTCATTGTTGGCTGAAAATTCTCCTTATTTCTTATCCGGGGCAAAATTAACGTACAACCCAAACGAAAAATGGGAAATAGCGGGATTAATTATTAACGGCTGGCAACGTATCCAGCGACTTGAAGGAAATTCATTGCCCTCTTTTGGTACACAAATTAACTACAGTCCAACAGAAAAAATTTCGCTAAATTGGAGTACATTCAATGGTACAGATGATCCAGATACAACTCGAAGAATGCGTTTTTTTAATAATTTTTATGGACAGTTTCAATTCACTGAAAAAATTGGACTAATCACAGGTTTTGATATTGGTATTCAGCAACGTATAAAAAACAATCCCACTTTCGACCTTTGGTTAAGTCCGGTTATTATCGCACAATACAGCATAAATAAAGTTTGGAAAACAGCAGTTAGGGCAGAATATTATCAAGATGAAACAAGTATTATCATACCAACTGACAACTTAAACGGATTCAATACAACAGGGCTTTCATTAAATATTGATTATTCACCAACAGAAAATATTAGTTGGAGACTAGAGGGACGTTGGTTAAACAGCAGAGATCAAATTTTTGAAACAAACAATGCTTTGACAGATAATAATTTTATCCTAGCAACATCAATCGCTATTAAATTTTCGGAGGTATTAAAAAAATGAGAATCTTTTTCAAGAAAACTAAAAATTGCTCGAAAAAACTAAATTTGAGGTGATAATAATCAAAGATAAAATGAATCTTAACTTATTCATAAAACACTTTAATTCTATTTACTTCATTAGCACTTTAGCAATATGGTCTTTAGTTATTTTCTCTTGTTCAACAAAAACCACCAATAAAGTCGTAACTTTAAATAATCGTTGGGGAGAAGTTTTTACAGACACTATTCCAATGACTGAAGCGAGTGTTTTACTCGGAGAAAAATTATTTTTTGATAAGAATCTTTCTTCCAACAAACAAGTTTCTTGCGCTTCTTGTCATCACCCAGAAAAAGCATTTACCGATGGAAGAAAATTTTCAATTGGTGCGCATGGAAATCAAACCATGCGAAACTCCCCTACGCTATTAAATATTGGTTTTCACCCTTACTTTATGTTAGATGGAGGAGTAAAAACTCTTGAGATGCAGTTGCTTGTTCCTTTATTAGATTCTAATGAAATGGATAACAATTTAAAGCTGCTTATTCCTGCATTGGCATCCAATAAGACCTATGATAGTTTAGCAAGAGTTGCTTTCGACCGACCTTTTGATGTATTTGCGCTAACACGTTCTTTAGCACATTTTCAGCGAACTTTACTTAGTCAGAATAGTAAATTTGACAATTGGTACTTCGATAATGAAACGGATGCAATCACCAACGAAGCCATTAAAGGATGGAAAATATTTGATGAACTATTAAATTGTACTTCTTGCCACCAATTACCCGCTTTTACAGATTATTCTTTCCAACGTTCTCCTATTGCAGTTCCAACAAATGACCCCGGTAGGTTTCGTATATCAAGAGACAGCAATGATTTACATAAATTTAAAGTACCTACTCTACGAAATATTACGCTTACAGCACCATATTTTCACGCTGGACAAATCGAAAACTTAGACAGTCTTTTAATCCGATATCTTGATTTTTACAATATCAAAGAAATAAACATTCAATTAGAAAAACTTCAAAAACTAAAAGCTTTTTTTGAAACACTGGAGGATTAATGCTACAGGTTCAAAAAAAATAAAACCATTAATTGATCATTAAGGGAAGGATTTTTAATTTCCTTCTTTCTTAATGGTTCAAAATCAATTGGTAAAAGATAAAAAAATGGTAAAAGATTTGTATTTCATCACAGAATCATGGCGGTTAAGAAAGGAATATCTTTAAAATGCTTTTTCCATTAAACTCATGGTAGAACCAAAAACTTTTTTTTGTTAATTTAAACTTTTGCATTACCTTCGTTACAAAACCATCTTTATCGAACATCAATGAAATATTTTCTACAATATTTTGGTAAAAACAAAAATATAACACATGAATAATCAACTATTTAAAAACACGAACATCACAATGTTTTTTGTGAAAATTTTCGTTTTATCGGCTTTTCTAAGTATTTTCCAAGTTAAAGCTCAAGAGGGCGACCCTGCAACTGTTTTTTATGTTAAAACTGATGGTAGTGATGCCAACGATGGTTTCTCTTGGGAAAACGCCTTTGCTACTGTTCAACACGGAATTAATGAAGCTTTCGCTCATAACGGAAAAGCAGAAGTTTGGGTTTCATCTGGAACCTATTATCCAACGGAGGCGTTAAGTAACGCTGATGGTCAACAAGAAGGTGATGTTTACAAATCTATCATAATGTATGACGGAGTAAACGTCTATGGCGGATTTGAAGGTACTGAAACCACAAAAGAAATTGGCGTACAAGGCGGAAGACAACTCACAAGTGAAGGAGATAATTGGGATTTCGCAAACCCTACTATTCTGGATGGTGAGCCAACATCAAGCTATCATGTCGTTTGGTTTGGTTCGAATGGATTTGGAACAATGGATTACCAAGGTTTAGAAGTTCGAGTGCCACATCCATTGGATAATTTAACAATACTTGATGGATTTACGATTACAGGTGGTTTCGCCAATATGAATATTTTGTTTGAAAACACTGATGATTCAAAGAAGAATTTTGTTCACTGTGCAGGCGGCGGAGTAGCTGTTTTTGGTAATGGTGAACTGTACAATTGTATTGTTGAAAATAACAAAGCAAAATATGGAGGGGCTGGTATTGCTATGTTTGATGGAGCAAAAATCAATAATTGTCTTATTCAAGAAAATGAGGCTATTGGAGTGAATTTCTTTAATGCTTTGCTTGATCCACCGCTTTTTACAACCTTTAATTACTGGAGAACAGATGGAGCTGGTGTAGTTGCACTTGGTACGGAAGATAATAATTGTGTAATTGAAAACACTACTATTCACGATAATCTTGGAAGAGCCAATGATAACTATCCCAATGAGCCATCATCATCAAGTAATAAGTTCAACAATGGAGGAGGTATTTATCTTGTGTACTCAAAAATGACAAACACAAAAGTATCATCGAATAACGTTGTAAATAACCCTCATCCTTATGATGGAAATGCTGCGGCTTCTTGCGGAGGTGGTGTTTACATGTTTAGAAACGCTTTAGTTGAAGACTGCGAAATTACTGACAATGGATTTTTAACTACCGCTCAAAATGCAGCAGGTGTTTACATAGCTGATTATGTGGAAAATGCTACCGACTATAACGAATTAGTTATCCGAAAAAGTTATATTCATAGCAACCGTGCAGGAGGCGCAATTGCTGTTGATGCTCAATATTCTACCATCGAAAACTCAATTGTTGCGAATAACCAAGGTGCAGGAATATATGGATATGGTAACTGTAAACGCTCCAGAACTATAAATTGTGTTATTTACAATAATCAAAGTAATGGTTGGGTGCATTCAGATAATGCAAACAATCAAATGAATTCAATCATCAACTCGACCATTGTAAACAACGGAAATGGATTAGTTCTAGGAAATTCAAACGACCATGTGGTAAGCAACTGTATCGTTTGGGGAAATAATTCCAATTCGCCAACCATTAACACAAATGCCACAGTTCGACATTCAGCATTTTCGTTTACACCACCTTCGGGAACTGGAAACATTGAGTTAGATTCTGACAATGAGTTAGGTCCAAAATTTGAAAACCCTACTTCCGCCCATGGAGTTAATGTAGGAGATTGGCAATTAGCATCATGGAAACTTCAAGAGTCATCTCCATGTATTGACAGTGGTGATGACTCCTTAATTCCTGAAAACACTGTTAGTGATATTGAGAATAACCAGCGAATTATAGGTTGCGGAATTGATATGGGAGCTTACGAATCATCGTTTAGTGCTCTTGAGGTAGAATTAGCGATTAACTCAGATTTAAATTTCCCTGTAACAGATTTACACTTGTGCACAGATGAATCACTTGTATTTTCATTTGAAAGTGCATCATCTGGTTCATATCCTTATACTATTTCATGGACAGTTAATGACAACCCGACACACCCATCTTCCGGAAATGGTATAGTTGTAACAAACGAAGGTCAAGAATTGCTCAATCAGGTTTTTGAATCGGGACAATATGATTTAGTAGTCACTTCAATTCAAGATGAAGATGGTTGTTTTGCTATTTTAAGCGACTACACGGCATCAATATCTGTAGGCCCTGTTTTTGAAGCAGTTCAGGATGATATTGTTTTATCTGTTATTGCCGAAGACGCCACATTTGAATGGGTGGATTGTGAAAACAATTTTGAACCAATAACTGGTGCTGTTAATGATGTTTTTGAGCCTCAATCAAATGGGACTTATGCGGTTATAGTAACACAAAACGGATGTACCGAAACTTCTGAATGTTTCGTTATCAACTCACTTCAAACGCAAAACGTATATCAATTAAATACCTTGATTTATCCTAATCCAAACGATGGTGAGTTTAACTTCGAAACAGATAAGTCAGTCAAATTTAGTTTGTACAACCCTATGGGAGTAAAAGTATTTGAACGTGATTATCAAGAAGGTACACATCATTTGGATTTTAAGGAATTCAGTTCAGGCGTTTATTTCGTTGTGATTGAAGGACAAATAGAACTTATCTCTGAAACGATGAAAGTTGTGATTAGGTAGAATTTAATATTGATTGAATGAATTCGTCATATCATTGCTAATAGTATGGAACTTTTTTTAGAAAACGTTTTCAAATTAATAAAGACAGATAAAAGTGAAGATATCGACGATATTAATATCTTTAATATTTTATTTCAAGGTCACGAAGAAGTAAATTTACATTCTCGCTTTATCTCTTATTTGCTTTCATTAAAAGAGCACAACTTTCTCAATCTTTTCTTAGAACATGTTTTAAAATTGCATGATTCTGATTTTAGTATTGATGGTTCAGAAGTAATTCCAAATCTCAATAATAAAACTGAGTATGAAGAAATTGATATACTTATATTTAATGAAAACAAAAAGCAAGCAATTATTATAGAAAATAAAATAAACGCAAATGCAAGTTTTCATAATAAAGCACAATCAGGTTATCAAGCTCAATTAGAAAGGTATTTTAATACAGTAACCAAGGGTAAAGATAAGTTTAATATCCCGATAATTAATCCTATTAATTCAAAGCCTGAGAATACTTTTGTGTATTACTTAACGCTTTATAAACCTCTTACAGCAGAAATTATTGGGGATTTAATCAAAAATAAGATTTTTGACCCAAATAACAATATTATCAACTACTATCATATTCAAGAATGGTTACAATTATGTTTAAGTGAATTACATGAATCATTCTTGAAAACTATTATAAATCAATATTTAAACATTGTTAAAAAAATGACTACTGACAATAAAAAAGCTTTATTGATAACAGATTTAATGGCCGAGAACCACACCTTCAATGAAAGTGCATTTGAATTATTTAAACATTTTAAAGATATTAAATGGCACACAATACATAGATTTTTTAATGAATTATCAGAAAAATTCCATACATCACCTCCTGATGAAAAACAAATAACCGAGGTAGCACACAGTAATAAAAAAACGGAATTAAAGATTACTTTTGACTATAATGGTAAAACGCTGCAAATAGTTAATGACATAAAAGGGTTTACAATAGGAAATGTAACACTAGGGGAAGAAAGATGGGGGTATTTTAAAAGTGATGAAATAAATAAAATTAAATTTTTCGACTTTTCATTAAATGAAACATTTCAAGTTATAAATAACAAGTATAGAAAACATGTAATTGAAACAATAGTTCAAGAAGTTGAAGACTCTTCCAAGAACAACTTCGAAAACTTAAATCATAAATTTTAGTTTTGATTTTTTTTTAGATAGTTATCCAAATTCTCATTCTTGTATATTCAATAATTCTTATTTCTAAGTTAGAATATCCGCAAGCTTATAGTATTTTCAAAATATAACTAAAATTATGCTACCCTCTAGCCTTCAACTGTTCAAAAATTGCTTCATCAACAATTTCTGGAACTGTTACTTTTAATTTGGGTTCCATTTCCATGGCACGTTTGATGGCGAAAATTGCTCCTTCATTTCTAGCCCAGCTTCTTCTTGCGATACCATTGTTAACATCCCAATGAAGCATCATTTTAAGTCTGCGGTCAGCGTCATTTGTTCCATCTAACAACATTCCGAAGCCTCCATTCATTACTTCTCCCCATCCTACTCCACCACCATTGTGAATAGAAACCCAAGTTGCTCCTCGGAAACTATCACCAATAACATTGTGAATTGCCATATCAGCTGTAAATCTTGAACCGTCGTAAATATTCGATGTTTCCCTGAATGGTGAATCCGTACCTGAAACATCATGATGGTCACGACCCAAGATTACTGGTCCAATTTTACCTTCTGCTATGGCTTTGTTAAACGCTTCTGCGATTTTCATTCTACCTAGTGCATCGGCATATAAAATTCTAGCTTGTGACCCAACAACTAATTTGTTTTCTTGTGCACCTTTAATCCATTGAATATTATCTGCCATTTGCTGCTTAATCTCCGCCGGACTTTCTTTCATCAGTTCTTCCAAAACTTGGCAAGCAATTTCATCTGTTTTCGCTAAATCTTCAGGATCATTCGATGCACAAACCCAACGAAACGGTCCAAAACCGTAATCGAAACACATTGGTCCCATGATGTCCTGAACGTAAGATGGATATTTGAAATCAATTCGATTTTCAGCCATAATATCAGCACCTGCACGAGAAGCTTCTAACAAAAAGGCATTGCCATAATCAAAGAAATAGGTTCCCTTTGAGGTGTGCTTATTTACAGCATTGGCATGACGAATAAGGCTTTCTTGAACGTATTTTTTAAATTCATCCGGGTGATTTGCCATCATATCATTCGCTTCTTCAAACGAAAGTCCAACAGGATAATAACCACCTGCCCAAGGATTGTGCAAAGATGTTTGGTCTGAACCAAGGTCCACATAGATGCCTTCTTCATCAAACTTTTCCCAAACATCTACAACATTACCTTGATAAGCAATAGAAACAACTACTTTTTTAGCCTTTGCTTCACGAACACGAGCACAAAGTTCATCTAAATCGCTAATCACCTCATCCACCCAACCTTGTGAGTGTCTTGTATGTGTAGCTTTAGGATTGGTTTCAGCTGTAATGGAAATACAACCTGCAATTGAAGCCGCTTTCGGTTGAGCTCCAGACATACCTCCTAAACCAGCTGTTACAAATATTTTTCCTGCAAGACCTTCTCCGTCTTCGGCTATCATTCTGCCTGCATTGAGAATAGTGATTGTTGTTCCATGCACTATTCCTTGCGGACCAATATACATGTACGAACCTGCGGTCATTTGTCCATATTGTGTCACACCAAGAGCATTAAATCGCTCCCAATCGTCTGGTTTAGAATAATTTGGAATCATCATTCCATTCGTAACTACCACTCTTGGTGCATCCTTGTGAGAAGGGAATAGTCCCATCGGGTGACCCGAATACATAACCAATGTTTGCTCATCGGTCATTTCTGCTAAGTACTTCATGGTTAAGCGATATTGAACCCAATTCTGGAATACTGCACCATTTCCGCCATAAGTAATTAACTCGTGAGGATGTTGAGCAACAGCATAATCCAAATTATTGTGAATCATTAGCATAATCGCTTTAGCTTGCTCACATTTCCCAGGATAATCTGCGATGTTGCGAGCTACCAATTTATAATCTGGACGGTAGCGATACATGTAGATGCGTCCATAAGTTTCTAGTTCTTCATGGAAATCAGGTAACAATTCCGCATGTTGCTCCTTCGGAAAATAGCGCAAAGCATTTTTTAACGCCAACTTCTTTTCTTCGTCTGAAAGAATTTGTTTTCGTTTCGGGGCGTGATTAACAGTTGTATCGTATGTTTTTTTGGGTGGTAATTGCGTTGGTATTCCTTGGATAATATCTTGTTGAATTTCTTGAATTGTCATAGTATAAATGTTTTGGTGCAAAATTAATGAATCAGTAACGTTTAGAAAAGTAAAATGTTGAATTTACGTGTGGTTTTGTCAAAGAAATTAATAGTGTTCTTTTTTTAACTCGTTTCTCGATTTTCCTTAAAAAAAAATAATGTTTCAATGATTACATTTTCTAATTTTGATTCTAAAGCCCTTGGAAAATAAAACGATTTTTTCTATTTTTAGAAGTCTATCAAACTATTGAAATAAACTTTTAAACAATGAAGAATTTTACGCTATTTTTTTTGCTTTTACTGCTTTTTTCCTGTAACAATGACGATGAAGAAAATGGTCCTGATGATACCTTTAACTCCCCAGATGACTTATCACGTGAAGTAGTAGTTGAAAATTTAAACATGCCTTGGGGAATGACCTTTTTAGATGCTTCTCATGCCTTGTTAACTCAAAAAAGTGGTGAAATTATTCTTGTAAATGTAGAAAATGGAAGTTCGGAACAGCTATTTACTGTTCCCAATGCTGTAATTCAAGGTCAGGGCGGTTTACTTGGAATTGCTTTATCTCCTAATTTTGAATCTGATAATTTATTTTTTGTTACCTATACAAAGCAACAAGGAGGTCAATTTACTACAGCTTTAGGAAAAATGACCTATCAAAACAGTAGTGTTTCAAATTTTGAAGAAATCTATGTCGCTAGCGCTTGGAGTTCATCAGGCGCTCATTTTGGAAGTAGAATAACGTTTGACAACGCAGGTTATTTATATTTTTCTATTGGAGATCGCGGAGCAATGAATGAAGCGCAAAATACAGAAAATGAGATAGGTTGTGTCCTTCGACTTAATGCTGATGGTTCCGTTCCTACTGACAATCCTTTTGTGAACAACGAAGAGGTAAGTGATGCCATTTTTACTTACGGGAATCGCAATATTCAAGGTTTGGTTACACATCCCGAAACAGGAGAAATATGGAGTCATGAACATGGTCCACAAGGTGGAGACGAAATTAACCTCTTGAAAGCAGGAGAAAATTATGGGTGGCCGCTCGTTACTCATGGTGAGCAATATGGTGGAGGTGTAATATCAAACGACACAACGCTTCCCGGCATGAAAGATCCTTTACATCATTGGACTCCAAGTATCGCTCCATCTGGAATGTGTATTATTGATGGAGATATTTACAGTGGATGGAAAGGTCATGTGTTAACTGGAGCATTAGCTGGTCAACACCTTAACCGTGTAATTTTTAATGGAACCAATTACGTTACAGAAAAAAGATATTTCCAAGGGCAAGGAAGGATTAGAGATGTTGTGATGTGTCCAACAGGTCATATTTATTTCATCAATGAAAGTGAAGGGGCTATTTTTAAGGTGAATCCAGAATTTGATTAACCCACATTCCAAGACATCGGAAATGTAACCCTTCGGTTGGGCATAGGAAGCTTTTACTGGGCTAACTTCATTATAACCGCAATAAATACAATTCTTGTTTGGCTTTTTTACTTTTTTTCATTGCCAAAAAAAGTAAACAAAAAAGTCTAGCGCTGTATATTTTTTATTGATTCCATTCCTGAAATTCGATAATGTCGGTGATTTCCTCCGCAAAGCTCCGGAACTTCCGCCATTATTAGCGAATTTCAGTTCACTCCATCTTCAAAAAAATATAAAGGCGCATCTCTCAACCGAATTACTTTTTTGATGAGATTTTACATTCTTTCAACTACTATTATGCTCTATTAAATTTTCTCCTCCACCTTTTTGTAGATTGAACCAAAATCTGAAAAAAACTCAATATAAAGTCTTATATGTCAATAACCTAAAAAAAGAGGTTGCCAATTCTGACAACCTCTTTTTTTATCTGTTAAAGATGAACTCTTTTTAAACCCTTAGCTCCATTACGCAGTCATCTTGTTCTACCATTGTATTTGACTGAATCAAAATGCGTTGAACTTCTCCATCAACATGTGCGTTGACAGTTGTTTCCATTTTCATGGCTTCGATGACAAACAACGGTTGACCTTTGGTTACTTTATCTCCTTCTTTAACCATTAGGTCAAGTAACTTGCCTTGAAGTGGTGCGCCAACATCATTTGGACCAGTAGCTTTAGCATGAAGTACTTTGGACACCTGGATACTGTTGTCTTTGACCAATATGTTTCTCGTTTGACCATTAATCTGAAAAAATACTTCTCTGTAACCTTCTTCGTTTGGTTCACCCATGTAGCGAAAACGAATCAAAAGATTTTTACCAGATTCTATCTCTACCATGATTTCCTCATTGGGCTGCATAGGATAATAGAAACTTGGAGTAGGTAGTTTTTCAACAATACCAAAATGCTTATTAAATTGATAAAAATCCTCAAATACTTTAGGATACATCAAATAAGAAAGGAAGTCTTCTTCGGTTAAAGAAGCATCAAATTTCTCTCTAAATGCTTTTAATTCTTCATCAAAATTAATTGGTGGAATATGTGCATTTGGTTTTTCGGTATATGGTTGAATATTCCCTAAAATAATTTTTTGTAATTCTTTTGGAAAACCACCATGAGGCTGTCCTAAGTCTCCTTTGAACAACTGTTTCACCGATTGAGGAAATGCTAAGTCCTCCCCTTTCTCCATTACATCATTAACGGTCAGGTTATTGGAAGTCAAAAACATTGCCATGTCTCCAACTACTTTTGAAGAAGGGGTTACTTTTACGATGTCACCAAACAATAAGTTAACATCTTGGTAATTCTTTTTGATGGTTTCAAACTTATCTTCTAACCCTAAACCACGCGCTTGAGGTAATAAGTTCGAGTATTGTCCGCCAGGTATTTCATGTTCATATACTTCAGCTGTACCTGCTTTTAATTCGCTTTCAAATGGGTAATAAAATTCTCGAACCAACTCAAAGTAATTAGAGTATTCGTTCAATTTTTTCAAGTCAATGGAAGATGCTCTTTCATGGTCTTGAAGTGCAGCAACTAAAGAGTTGAAATTAGGCTGCGATGTTAGTCCACTCATGGAAGCCAACGCAACATCCACAACATCTACCCCAGCTTCAATAGCTTTTAAGTAAGTTGAACTTTGAATGGAAGAAGTGTCGTGCGTATGTAAATGAACAGGAAGACTGATATGATTTTTCAATTCAGTGACTAACTTATGCGCTCCGTAAGGTTTTAATAAACCAGCCATATCTTTAATAGCTAACATATGCGCTCCCGCATCTTCTAATCGCTTCGCTAAGTCAATGTAGTATTGTAAATTGTATTTCTGACGGTCTGGATTAAGGAAATCTCCTGTGTAACAAATACATGCTTCAGCAAGTGAATTAGTCTGATTTCTTACAGCTTTGATACTGTTTTCCATTCCTTCAAACCAATTTAAAGAATCGAAAATTCGGAAAACATCAATTCCGTTTTCAGCACTTTTTACAATAAATTTTTCGAGCACATTATCCGGATAGGCTGCATACCCTACTCCATTGCTTCCTCTAAACAACATTTGCAATAAAACATTTGGCACCGCCTCCCGAAGTTGACGTAATCTATCCCAAGGATCTTCGTGAAGGAAGCGCATACAAACGTCAAAAGTAGCACCACCCCAAACTTCCATGGAGAATAACTCAGGAAATGATTTTGCCATTCCTTCTGCTACCTTTAACATATCGTAGTTTCGAAGCCTTGTAGCAAAAAGAGACTGATGTGCATCTCTAAATGTCGTATCGGTAAACATGACAGGCTTTTGATTCTTCACATAATCTACAAACCCTTCACGACCTAATTCGTTGAGTAAATCCTTTGAACCTTTAGGAAATTCTGATTTAGCTTCCCATTTTGGCACCAATGGCTTTCTGAACGTTTTATTTGGGTCGAAGGCTTTAACATCAGGGTGACCATTGACTTTAAGTTCGGCCAAATACTTTAATAGTTTTGTCCCTCTATCTTTTCCTTCTCCTTTAATTTTCTTGAGCAAATGAGGATTCTCTTGAATAAAACCAACGGTAGCTTCTCCACTGTGGAAAATTGGGTCACCCATCACGTTGATAAGGAATGGAATATTGGTTTTAACGCCTCTAATTCTAAATTCTCTAAGGGTTCGTTGTAGTCTATCGGATGCCCCTTTTAACGTTCTTCCACTTGCTGAAACCTTTACAAGCATTGAGTCAAAAAATGGAGAAACGTTCATTCCTGAATAGCTACTTCCTTCGTCTAGTCGAATACCATAACCAGCTGCATTTCTGTATGCCACAATTTTACCGTAATCTGGCTTAAAGTCATTCGAAGGGTCTTCAGTTGTTATTCTACACTGAATAGCCCATCCATTTTGTTTGATAGATTCCTGAGAAGGGATAAAAATTTGACTATGTGATAGTGGATGACCTGCTGCAATAATTATTTGAGAACGAACAATATCGATTCCCGTAATTTCTTCTGTAATGGTATGCTCTACTTGAATTCGTGGATTTACCTCGATGAAGTAAATGTTTTCGTCTTTATCCACTAAAAACTCCACCGTTCCTGCATTGTTATACTTCACATGTTTTGCAATAGCAACTGCATACCCGTATAGTTTATCTTTTGTTTCTTGCTTAAGTATGGAAGGAGCTACTTCAACAACCTTTTGAAAACGTCGCTGAACAGAGCAATCTCTTTCAAATAAATGCACGATGTTTCCGTGATTATCCCCTAAAATTTGGACTTCAATGTGCTTAGGGTTCTCAATGAACTTTTCTATAAACATGGTATCATCACCAAACGCTTTCTTAGCTTCACCTTTTGCTTCTTGAAAAGCTTGTGCAATTTCGTTTTCGGTTCTAACCACTCGCATTCCGCGACCACCTCCGCCTGCAGCAGCCTTCAACATAACAGGATAACCTATCAGTTCAGCTTCTCGTTTTGCATCATCAGCCGTTTCTAAATTCTTTTTGTTATCTGGAATAAGCGGAACACCAATCTCACGCGCAACATTCTTGGCACGAACCTTATCCCCTAGTTTCATCATTGCCTCCACAGTTGGACCAACAAAGATGATTCCTTCTTCCTCACAACGTCTTACAAAATCTACGTTTTCAGACAAGAAACCATAACCTGGATGAATCGCATCCACGTTGTTTTCTTTGGCAACTCGAATGATTTCTTCAATGTCCAAATAAGGTTTTAGCGCATCTGTTTCATCCCCTATTTGAAAACTTTGATCCGCTTTGTATCTGTGCAAAGAATAGCGGTCTTCGAAGGTGTAAACAGCAACTGTTTTAATTTTTAATTCCGTAGCTGCTCGAAAAACACGAATGGCTATTTCACTTCGATTGGCAACAAGTAACTTGTTGATTTGCTTTGTAGATTTTTCCATGGTCTTCACTTAACTCTGTTATATTTAATTTAAGGTTTTTTCAACTTATTCATCATAATCTAGCAACAAAAGCTGTTGACGCAGCAATTCTGCCATTGTTTTACAATTATCAAAAAAGGTTGTTTTATGATAATTTGCCAACTCCTTTCCTAGTTGCCTCACTTTTTCTTCCGGTGAAATAACTTCTTTCGCAATTACATCAAACAAATCCTTCAAAATATATCGTGCATGTTTTACACGAGATGCTAAACGAGAACGCTCCTCACTTTGGTATTGAACGATGGACTTTGTATCCAAGGTTGAAGTTACCATATTTACATATTCAAAATTTTCTTTATAAAATTGAGGTAAATACAATCTTGCCCTTCCTTCGTAACATTGCTGGTCAAAGTCTATGGAGCGAATTCGGTATTGCATTCCATCAAAATCGTGGGTCAATTCTACCACAAAATTATACGAGCGCATATCACCTAAAAGCGTATAAAAACATCGCTCATTAAACTTTATAAACTCCTTTGCCAATCTAGTTTTATTGGCTTTAGGATGTTTCATTTCGTTTAAAATAAATTCATCTCCAGGAATTCCAGTAATATGTTCTTCAATAAGTGTGTTTTTATCTACGTAATAGCTAATTTTGTTTGGGCTTAATAAATCTTCTAATTCCAAACCTATAACCCTAGATAAATCCGCTCTTTTAACATAGAAATAATCGTAATTGTCGTTAAAGTCATTGATTATCCGTACTCGAAATGGCTGTGAGTTTCCAAACATGCATAAATCGATCCTGTCAACTCGCAAGTGCTTCATTACCATTATATTTCCAGAAGTACGAAGCAATGAATAAATATAACATAAGCCTGCATTGATTTCTTCAGCATCCTCTGGCGAATAAATTACTGTTTGCCACAATGTAGAATCCAAGGCAAAAGATTCTTTATAACGTCTTAGTGAATCATAACTTAGTGGTAGTTCTTTTAGACGTCCGTAAAACGATAGATAACGAGAAACGCTATCTGGAATAGAATAAGTTAATTTCTTTTTCGAGATTTTCATCTCTGCAAAAGCTTTTTCATGGACAGTTCAACTTTTTGTATTTAACCATTTTTGAATAATAGTTTGTACTAATCAAATACAGTTAAACAGCGTTCAAATTCACGCTGCAAAATTCTTAATAATTTTTTAAAATTCAACTAATAGATTACATTTTATTTCAATATTTTTTATTGTTCACTTTCTCTCATAGCAACTTATGTCGCGTGCTCTCTTTTTAACTACTATTCTTCCCTGTGATGCTCTGTTCTGCCTTTAATTCTCCTATACACGAAAATACCTAATACAACTAGTACGACTATTCCCCAAGTTCTGCTCAACAACAAAACTATTTCTCTTAGTATATCCCAGCCTTCTATCAAAGCTTCTTTCCACTGTGTCCAGAAACCAGGTTGATAACTGCTAAGGTGTTGATGGTTTTCTAAAACAAAATAAGCTTTTGATTTTCGTTCGTAAATTTCAATCGCTACTTCGCTCCACTTTACCTTATCATCGGTAATCATTTGACGAATCCGTAATTCATCTAATCCAGTGCTTGCTTTTTGTTTTTCTTGTATTTTTCGAATTCTATCCGTACTAGCTAAACTATCCGATTGCAATTCACTCAATTCTTCTTGGGACTGTTTCAGCCTGCTTGATTTTAATTTCTCTTGAAGCAGTTGAAAACTCACATCCTCCGCTTTTATGATGCGATAATCTAAAAAATCGATATGTTGACCTAATTGCAAAAGAAAAGAATGTAGTTGCTCAGAAGGAACAAAAACGGTAAGTTGATTAAACATTGAACTATGCAAAACCTCAACTAGAGAGTCTTTAGATATTGTTATAGTTTCCGTTTTGTGAAGTTTATTTCGCAACTCAGAAAGCCCAACAAAACCATTATAATCGAGTGTTAGCTGTTCTATTTCATAAGTAGAATTCAAAACATTTTCTACTCGGAATTTTATATCTGCGGTTCGAATATACTGCTTGGTAGTATCTCCAGAAAATGAGGCAGCGGATGACAACACTGATTCTTTTTCGGTAGGTCTTTCTGCTATTTTTTCCGCGCTAGGCTCTTCATAATCGTCATTAAACTCCCCTTCATTACAACTGTAAATCAGAAATGTAAATAATGCGATAATCGAGATAGGGAATAATTTGAAATTGCGCATGATCATATCGTGAAAAATAGTGAATATACGAAAGTAAATTGTTTAATTACCGAACTTTTCAGTTTTTTAGCATATTTTAACCCTAAAAACTTTGTGAATTTTTTGCTCTGTAAGGCTGTTGGCACAGGAATATATTTTTATTGATTGTTGGTTCGAGTGGCGAGAATTAACCTAGAAGGGCAGTGTAATTCATTGTTTTCAAAAACCCAGAAATTATCCGAAAAAGCAAAGCTTTTTACCTCTGTTTTGGTCTAATCATTTGATTTGTTCTTTTACCCACCTACTTTTTTAGTTTACTAGTTTCGAAATAGTTTGGAAAAGAGAGAGTTGAATGAAATATTCGATTAGCTATTGTCTATCAGGTTATTACGAAAATTAGCTTCGCTGCTACCTTCGGTGGTCGTTCAATTTTTCTGAAAAAAATCTGCAATGTTGCATGGCAAGCTATTTAACTCACTGTTCCCCGAAAAACAAAAAACCGTGTTTGTATGCGTGTAAACCTGCATATTCGGCGTTTTATCATCGTGAAACGGACAGTTTATTATTCCGTTTTTATCGGGTACTATCCCAATAATGCGCCAAATCCGTCTCGATTTTTAAGGTTGCTTTTATTTCTTGGATTTCCATAGACTTAGTTTTTATGTTCCTATTTTACACTTTACAAAAGCAAATAAAACGTTCCTTAAAGACAATATAAAGTTGCCTTAAAATAACTTATTTTGTTTTTAGTGCTGTTTTTGACTATTTTTGTATTAATAATTAATGCTATGGAAATAGGTGCAAACATTAGAAAAATAAGGGAAGAACCAGGGATTAAACAACAAGAAATTGCTGATTTAATTAATATGCATCGTTCTAATTATAGTAATATCGAAAATGACCAAAGAGAGATTTCCGTTTCTGCTTTAAACAAAGTTGCTCAGTTTTTTAATATAACTGTTGACCAACTTATTAATTTAGATAAAAACATACCTCAAGAAATTCAAATTCAGGATAAATCAACACTTGAACAATTAAAACTAATACAAGAACTTAATGAAGATGATAAAAGTATTATCTTTAGATTAATTGAAACTATGCTTACTAAAAAGAAATTTAAAGACTTCTTTAACAAAAAAGTAGCAACTCTATAAAACCCTTATATCATGCAAAATTACACCATAAAAATATCCGAGAAAAACGCTAAAGCAAAAGCATTAATTCAATACCTCAAAACATTGGAGTTTATTGAACTTACAAAAACTGATGATTGGTGGGATGAAATCGGCATTGAAAACAAAGCTTCAATTGAAAGAGGTTTAGACGACTTAAAAAATAATAGAACACATAGTGATGAAGAGGTTAGAAATTCAATAAAAGAACGTATCTTAAAGGCTAAAAAAGCATGATAATTTGGTCTAATGAAGCAAAAGAAGCATATGAAGCTATTATTGATGATATTCTAAAAAAATGGCCTGTAAACATTGCCTTAGATTTTGAGCAAAAAACAAACATCTTACTCGATAGACCTCTCCAAAACAAACAACTTTGCCCAGCTACCAAGTACAAAAAACTTCGTAAATGTGTTATTCATAGAAACGTTTCTTTAATCTACAAGGTCAACCGTAAAAACATCGAACTTGTTACTTTTATTTTTAACAAAGGTGATCACCGGTTTTATGAGTAAAAATCATACTTCTTATAGTCATGTTATTGGTTTTGAACGGTTTGAAAACAATTCAAAACAAAGCCGTAAACTGTGGGATTGATGTTTGTAAAAGCTTCTAAAACGAAGTGAGCATTAAAAAGTAAGAATTAGAAGTTATAAATTTCAACTTTACTTTAGTAAGATTAAATGTTGATACTATTAAAAATAAGATACATATTGCCAAAGATGTTTTCATATTTATTCATTTGGTTTAATTTGAATACCGCCTTCTTCCCTGTCTCTTTTCTATCTACTAACGTAAAATTACAAAAATCTAAATCATCTCTAAGATGCCTACAAATCTTTCTCTATATTTTGAAACAAAAACTGTGTGTATCTTCGGCCCTAGCTTGTATTTGACATTTTGAACCTCTCGACATTATTCCTTTTTGATTAAACCTCCAGTTGACGACAACCTTATTACTTATTAATGTACAAAGTCTAAGGTCTTATTTGATGAATTTCGACTTTTATAATCTATATTTTCTGTGCACGATGTTGTTTTAAACTTTCTATTGTTCAAATAGTTCCATTAAAATCAGTAAAACTATTTTGATGAACTGATTTAGTTTTCGTATATTTGTTAGAATGCAATTATTGAGGGATTCTTTGTCAATTGTAGAAATACGAAGAAAACAAAGGCGTATTTGTACAACTAATTGATTAATTGGTTTACAGCGCAGTGAGTGCATTTTAAGTTAAACAAAATTAAATAGTATGAACGTACAATATATTTCAGATAATACAGGGAAAACAACAGGTGTTTTTATTCCTATTTCAGAATGGAATGAACTTAAAAATAAATACAAAGATATTGAACAAATTGCCTTACCAGAATGGCAAATGAAAGAAGTGCGTAAACGCCTTGAGGATTACAAAAACAATCCTAATGAAGTACAAGACTTTGATGCAGCAATGGACGACATTGAGAAAAGTTTGTAAATGTACAAAGCTGTTATTTTACCAGATGCCAAAAAGGATGTAAAAGAAGCTGCTCGCTGGTACAATGACAAGAAAAAAGGGCTTGGGAGACGCTTTGTAAAAGAAGTGCGTAATAAAATTTCTTATATTTGTAAAAACCCCAAAGCAATAGCCGAACGCTACGATGATACGCGATGTGCAGTTTTAGATGTTTTTCCTTTTATGGTGCACTTCTCTATTGATGAAAAACAAAATGTGGTTATTGTGTCCGCAGTGTTTCATACCTCGTTGAACCCTGAAAGATGGGAGAAAAGATAGTTCTTTTCAAATTTTCCTTTTTCTTTTATTAACCCGATTTATTAACTTCATTTCGGTAAACTCAATACATCGCATCTCGACTGGGCTCGATACACCGCACTTCGATAAACTCAGTGTATCACGTTGAGCTCGCAAGTGGTATGCAGCGATGCCCTGAGTTTGCCGAAGGGAACTTGTTGAAGTGCTCGGTTCATGTATTTAATTTTGAAGCTATTTTAGGCACAAGACACGGAGGGATATAAGTATATTTCGAGGGTCTTGTAACGACAAATAGGTCAAAATTAAATCAAAATCTGATAAAAAGAAGTGTCCCAAAAAATGGGGACGCAATAAAACACCATATCTTCATTTAAAACACTTTAAATCAATGTGTTATTTTATGAAAGGTGTCGGATTGATGAATAATGCAGATTAACGCTTTTTTTGCTTCAATCTTTTTTCACTAATAAGTGCTGTGAGAAGCGAGATATTTCCATCGTCCATTCGTGACCAGATTGGTCGAATTTGACCATCGACGGCAGCAATATTGGTGTAATCACCAAAAAAGACTTTTTCACTTGGCACAAAAGGTTTTTCACTTATACATATTTCTTCAATCGTTGCTCCACCGTCAAAACTATAAGCGAGATAGACATCGGTCACTGTGTTTTCGTGGTTTCGTCGGTCGTAGTACACCCAATATACTGCACCAGAATATTGATCTACAGTCATCCAAGTAAAAAACTGATGGCGTTTCGATGTATCTTGATTTATTCTTATCGGTGAAGACCACGTTGCGCCGTCATCATCCGAAAATACAAACCAATTATCCGTATCTTGTTCTCCATTTCGTTGGTCTGTCCAATTGATGTAAATTCTTCCATCATTTGCACCACTAGAGTTATCGACCTTGGTGATTGGAAGTCCATTACAACGATACAAACCGGGAATATCAAATTTCCAACCTCCAGGATGATCGGTTACAAATAACTCTTCTTCGAGCCATGTTTTGCCAAAATCATAACTTTTATTCATACGTATCCCATGCGGTCCTGTCCAACCAACAAAAATAACACCCTCATTATTTACCGTTGGCACAGCACCTTCAACGGTGTTATTTCCATCCAAACAATCACCGCCTAACTTAGATATTCTAATGGGTTTTGACCATGACTTACCATCGTCTTCACTTTTTGAAAAGAAAATAAATGAAGAATCTTCCTCTGCGGTTGATTGATAAGCATCAAATTGAGTCCAAGTTAAATAGAGGTTTCCAGTAAGTGGACATTCAGCTATCCAAGGTTTATCTTGTATTTTAGAACCATTTACTTCTGTTGCTGCATCCTTCCATTTTCCATCTACCGATAAATTATATTGACATACAATTCTATCCATTTTATGACCACTATTCTTTGGATTGGAAAGATGTGCGTAATGAACAATCCCTTTTTCTGAAATATGTAACACAGGGTCTCCTCCTACACCAAATTCACTTTTAAGTGTTTCGCTTTTCCAAGTTTTACCTCCGTCCAAAGAAAAATAATAATCATCCATCACTGTACCTGCAACTACTATTTTCGGGTTTGTTGGATGTATTGCAATACTAGGCTCCACTTGAGACTGAGGATAAGTCGCTGTTTTTGGCTTCGGAATGACAATATTTTTAAACGTTGCTTTATTGGAAGCACAAGAAACGGTTAAGGCAATAATTATTAATATTTGAAAAAACTTAAACATCTTTTTAAGCATCTTTTTAGATGTTATAAAACAAATATGACATGATGATAGCAGCTATAATTCCAGCGGCATCTGCAAGAAGTCCTACACCTGCTGCGTAGCGCGTTTTTTTAATTCCAACCGAACCAAAATAAACAGCTAAAACATAAAAAGTTGTTTCTGTTGAGCCTTGAAAAGTAGCGGCCATTTTAGCCACAAAAGAATCTACTCCATGGGTGGAAAAAGTTTCAATCATCATCCCTCTTGATGCTGCACCACTAAACGGTTTCATAAAAGCTGTTGGTAATGCTTCAATTAACTGATTCGCCTGAATATTTAATACGTGCAAACTAGATTTAATTCCAGTAAAAAGTAAGTCCATTGCTCCAGAAGCTTTAAATACTCCAATAGCTGCGAGAATAGCCACTAAATAAGGAATGATTTTTACCGCAACCTCAAAGCCTCCTTTTGCTCCGTCAATAAAACATTCATAGACGTTGATTTTCTTTCGAATACCAAGAAAAATAAATAGAATAATAATTCCAAAAAGCAACATGTTACCTAGAACATTCGAAATCATTGAAATTTTATCAGGGTTGTACTGTAGAAATAATAAAAGGCCGACAATTAAAGAAGTAAGACCGCCTAAATAAGCTAAAATAACCGGTTGCAACAAGTTGATTTTTTGTTTTAGAGCTACTGCAATAAGTCCTATTAAAGAAGCGAAAAAAGTAGAAAATAAAATTGGTAAAAAGACCTCGGATGGTGACACAGAACCAGCTCCCGAACGATAAGCAAGAACACTAACAGGAATCAATGTTAGTCCACTTGTGTTGAGCACCAAAAACATAATTTGAGCATTTGACGCTGTATCTTTATTTGGATTAATTTCTTGTAATTGATTCATCGCCTTCAAACCCAAAGGCGTAGCTGCGTTATCTAGCCCTAACATATTAGCACTAAAATTCATCATCATCGAACCAAATGCTGGATGATTTTTGGGAATATCCGGAAACAAACGAATAAATAGCGGGTTAACAGCTCTTGTCAATAAATTTACTGCTCCACCTTTTTCGCCAATTTGCATAAAGCCCATCCACAAACAAAGTGCTCCTGTTAAATATAAAGCGATTGTAAATGAGGTTTCTGCACTCGAAAATAAAGCGTCCACAATCTCTTTAAAAACGAGTTGGTCTCCCATAAAGAAAAACTTCGATAGTCCAACAACCATCGCAATGACAAATAAGCTTATCCAAAGTCGGTTTAACAGCATTTTGCGAAATTGATAAAAATTTGTCGAAACTCGCATATAATAAATGGTATTAATTTGTAATAATGGAATAGCGAATTAATATTACTCCTCTGCACTTTGGAGAAAAAAGTCAATTACTTCGGAAAAATTACACGCCTATTTCATGATTTTAACAAATTATGTCCTAAACTAGAACAATTAGCCTTAACTTTGGGCGGCGAAAAAGAAAACCAATATGATTGGAGGATTATTAAAGAAATTTTTAGGAGATAAATCGGATAAGGATAGAAAGAACTATCAACCGATAATAGATAAAGTTAATGAAGTTTATGCTGGATTGCAAAGATTGTCGGATGATGATTTAAGGGCCAAGACACTTGGGTTCCAAGAAAAGATTAAAACAGCTATCGCTGACTTTGAAAAAGAAGTAACCGATCTAGAAGATAAGTCGAACGATACTAAGACGGATGTACTAGAGAAAGAAAAACTGTTTGAACGCATTGATAAACTTTCAGAGGAGATTGATAAAAAAATCGAAGAAGTGCTGGAAGAAATCCTTCCTGAGGCATTTGCTGTGATAAAAGAAACTTCTAGACGTTGGGCTGAAAATGGTCAACTAGTTGTTACAGCGACTGATTTTGATAGAAATTTAGCAAATAAGCATGATGGTCTGACCATTGATGGAGATAAAGCTACCTGGAAAAACAAATGGACTGCCGCTGGCTCTGAAGTAGAATGGGTGATGGTTCATTATGATGTTCAGCTTATGGGTGGTGCGGTTCTGCACCGAGGAAATATTGCAGAGATGCAAACAGGTGAAGGAAAAACCTTGGTTGCAACGCTTCCTGTTTACCTTAATGCACTTGCTGGAAAAGGTGTTCATGTCGTAACGGTGAACGACTATCTTGCGAGAAGGGATAGTGAATGGATGGGGCCATTGTATCAGTTCCATGGATTAAGTGTGGATTGTATTGATAAGCACAGACCAAATTCTGAAGCAAGAAGAGAAGCCTACAAAGCAAACATTACATTCGGTACAAATAATGAATTTGGCTTTGACTATCTGCGTGATAATATGTCAAGTGATACAGAAAGCTTGGTACAACGTAAGCATCATTATGCGATCATCGATGAAGTTGACTCCGTATTAATTGACGATGCAAGAACCCCCTTAATTATTTCTGGGCCAACTCCAAAAGGAGACCAACAAGAATATGTTGCGCTCAAACCACAAGTTGAGCGAGTAGTTAGTGCTCAGAAAACACTTATCACCAAGGTATTGGCAGAAGCGAAAAAAGACTTAGCTGTTCTAAATGAACCATTAGACGATAAAAAAGAACAAAAGCGAAGATTGGAAGAAGGCGGAATTAAACTTTTACGTGTTTTCAGAGGACTTCCTAAAAATAAGGCTTTAATTAAGTTTTTATCTGAACCAGGCGTTAAAGCTCACCTTCAAAAAACGGAAAATTTTTATATGGCTGAGCAAAATAAGCAAATGCCAATCATTGACCGAGAACTTTATTTTGTCATTGACGAAAAAAATAATACAATAGACTTAACCGATAAGGGAATTGATTTAATTTCTGGTAAAGAAGATCCTAACTTCTACATTCTTCCTGATATAGGAACAGAGCTTGCAAATTTGGAAAAACAATACAGTGAAGCGGAAGAATTAGCACAAAAGAAAAACGAACTAATTCGTGATTATTCTATAAAATCAGAACGTATTCACAGTATCAATCAATTATTGAAAGCATATACTTTATTCGAAAAAGAAGTAGAATATGTCATCGTTGAGGACAAAGTAAAAATTGTAGATGAATCCACTGGTCGTATTATGGAAGGCCGAAGATATTCAGATGGATTACATCAAGCAATTGAAGCCAAAGAAAATGTAAAAGTTGAAGCTGCAACACAAACCTATGCAAGTATTTCTTTGCAAAATTACTTTAGAATGTACCACAAACTAGCTGGTATGACTGGTACAGCCGAAACAGAAGCTAAAGAATTTTGGGATATTTACGAATTAGATGTTGTGGTAATTCCAACCAATAAACCAATTGCACGTTTTGATTTAAATGATTTGGTTTATAAAACAGGAAGGGAAAAATACAATGCTGTTATCCTAGAAGTAGAAAGACTTGTTGGAGAAGGTCGTCCTGTACTTGTAGGTACTACAACTGTTGAAATTTCTGAATTACTGAGTAGAATGTTACAAATGAAAAATATTAAACACAATGTTTTAAATGCGAAACAACACCAACGTGAATCTGAAATTGTAGCAGAAGCTGGACAAAAAGGAGCTGTAACGATTGCAACCAATATGGCGGGTCGTGGAACGGATATTAAACTTCGTGAAGGAGTGAAAGAAGCAGGTGGACTTGCTATCGTAGGTACTGAACGTCATGATTCTCGTCGAGTGGATAGACAGTTAAGAGGTAGAGCTGGTCGTCAAGGTGATCCAGGTTCTTCGCAGTTTTTCGTGTCTTTGGAAGATGACTTAATGCGTAAATTTGGTTCAGAGAGAATAGCTAAACTAATGGACCGAATGGGCTTGAAAGAAGGAGAAGTTATTCAACACCGAATGATTTCAAAGTCTATCGAAAGAGCGCAGAAAAAAGTAGAAGAAAACAACTTTGGTAGTCGTAAGCACCTTTTGGAATACGATGATGTTATGAATGCCCAAAGAAAAGCGATTTATCGCAAACGTAAAAATGCACTTTATGGTGAACGTTTGGATTTAGACATCGCTAATATGTTCTACGACACTGCTGAATTAATTGTTAATCAATTTAACGGAAAGGATAAATACAAAGATTTTGAATTAGAATTAATCAAAGTGCTAGGTATTGAATCACCAGTTTCTGAAGAAGAGTTGGCAGGAAAGGATACCTTAACGGTAATTGAGAAAGTCTATGAAGCAGCCTTGGCTAGATATGAAGAAAAGAATGCTGAAATAGCTCGATTAGTGTTTGAAAATGTAAAAGTTCATTATCAAAATCCAGAAAATAGACCAAAACATATTCGTGTTCCGTTAACGGATGGAAAAAGAGGTTTGGAGGTTTCTACAACAATCGAAAAAGGGTATGAATCTCAAGGTAAATCGATAACAAAAGAATTTGAAAAGGCTATTGTTCTCGGGTTAATCGACAACGAATGGAAAGAGCATTTGCGAGAAATGGATGATTTACGACAGACTGTTCAACAGGCTCGTCATGAGCAAAAAGACCCATTGCTTATTTATAAACTTGAGTCATTCAACCTGTTTAGAACAATGTTAGATAGATTAAATCAAGAAACGGTAGAATTTTTAATCAAAGGAGTAATTCCTGTTCAAGCTGCTCCGCAAAATGTTCAAGCGCAAGCTGCGAAAATGAAAAACAGCTATGCACAAGCACAAGTTGCTGCTGGTTCTCAGAACACTGCTGCTCCATCGAGAGAACAGTTTCGTGGAAGTGAAGGGTACGACCAAGCAATGGCGCAGTCAGAACAAATGAGTGCTCCTAAACCACAGCCAATGGTTGCTGAGAAAAAAATCAATCGAAATGATCCTTGTCCTTGTGGTAGTGGAAAGAAGTACAAGCAATGTCATGGGAAATAGGTTATTGTGATAGAGAAATAGAAGATGTTAACCCAATAATTACAGCGCATTAGAAGAAACGAATGATCGAAAGAATAGTATTTTCGATAGTTGCGTTAATAATGCTTTCCTTGACTTTAAAAAAAGGAGACAAATTGTCTTTGTTTCTAACCTCGGGATTGACTGTCGGAATATTAATCACTTGGTCGGGAATATCTCTAATTATTACAGTTGGATTGTTAATATACATGCTGACTGCGCTGCTTATATCAATAATAAGCTTAAAGATATAAGGACTATCGAAAATACATAAATCGACAATTTTGCTGACGGGAATTTTTGGTTTCGTAGCGAATCTGTTTTCAATAATGCATTGGTCATATTCAGGTGTAGTTCGATTAAGTATGATAATACCGATTATTCTTTACTTGGTCAGTATTTTTAGTGGAATGATGAAAAGACAAGAATTTGGATACTTGACCCCAATAATTAACGTTGATTTCCTATTTCGCTTGATAAAATAAAAATAATTAAAAACTCTAATTTTATTAGCAGTTTTCCAGTTATAATTTTATTTGTTGCGACAATTATCTTAAATTTCGGAGTTAGTTGAAATCAATAATAATTTATAGGTAATCAAGTTATTACAAGGATATGGTTTTCTTACGGCCTTGAAAAAGAATAATTAATAAACAAGTATAAATGGAACGTAAGCCGAACCCTTGTTTGAAGCACAGCCATCAGAAAGTTTGTAAAAACTTTCTGTAAATGGCGTAGCAAGTTTGGGTGAGGTAGTGAAATGTTACGTAATTTATATTATTCTTTTTCGAAGCCTTGACTTTTTGTTTCTTTTGTGTCAAGACAAAAGAAAAAGAACTATGATAATTACCAATGTTATTATTATTTGTAGAATATAAATAAATTAGAAGCATTTTTCTTATACAGAATTAATGTTGAAAAACGATTTTTATATTAGGTCTGAAAGTATAGGAATTAATAGTAAAATAACTCATTGAAAACCAATAATTAAAATCATTCAACCCTAACTTATAAGGCTTCATTCTTTTATCATATTCGTCAATATTAGAAGAACAAAAAAAGCCTCAGTTTGAGGCTTTTTTTGTGGTTTTACTTGCTGTTTTGTTCTTTTTTTCAACAATCTCCTACCCTACTAATCGTTTCGTTTCACTTTTTATTGCTTCAAACAACCCTTCGGAAACATTTACTAATGGTAAACGCAAGACGTCGTTGCAAATTTCGCGAACTTTCAATGCGGCTTTGACTCCTGATGGATTTCCTTCTGCAAAAAACTGATGCGTGACCTTTAATAAATCGTAGTGTATTTCTCTCGCTTTGATAATATCCAATGTCAACGACGCATTTATCATTTGAGAAAATTTCTCTGGAAAGGCATTTGCCACAACCGAAATTACACCGTGAGCACCAAGTGCAATCATCGGTAAAGTGAGCGCATCATCTCCCGATAAAATTCCGAACCCATCAGGCGCTTGTTGAATAATTTCCATGACTTGTTCTAAATTTCCAGACGCTTCTTTAACGGCAACAATATTTTCCAACTCAGCTAGACGAAGCGTTGTAGCCGCTGACATGTTGCTTCCTGTTCTTCCTGGCACATTGTAAACAATAATCGGTTTTTCCGAAACTGCTGCGATAGCCGAAAAATGCTGAAAAATGCCTTCTTGCGATGGTTTGTTGTAATACGGAGAAACACTCAAGTACCCATCCACCTTAGACGTATTCCAATGTTTTACCAACTGAACAACTTCTGCAGTATTATTTCCGCCGACACCTAAAACAACAGGTAGTTCACCCTTATTTTCATCCAAAACGATAGCCAAAACTTGAGCTTTCTCTTCTTTTGTCAACGTTGCTGTTTCTCCTGTTGTACCCTGAACTACCAAAAAATCTGTTCCTCCATCAATTTGTAAGCGAACCAAGTTCCTAAGCCCTTGTTCATCAACATTGCCTGTTGTATCAAACGGAGTAACTAACGCTACACCTGTACCCTTAAATTTCATCTTTTATATTTGTTTAAGATATTTTACTGCTTGTTCGACTAACTTTTCAAAATTAAATTCAGTCATCAAAAAAGCAAGTCCAAATTTAGGTAAACTTTCTAGCTCTCTACCTATCGAAAGTTTATATTTTTTCAAAGAAATCAGTTTTTTAACAAATTTGTTTTTTTCTGCTATTCCAACTAACAAAATATCACTTTCATGAGCTGTTATTTTATTTAGTAACTCACTATTTTTAATTCTTCCAAAGATGTTAAAATCTGAAGATGCTATACCGATGCAATTCTCAGGAAGTTTAGTTGTTTCCTTCTTCTTATTATCCTTAAAAACAACCACAAATGAAAAACGATGTTTCACATCAAAATTGGTTTTTACCTTTTTTATTTGTTGGTTTAATTTGGACAATGATTCAAACACAACAATAACATCTACTGACTGTATCTTCGACCATCTATTTTGTTTAGTATTCATTTCAATCATAGTCCTAGCATCTCTTTGAAGTCATTTTCACTAATTATTGGAATTCCCAAGGATTTCGCTTTTTCTAATTTCGCTGGTCCCATGTTTTCGCCTGCCAAAACAAAGTCCGTTTTTGATGAAATGCTACTCACATTTTTACCGCCATTATCTTCTATTAGTTTTTTCAGTTCAGGTCGAGAAAATGCTGTAAATACACCCGAAACAACAAAAGATTTACCCAGAAAAACAGCACTAGCTAATTCTTTTTCTTCGATTTCCATTTGAAGTCCTGCTGTTTTTAACCGCGCTATAATTTCGCGATTGGTTTCATTTGAAAAATACTGTTGAATACTTAAAGCTATTTTTTCACCCACCTCATCAATTGCAACTAAATCGTCAAAACTAGCTTGAGCAATAGCATCAATATTTTTCAGTTTTTTGGCAATCTTTTTAGCAACTGTTTCTCCTACATGGCGAATTCCCAAAGCAAATAAAACTCGCTCAAACGGAATGAACTTCGATTGTTCGATACTTTCTAATAAGTTATTTGCTGATTTTTCACCTAAACGTTCCAAGCTTATGAGTTGGTCAAAAGTCAAAAAGTATAAATCAGCGGCAGAAGCTACCATTTTCTCTCTAAACAGTTGTTCTATGGTTTCTGTGCCTAGTCCATCAATATTCATTGCTTTTCGTGCAATGAAATGAACCATTTTACCAGTAATTTGAGGAGGGCAACCCGTATAATTCGGGCAATAATGTTGCGCTTCTCCGTCAAATCTCACTAAAGCGGTATCACATTCAGGACAATGCTCAATAAACTGAATTGGCTTTGCTTTTTCTAAACGCAAACCAAGGTTGACACCAACTATCTTAGGAATTATTTCCCCTCCTTTCTCTACATAAACAGTATCCTCTAAATGTAAATCTAATTTTTGGATTTGGTCGGCGTTGTGCAAGGATGCTCGTTTCACCGTTGTTCCTCCCAATGAAACAGGTGATAAATTAGCAACCGGAGTTATTGCACCTGTTCGTCCAACTTGATAGGTAACAGATTCCAATTTAGCACTTGCTTGCTCTGCTTTAAATTTGTAAGCAATCGCCCATCTCGGTGACTTTGCAGTAAAACCTAAGTCTTGTTGTTGGTCGTATTCATTCACCTTGATTACTACGCCATCAATTTCAAAAGGCAAGTTTTTTCGTTGTTGATCCCAATACTGCACAAAATCCATTATTCCTTCAATAGAATCGGTGTTTTCAACATATCGTTGTTGTACATCAGGGACTTTAAATCCCCAATCCTTCGCTTTTAAAATGCTGTTATAATGATTATCAATAGGTAAATCATCTCCATAAATACCATACAAAAAACAATCAAGTCCTCTTTCAGCTACAATTTTGGAATCTTGCAACTTTAATGTTCCTGATGCTGTGTTTCTTGGGTTGGCAAATAAGGCTTCGCCGTTTTTTTCTCTTTCTTCGTTCAATTTGTTGAATTCATTCAGCGGAAAGAAAATTTCACCACGTATTTCAAAGCTATCGGGAAAATCGCCTTTTAATTTTAGAGGGATTGTTCGAATGGTTTTTACGTTATTTGTTACATCTTCTCCTTGTGTTCCATCTCCACGTGTAACAGCACGAACTAATTCACCATTTTCATAGCGAATGCCGATAGCAACACCATCGTATTTTAATTCGCAAACGTAACTCAAATTACCGCCAACCGCTTTCTTTACCCTTGTTTCCCAATCTCTAATTTCCGCTTCGGAATAAGTATTAGAAAGGGAAAGCATGGGGTATTGATGAACAACTGTTTCAAATTTCTTAGTGATGTCCCCTCCTACCCTTTTTGTTGGACTATTGGCATCCGCTAAATCGGGATGTTCTTTTTCAAATTGAATTAACTCGTTAAGCAAATGGTCAAATTCAAAATCAGAAATTTCAGAATTATGCTCAATGTAATATTGATGGTTATAATGATTTATTTTGTCTGTTAACTCTTCGATTTTACGTTTAATTTCCTCACTCATAATGACTCACTGTTTCTTTTCAACAATTATTCAAGAGTCGCTTTAATCATTCTTGGCTTTCCCTGTAAGTCCTTGCGCACCTCGATTGATTGAAACCCTATTTTTTGGAAGCAAGATACTACTTCCTTTTCAAATTGCTCATGAATTTCCACCATAAGTTTTCCCGATTTTTTCAACGACTTTTTTGCTAATTCTCCAATACTCCGGTAAAATAGTATGGCATCATCATTTGGCACAAACAAGGCCTGGGCTGGTTCAAATTCCGTGACATGTTTTGCCATCATTTCTTTTTCCTTTTCTGGAATGTAAGGAGGGTTAGAGACGATTACGTCCCAATTGTTGTTCAACAAAAAATCATTTTCTTTCCAATTGAGACAATCCGCTTGAAAAAAGTTAACTGATAAACCTAGGGAAGTATTATTGTGTTTCGCAAGGGCTAACGCTTGTTCCGAAATATCGCATCCAAACACTTCATCCTTGGGGCGATTAAAGGCTATTGCCAAAGGAATACAACCTGTACCAGTGCCAATATCAAGAAGAGCACAAGAAGATTCTGGCAATTCATTTAAAATCCACTCTACCAGTTCTTCCGTTTCTGGTCGTGGAATCAACGCATTTTCATTGACCTCAATTTCCACAGAATGAAAAAATGTGGATCCAAGAAGGTATTGAAACGGTTCTCCATTCAACAGTCTTTTAATTTTATCTCGAAAGTAAAGTAAATCAGACTCTGAAAACTGAATATTTTGTGTTAACAACAAATCGCCTTCAGATAACCCTAATCGTTTGCGAACAAAGGCATTTGTTAAAAATCGTATTTCTCGCAAAGAAAAAACCGAAGACAGCTTTTCTTGAAAATAAGAATGAATTGCAGCATAGGAGTTATCTTTTACAAACATTATTGTTTAATTTCCATTACTAATAAAGAAGAGAAAAAATTAATTTCCAGCTCCTTGCCCCCTACTTCTTGACTTATTTTTAACATAGATATGCTTCACACGACTATTTGGTGTTTCGCGTTGTTCAATTTCAAATTGTCCTATTGAATCAATCAAAGGAGTGAGCTTGTAAAACCCAAAGTTTCGTGGATCAAAATTAGGTTGTTTTTTATTAATCAGTGAACCTACATCACCAAGAAAAGCCCATCCATCATCTTCTGCGCAATCGTAAATAGATGTTTTTATTAATTTTATAACTTGAGGGGTAACTTTCTGAACAGCTTTCTTTTGTTGTTTTCTATTGGTGGATACCTTTTTGGTTTCTTCCTCCTCTTCTTCATGAAGAATTTCTAAGTAAATAAATTTATCGCAAGCTGCAATAAAAGGTTCGGGTGTTTTTTGTTCCCCTATCCCTATAACTTTTTGACTTGATTCTCTTAATCTTGTTGCCAACCGGGTAAAATCACTGTCTGAACTTACTAAACAAAAGCCGTCCGTTTTTCCTGCATAGAGAATGTCCATAGCATCAATAATCATTGCGGAATCCGTAGCGTTTTTACCTTGCGTATAGCCGTATTGTTGAATTGGTTGAATAGCGTGGTCTAACAAAATATTTTTCCATTTGGAAAGGTGGGGTTTTGTCCAGTCGCCATAAATTCGTTTAATGGAAGGCACGCCATATTTAGCCACTTCTTCCATCATTTCCTTTATATATTTGCTAGGAATATTATCCCCATCTATTAATACCGCTAAATTTAAGTCTTTTATATTTTCTTTCATTCGAATTGTTTTATTCTCATTTTAGAATCAGTTTACTTCCAAAACTGCCACCACCTTTTCTTTTTCTTTGTTGGAAGGTCGTCGTCTTCTTTTCCGCTAGATTTTTCACCGCCAACAGTTTCGATTTCTCTACCAAATTCATCAAAAACATGCTTCTCAATTAGCTCACCTTTACGATAAAGTTCTCTTTTCTTGATGCGCTCATTGGGGAAATATTCTTCAAACCAACCTTCTTTTCTGCCTCGGCGGTCGTAGTTTTCTGAAATTTGAACAGAACCGTTAATAAAAAATATTTTATATGGTCCTACTTTTAAATCATTAGACCAGTTTTCTATTTTAAGTAAACTCCCTTCTTCGTAGTAATATTTCCACTCTCCGTCTTTTCTACCCATGTTATAATTCAGCTCTTGCAATACCATTTCTTCTCTGTTATAAACAATGAATGGACCGTGCATTATTCCATTACTGTATGAAACTTTCTTCTTGATTTTGTTTTCGGGATAATACTCCTTGCGCACACCATGTAATTTACCATCGTTGAAATATTCAATTCGATTGGTATCGCTATCATAAATCAAATAACGGATAGTGTGCTCAATATTTCCTATTTTGATAGTTATTTTATCTGAACCAACAGGGAAATGATTAAAATAAATAGACCTGCCATGCTTTTCACCATTGTAAAATTCAATTTGCCAAGCTTCCAACCCACTTGTGTCGTTGTAATACGTCCATAAACCATGCTCCTTTCCTTCGATATGTTCACGAATAACTTGAATACAACCTGATGGGTAAATTGTAGTATCTCTTCCGTCTGTTCGCCCGTTTACAAAGGTTACAACTCGCTCTTTAATTCCGTTTGGATGACACGTTTCACAAGTTCCGGAAAATGGCATTCTTGAGTTTCTACTAAAAACCACATTTGAACCTGGGTCAGATTCTAGTCGTTCATTGCAATCAATTACTCCCGGAGTTTGTCCACATTCCCAATCGACATAACGCTTCCCCATTCGTTCAAGAGAGTTTTGAAAACAAGGAACGTTTCTAGCAGGAATATCATCATTTCCGAATTGGGCAATTAAGTTACTTTCAGAAAAAAGAAAAGTTAACAAAAAAAAGAAAATTACATTCTTCATGATTACAGTTTTTCCAACTGTTTCAACCCTTCCATCATTTTAGGAAAAATGGAAACAGAAGTATTTTTTACAAAGTCAAAACAAACCAGAGTTGATTCACCTTTTGTACATAATTTTTCATTGACAAGCACTTTGTAAGACAAGGTAAAACTTTTATCTCCAATTTCTTTTAAATATACAATAATTTCAGGTTTATCATGTAAAAAAACAGGATAAACATACTCAACAACATTTTTTGCCAATATTATGCCATCTTTGTTCCAATCCCATTCAGCTCCAACCATTTGACCGAAATAGTGCATTCGCGCTTGCTCAAAGTAACTGAGATAAACAGCATTGTTTACATGCCCCATCATATCACAATCTGCGAAGCGAACTTGAATTTTTGCTGGTGTCATCATTACAATTATTTTTTGTCTAATTTAGAATAAATTGAGTTATTACTTACAAATTCCGGTACAATAGCTTTCATTTGTTGTACAATTTGAAAATTGTCTTGATTATCAAAAAGAGCAATTAACTCTTGTATTTCATTTAACTTTTCGTTGTTTTCCACTCTGTTTTTGGCTTTAAGAATTTGCGGATGATGCGTTGGAATGGTATTTTCCTCTGTTGCCAAAAGTTCTTCATACAGCTTCTCTCCCGGACGCAATCCAGTGAATTTGATTTCTATGTCTTTACCTACTTCAAGTCCTGATAGCTTTATCATTTTCTTTGCTAAATCAATGATTTTTATGGATTTCCCCATATCAAAAACAAAAATTTCACCGCCATCACCCATTGCTCCTGCCTCTAAAACTAACTGACAGGCTTCTGGTATAGTCATAAAATAGCGCGTCACCTCTTCATGCGTAACCGTTACAGGGCCACCTTGCGCAATTTGTTTTTTAAATAGAGGAATTACAGAACCATTTGAACCAAGAACGTTTCCAAAGCGGGTAGTTACAAATTGTGTTTGCGATGTTTCATTTGTAAGCTGCGCATATATCTCAGCAATTCGTTTAGAAGCCCCCATCACATTTGTAGGATTAACCGCCTTATCCGTTGATATCATTACGAATTTTTCAATTTTAAATTCATGAGATAAATCGACTAGATTTTTAGTTCCGAGCACATTTGTCATTATCGCCTCAGAAGGATTATTTTCCATAATTGGAACATGCTTATAAGCTGCGGCATGAAATACAATCTGAGGTTTGTAATAAGAGAATAATCGCTCCATTCGGGATTTATTTCGAATATCCCCAACAACCACCTCTAGGGACTCATCCTTCTCAGCAGCAATTAACTCATTATGAAAATCATACAATGCAGATTCCGCTTGGTCGAGTAAAATAAGTTTTGAAGGTGAATATTCTACAAGTTGTCTAACTAATCCACTACCAATTGAACCAGCTGCACCAGTAACTAAAATTCTTTTTCCTGAAAGCTGCTCTTTAACAGAAAGGTTATTAAGGTTTATTTCTTTTCTCCCCAATAAATCATCAATGTTAACCTTTCGGATTTGTTTTACACTAAATTCACCATTAATCCAATTTTTAAAATTTGGAACAGACCTTACCTCTACGTCAAACTTCAAACACAAATCTACAATGTCGGTAGTGGCTTCCTTTTCTGGCCGTTGGATTGCAATAATTAACTCATCAACCTTATGTCCTTCTAATAGTTCTTCAAGTTCATCAACTGCATAAATTTTTACACCTTCAAGTCTGTTACCGGTAAGTTTTTTATTGGTATCCACAAAACCAAGCACTGAATAGCCAAAGTGTGGGTCTTTTTCTATTGTACGTTTTGTTATTAACCCTGAAACACCAGCACCATAAATTAAGACATTCTTTCGAAAACTCGAAGAAGGCTTATTTGTTTCATAATAGTACGTTTTTATGATTAATCGAATTCCAATCAGCAAAAGTAAACTGATAAAAAACTCTATAAACCAAACCGTTGTGGGTATTAAATATCGTTCATCGAAAAAATTAAACCGAATAATTCCACCAATAAAAAACAAAACAGAAGTGGTCGATACGGCGAGAAAAATTCTTCTTACATCAAGAAATGAAGTGTGTCGAATTAGTCCTTGATGAATTCGAAACCAATAAAAAGTAGAAAGTTTAATAATGATAATAACAGGCAATGCATATTTAAGTGCATTCCATTCCTTTTGAAAAATATATTCATTTAAGTAGAGTTCAAAACGAACAAGGTAGGCTAAAAAGAGAGCAAATAAAGAAATGAACAAATCCATAATGGCAATAATCCATCTTGGAGTTCTAGCTTCTGGCAACTTAGGAAGTGGAAGCCTTTTGAAATTATTTTCTTTCATGCTTTAGACGATGTTATCCAAACTCTTCCCTAAAGTTTAGTTCGGCAAATATACAAATAAGAAACAACGTAAAAGTATATTTATTATTTTGTGCAGTAAAAACCTAAACCTTATTATTAACAATTTCAACAACATTCATAATTAAAGGTTTGATTTAAAACATTTTAAAAACAAATCTAGCATTTCAGTGCATCCCATTTTTGGAGTTACTTATTTCACTCATATTTTGATTTCCATTTTGCAATGACTACATTTGCTCAATTGAAAATATAAAAACAGAAAATACTATGTCAAACGCATTTTTCAACGTGCCAAAAGCAGTGAATGAACCAGTAAATGATTATGCTCCTGGTTGTCCTAAACGAGCGTCCTTACTTGCTAAATACAAAGAACTTTACAATCAAGATCCGATTGATGTTCCAATGTACATTGGTAGTGAAGAGGTTAGAACAGATCAAAAAGTTGCTATGACTCCACCACATGACCATCAAAAAGTCTTGGGGCATTTTAATATGGGTGATAAGTCGCACGTTCAAAAAGCGATAGATGCTGCTCTTGCTGCAAAGTCAGAATGGGCTGCATTGCCTTGGGAACAACGTGCAAGTGTATTTTTACGTGCAGCGGACTTGTTGGCCGGACCATTCAGAGATAGAATGAATGCAGCAACCATGCTTGGACAATCTAAGAACGTATTTCAGGCAGAAATTGATTCAGCTTGTGAATTAGTGGATTTCTTGCGCTTCAATGTTCAATACATGACGGAGATATACAAAGAGCAACCGGAGTCAAATCCCGGATGTTGGAATAGATTGGAATGGCGACCTTTAGAAGGGTTTATTTTTGCTTTAACTCCTTTTAACTTTACAGCTATTGCTGGAAATTTACCATCTGCGCCTGCAATGATGGGAAATGTAGTAGTTTGGAAACCAGCTATGACACAAGTTTATTCGGCTCATGTTATAATGGAATTATTTAAAGAAGCAGGTCTTCCTGATGGAGTCATCAACCTTGTTACTGTTAGTGGTCCAGATGCAGGAGATGTGATTTTCAAACATCCAGAATTTTCAGGATTACACTTTACTGGTTCAACAGGGGTATTCCGTTCGCTTTGGAAAACGATTGGGGAAAACCTTGAGATTTATAAATCTTATCCAAAAATTGTTGGTGAAACAGGAGGAAAAGATTTTATAATGGTTCACAAGTCTGCTAATCCGATTGAAGTTGCAACGGCAATTGCTCGTGGTGCATTCGAGTTCCAAGGTCAAAAATGTTCAGCTGCTTCTAGAGCTTATATTCCTAAAGATATGTGGCCAGCAGTTAAAGAAAGCGTAATTGAACAAGTTGGTTCTTTCAAAATGGGTTCTACAGCAGACCCTTCTAACTTTATTAATGCGGTTATTGATGAAAAAGCGTTTGATAAAATTGCTAGTTATATAGATTACATCAAAAATCACGCAGATGCTGAAATCATTTGCGGTGGAAACTATGATAAGTCCAAAGGTTATTTTATTGAACCAACAGTAGCCGTAACAACTGATCCACAGTTTAGAACAATGGTAGAAGAAATTTTCGGGCCGGTTATTACAATTTATTTATATGACGGAGAACAATATGAAGAAACGCTTAAGTTAGTCGATAGTACTTCAGAATACGCATTGACAGGTTGTATTATGTCAAAAGATCGCTATGCAATCAATACAGCGGTTCGTATGTTGGAAAACAGTGCTGGAAATTTCTACATCAATGATAAACCAACCGGAGCTGTTGTAGGTCAACAACCATTTGGTGGTGCAAGAGGGTCTGGAACAAATGATAAGGCCGGAGCAGCAATTAATCTATTGCGATGGGTATCACCAAGAACGATTAAAGAAACTTTTGTTACTCCAAAAGATTACAGATATCCGTTTTTAGGGTAAGAAGTAAGAATATAAAAATCCTTAATAATAGAAAAAACGGGAGCATTTGTTCCCGTTTTTTATTTTGAGTATTTTTAATATCGTCCTACAGTTGACAATATAGTAGAGCTTTTCAACCGTTCACATATTTTTTTTCAAGTTTTAAGTTTGAATTTCCTAAATTGTGAGCCCAATGCAAAACACAAAACAACTATGGAAAAACGGAAAAAAGCTTTTTCACTAAAAGCTAGTATCTTAACTATTTTAACTTTTCTCATTTACACCTCTTCTTCTTTTGGTCAAATGAGATCTCCAATGGAAGAACCCTTCATCCCAGGTCATTTAATTATTCAAGTAAAACCGAATGTGGATGTTGAGCAATTAGTTAAAACCCTACCAAGTGAATTTAATTTTAAAGTAAATCGTTTATTAGCGCAAACGATGCGAGCTTGGTTAATTGAATTTGACCCTACAACACTTGGTCAAATGGAGGCAATTAAAATGCTATATGATTTTGATGAAGTTACAATCGCTCAAAATAATCACGTTGTAGAAATTCGTGCTGTTGAGCCAGATGATCCACAGTTTGGAAATCAATGGCATCACAAAAACACAGGACAAAATGGAGGAACAACTGGAGCAGATATCAAAACCACTGAAGCTTGGGATATTACAACGGGCGGAAAAAACGCTTTAGGTCATGATATTGTAGTTTGTATCTTAGAACCAGTAAATTTTAACCATGACGATTTATTGGCAAATCAATGGGTTAACACGGCTGAAATCCCAGGAAATGGAATTGATGATGATGGTAATGGATACATTGACGATATCAACGGATGGAATGTTGGAAATAATTCAGGAAACTTGCCAACAGGAGGTTCTGGTCACGGTACCAACGTTGCTGGTATGATTGGAGCTATTGGAAACAATGGTGTAGGTGTCGCAGGAGCAAATTGGGACGTAAAAATGATGAACGTTACTGGATATAGCGCAAACTCCGAGGCATCTGTTGTATCAGCTTATGAATACCCATTAGTACAACGTAAAATATATAATGAAACAAATGGAGAAGCTGGAGCGTTTGTTGTTTCTACAAATGCATCATGGGGCGTAGATAATGCTAACCCAAATAACTATCCAATTTGGTGTGCTTTTTATGACACGCTCGGAAAACATGGTATTTTGAATTGCGGTGCAACAACAAATGGAAATATCAACGTTGATACAAATGGTGATATGCCAACCGCGTGCAGCAGTCAATACATGGTTGGCGTAGGTCGATCAGATAGAAATGATAATTTCGCAGGAGGTTATGGAGCAACAACCATCAACTTTGCTGCACCGGGTATCGACGTAAGAACAACAGCAAATAATAATGGTTATACAACAACAACCGGAACTTCCTTTGCTAGTCCATTAACTGCTGGAGTTATTGCGCTAATGTATTCTATTCCTTGTCCTAATTTCATGGCAACAGTATTAAATGACCCGCAACTTGGAGCTGATTTAGTTTTTCATGCCTTAATGGATGGGACTGATGAGCGACCTGCTCTAGTTGGGAATTTTATAACTGGTGGCCGATTGAATGCCAAAACTTCTATTGACCTCCTCATGGAAGAAACTTGTAGTGCTTGTTCAACACCAAGTGATTTGTCCGTTACAGAAATTGAGGATCATTCGAGTTTGATTACATTCTCTGAAAATGAAGAAGCGGAAAGTTATAACCTTTATTACAGAGAAGTTGGATTTTCTCAGTGGAATACAATTTTTACTTCTGATAACTCCATTGCAATATCAAATTTAAATTCATGTACAGATTACGAATTTTACTTAGAAGTTGTTTGTCCTTTTGAAGTAAGTCAGCCAAGTCCAGTAGTTTCATTTACTACTTCTGGTTGTGAAGGCTGCATTGAGGAAGCGTATTGTGAAGTAATGGTTTCAAATCCCGGCTTATTTGTTGGTGTTCTTGCACCAGAATTTATTGAAGGACCATTTACAGGATACAGACCTACAACTGGTTGGGGGGCAACTGTTGGTGATGGTTACGTTTACGGAGAATTAGTTTTGGTTGATGATGGAACAGCTAACGGAGATGAAGGATGTGATCCATTAATAAATGACGTTGAAGGTAAAATTGCAGTCGCTAGAAGAGGTTCTTGTAATTTTACAATTAAAGCTATGAACGCTCAAAATGCTGGAGCAATAGGTATTATCATTGTCAATAATGCCGGAAATATGATTGATATGGGGGGGAACGACCCTGATGTAGTAATTCCAGCAATCATGATTACACAAGCACAAGGAAACAACATCATTTCTGCATTGGAAGAGGAAAATACCATACATTCTATTATTGGTAATCAGATTGAATTCATCGAGAGCTTTACTTTTGATGGTCAAACCGCTGAGACAGGAAATAATAATGGCTATTTAGCCTCTGAGGTTACTTTCCAAGCGGAAAAAGACGAAACGTTAGCGTTCACAATTGAACCCGGTTTTGATGGAAATCCAATTCCTTATGCTGCTCAAATTTGGATTGACTTAAACCACGATGGTACATTCTCAGAGGATGAACTCATGTTTACTTCGGCTATAACAACAGAGGAAATAAATGGAGATTTAGTTATTCCGTCAAGTGCAGAAGTTGGTTCAACTGGCATGCGTGTAGTAATGGCTTATCAAGGAGTTAGTTCATCAGACTTCCCTGAGGTTTGTGAGGACTTTACATCTGGAGAAGTAGAAGATTATTGTTTAGAAATTCTAAGCGATGAGATTTGTGGATTTGATGTTGATGTGGCGAAAACTGACCCAAGTTGTTCTAATATTTTTAATGGAGAAATTGAGTTAGTATTTGATGCTGATGACAATGAAACATATGTGTTCAATTGGAGCAATAATACTACAAACGCATCTATCAATAGTGGTCTGGCTGCTGGTAACTACTCCGTTGTTATCACCAATGAAAATGAATGTGACACTACGATTCATGTTGCTTTATTGCAAGGTGATGGTATTGAAATAAATCTTGTAGAAAAACAAGACGCTAGTTGTGCTGCCATTGCTAATGGCTCCATAGAAGTCGAAGCAGCAGGAGGAGCGAACATTTCTTACGCTTGGATTGGAGGAAACACAGGTGCAAGTTTAACTGACCTTGCACCAGGAAATTACATTGTTACGGCAACAGACGAGAGTGGATGTTCAGCACAAGCATCTTATACAATTGATTCAGAGGTGGTGTTATCTATCGAAGCTTCTATTTCAGACCCAAGTTGTCCAGATACAGAAGATGGTAGTATCACTGCTACTGCATCAGGTGGAAATGGAATAACTTATCAGTGGACAAATGGTCCTTCTTCTAGCGAGTGGACTGGTATTGGCATTGGAGAATATGAAGTTACTGCTACAGATGAGAATGGATGTTCAATAGTACAAACCTTTGAATTAATTAGCGAACCTGATGAAGTTAACGCAAGTTTCAACTTAAATCAAAATGAAGTGACTATCAATTTAGTAAATAATAGTAACGGTGGAATTACTTACTCTTGGGATTTCGGTGATGGCAATTCAGCAAGTTCTGTTAACGCTACACATACGTATGAAGAAAATGGCACTTATACCGTTTGCTTGACCGTTTTTGGAGTTTGTGAAGATGACGTAACTTGTCAAAATATTACTATCAACTCTGTTGGAACTTTAGAACAGTCAAAAGATTTAGGAATTAAAGTGTTTCCAAATCCAGCGTCTGAGTTGTTAAACTTCTTTATCCCTGTAAATGAAGCGAAATACTTGGTGCTTCTTGACGCAACAGGCAAGCAAGTGCATCAATCTGAAATTAAAGGATCTGAAACAACAATTGAAGTGAATAACTTATCGAATGGGCTTTACATTTATGCTGTTCAAGACGTTTCAGGTAAAACTCTTTATTCGAGTAAAGTAAGCGTTCAACAATAGTCGTTTAAACAATAGTTTAAAAACCAAAAAAGGGGGGCGTAATAATAACGCCCCCCTTTTTTAATTACTGAGAAAATATTATCAGCGCTTCACGAATTTCACTTGTAGCGATTGATGATTTTTACCGTAAAGAAACAAATGATAAACGCCATGGCTTAAAGTTGAGACATCAATCTCTTGGTTCAATTCTCCGTTAAAAATAATTTTTCCTGTTATATCCTGGATAGAATAATACCATTTTTGATTAGTATTTTCGTGATTTAGAATAACCTCTAACCTATCGTTCACTGGATTTGGTTTTATCGAAAACAAATTTGTAGAATCTTCATTAGACAAACTTGCAGTGGAACAACTTCCATTCAAATTGAAAAGGACTTGTAAAGAGTCAATCGGCTCAATATTCTGATTATTTTGCGTAATTACACTAATATTGAAACTTGGTGAACCATATAAATCGCTAGGTTCGGAAACCTTTAAAAACGCAAATAAAGATGAAGTAGCATTTGGAGCGCATCGTGTATCTGCACCAACAACATTTGCTCCTTGCATTGCAGCCATAAGCTTACAAGCTAAATCTCCCTCTGTGTTTATGAAATTGTTTTCCATGTCGTCTAAAATCTCCTGTCCTAGTAAAATATTTCCTTGGATGGAATAATATAAACCGTCTTTATTTCCTGTGATATGATTTGAATACCCCATTGTGCTTATGCCTGTATGCGCAGCGGCTTCAATTTGATTTCCAAGAAATCCTACAATTCCATACTGCCTAGTTTGTGGTTGATTTTGAACATCGTTATTCACTAACCAATCAATAACTTCTTGAGGTGAATCCCCCAAACGGATTCGTGTTCTTGCATTGGTTTGATTAGCTTCTAGATATGCCGCTTGTGAATTAATCGCAGCAGAATCTGGAAATAGTTCACCTAAAAAGCCAGCGTCATTAATACCAAAATTAGCTAAATCAACACATGAAGCTCCAGCACTTCCAACTTGTCGCGTGGCTGAATCTAAAGCAACAATAGAAAATGTGTCTTGAGCATTTACGATAAAAGGAATGGTGCTCAAAGAAAATAGTAATAGTTTTAATTTCATGACTTAAAAATACTGAAATTTTGTTATTTCGAGAAATGAGAACAAGCATTACCTCGACTGGCTTGATAAAGATGTGATACAGCATAAAAAAAAGAGGCGTCTAAATAGACACCTCTTCTAAATATGAGTTTGTATTTCAATACTTTAAAACTAATTGCTAAATATGCATTGCTCTGTCCTCCGTTGCTGCCATAGCGGCTTCTTTTACAGCTTCAGAATATGTTGGATGAGGGTGAGAGATTCGCGCAATATCTTCTGCCGACGCTCTATATTCCATAGCAACCACACCTTCCATTATTAAATCTGCTGCTCTAGCACCAATTATGTGCATTCCAAGAATTTCATCTGTTTCTTTATCGGCAATAATTTTCACCAAGCCTTGAATATCCATAGAAGCTCGTGCTCTTCCTAATGCCTTAATTGGGAACGAACCTACTTTAATTGCTCTTCCCTCTTCTTTTAGTTGCTCTTCCGTTTTACCTACAGATGCTACTTCAGGCCAAGTGTAAACAACACCGGGTATCAAATTATAGTTTATATGAGGTATTTGTCCAGCAATTTTTTCAGCAACAAAAACCCCTTCCTCTTCTGCTTTGTGAGCGAGCATTGCTCCTCTAACAACATCACCAATTGCATAGATATTTCCTACGCCAGTATGAAGGTTATCATCTACATTTATTTGTCCACGATCAGTTAATTGAATACCTACATTCTCTAAACCAAGTCCTTCCGTGTAGGGTTTTCTACCTACAGAAACTAGACAATAATCTGCTTCAAATGAAACCTCCTCGTCTTTTTTGTTCAAAGCAGTCACTTTAACTCCTTTACCAGTGTTTTCAACTTTTTGAACACGGTGCTCCATATTAAATTTAATCTTGAGCTTCTTAAGTACTTTCATCAGTTCTTTTCCCATTGTTCCATCCATGGTAGGAATAATAGAAGAGGCAAATTCCACTACTTCAACCTGTGTTCCAAGTCGAGCGTAAACAGAGCCAAGTTCAAGACCAATTACACCGCCACCTATTACTATCATTCGCTTAGGAATCTCCTTCAACGCCAATGCTTCTGTGGAGGTAATTATTCTATCTTTATCTGGCTCCATTCCAGGGAAATAATTTGGTTTAGAACCTGTTGCAATAACAATATGCTTTCCTTCTAAAGTTGTTTCTTTTCCTTCAGAATCGGTAACTTTCACTGTGTTTTTATCAACAAATGAACCAATACCATGGTGCACATCAATATTATTTTTATCCATCAAGAATTTTACACCTTGACAAGTTTGTTCAACCACTTTATCCTTTCTAGCAATCATTTGGTCAATATCTGCCGAAAGATTGGATAATTCGATACCATGTTCTTGAAATGAATGAGCAGCATTGTGATAATGCTCCGAGGAATCAAGTAGTGCTTTCGATGGAATACATCCAACGTTTAGACACGTTCCTCCTAAGGTATCGTATTTTTCAATAATTGCTGTTTTCATTCCCAACTGGGCTGTTCGAATTGCTCCAACATACCCACCAGGACCTGAACCTATAAAAATAACATCGTATTTACTCATGATTACATTTTCTGTTATTACAAAATTAATAATTGTATGGAATTAACTCTTTAATAGGTCTCCTTATTTTGCTTAAAAACGACAACATTTTGACGTAAATGAAATGTAACATTTTATATTTTTGCTTATTCCGCTTCTAATTCCTTTTAAATGAATAAAAAAATAGGACTTCCTCAAACGTGAAGCCCTATTATTATTTACAAAAATCTATTCAGAAAAGTGCAACTACTTACCTGCCCTTTTACGGTCTGTTTCCTTTAATAAGATTTTACGAACTCGCAAAGACGACGGCGTAACTTCCACGTATTCATCCGATTGAATATATTCTAACGCCTCTTCTAAAGACATTTTGATAGCTGGAGCAAGACGCACTTTGTCATCTGCACCTGAAGAACGCATATTGGTTAACTTTTTCGTTTTCGTTACGTTCACTACCAAATCGCCTACTCTTGAGTTTTCCCCAATAACCTGTCCTTCATAAATTGGTTCGTTAGGGTCAACAAAGAACCTACCTCTATCTTGAAGGTTATTTAAAGAATATGGAATGGCAGTACCTTTTTCCATGGAAATTAAAGAACCATTTTGACGTCCTGGAATTTCTCCTTTATAAGGTTGGAACTCTATGAAACGATGCGACATAATCGCCTCCCCTGCCGTTTGTGTCAACAAGAAGTTTCTCAATCCAATAATTCCTCTCGAAGGAATATTAAATTGAATAATCATTCGTTCGCCTTTTGCTTCCATGTTTAACATTTCACCTTTACGCTTAGAAACTGCTTCAACAGCTGTTCCAGAATGAACTTCCGGGATATCAATCGTTAATTCCTCAACTGGTTCACATTTTACACCATCAATTTCTTTGATAATAACCTGTGGTTGACCAACTTGAAGTTCATATCCCTCTCTACGCATTGTTTCAATTAAAACTGATAAATGCAAAACACCACGGCCAAAAACCATCCATTTATCTGCTTTATCCGTTTGCTCCACTCTTAAAGCTAAATTCTTTTCTAACTCCTTTCTTAGCCGTTCGTCAATTTGTCTTGAAGTAACAAATTTTCCTTCTTGACCAAAAAATGGTGAATCATTAATTGAAAACAACATACTCATAGTTGGTTCATCAATTGCTATTGTTGCCAAAGGTTCAGGATGTTCAAAATCACAAATAGAATCTCCAATTTCAAAACCTTCTAAACCAGTAACAGCACAAATATCACCCGGTTGAACTTGATCCACCTTTATTCTATCTGTTCCTTGGAAAACAAAAACCTCTTTAATTTTGTGTTTCTCATGCGAACCATCAGCTTTAGCAAGAATAATTTGTTGGTTTGGCTTTAAAGTTCCACGCGTAAGTCTTCCAATGCCAATTCGACCAACAAAAGAGGAATAATCTAAAGAGGTGATAAGCATTTGTGTATTCCCTTCAGGAATTTCAACTGGAGGAAAATACTCCAAAATAGCACTTAACAATGGCTCAATCGAGTTCGTTGGTTTTTTCCAATCTTCTGACATCCAGCCATTCTTTGCAGAGCCATAAATTGACTTAAAGTCTAACTGTTCTTCGTTAGCGTCTAATTCAAACATTAAATCAAACACCTTTTCATGTACCTCGTCAGGAGTACAATTTTCTTTATCTACTTTATTGATAACCACCAATGGTTTTAGTCCCATTGAAAGTGCTTTTTGCAAAACGAATCTCGTTTGTGGCATAGGTCCTTCAAAAGCATCAACAAGAAGACAAACTCCATCAGCCATATTAAGAACCCTTTCCACTTCTCCACCAAAATCGGCGTGACCAGGAGTATCAATAATATTGATTTTTGTTCCTTTATACGTTACAGATACGTTTTTAGATACAATGGTAATTCCTCTTTCTCTTTCAAGGTCATTGTTATCCATCATTAACTCGCCAGCATTCTGACGGTCTCTTTCTGAAAATTGATCTCCTGATTCGATCATTCTGTCCACCAAAGTAGTCTTACCGTGGTCAACGTGTGCAATAATTGCGATGTTTCTTATTTCCATTTTAAACTTAACCAAAAAAGACAGAAAAGCGTTAAATGCTTCTCTGCCTTATTTATACTTTACATTTTACCTTCTATTTTTATCTTCTTGAACGTGATGAAGACGACCTGCTGCGCGAAGATCGGTTACCACCGCCTCCTCGATTATTGGAACGACCGCCAAATCCTCTACTGTCGCCTCCTCGATTGTTTCCACGACCTCTTCCTCTAGAAGATGGCTTTTTCGCTTCTGTCACTTCGATGTTCATTTGCTTACCTTCAAATTCTGCACCACTTACTTTTTTCAAAATGGTATCCACATCAGATTTATCTGCATCGAAAAAAGAAAATGCCGGCATGATATCAATTCTTCCAATCGTATTTGAACGTAAGCCTGTTGCATCACAAATTACACGTAGCAATCCACCAGGATTTAACCCATCTTTTTCACCAAGAGAAACAAAGAATCTTGTTTTATTAGGATCAGTATCCTCTCTTCTATTTCTTTGTTTTCTTTCTTTTGTTGGAGCTCCAGTATCTTTGTCAGACAAACGTGCATTCAAATCTCCTGCTTTTTTGTAATAATCTAAAAAGCGGTTGAACTCAGCAGAAACAAATTTCTTTATCACCTCTTCTTTAGACAAAGATTCGAAGTCTTCAAGAATTCCAGGAATAAACTTTTCTATTTCCTCTTCATTTACAGGCGTATCTTTCACCTTTTGAATCATCGATTCTAGCTGAACAGAACAAATAGCCTCTGGAGAAGGAATCTCAGCAAAAACAAATTTCTGGCTAATTTTCTTTTCGATTTGTGCTATTTTGTACTTTTCTCGCGTATTGATTAACACAAGCGATTCACCTTTTCTTCCCGCACGAGCAGTTCTACCACTTCGATGCGTATAGTTCTCTACTTCATCAGGTAAGTTGTAATTAATTACATGCGTTATATCATCCACATCAATACCTCTAGCAGCAACATCCGTTGCAACCAATAATTGAATGCTTCTATTTCTAAACATGTTCATAACTCGGTCACGCTGTGCCTGTGATAAATCACCGTGCAATGCTTCTGCGCTGTAACCGTCTTTTCCTAACTTTTCTGCAACTTGTTGAGTTTCGCGTCTAGTTCTACAAAAAACTAAACCAAATATTTTCGGATTGAAATCAATCAATCGCTTTAACGCATCGTACCTATCTCTTTCTTTAACAGCAAAATATATATGCTCGATATTTTCGTTACCTTGATTTTTTGTACCAATCGAAACCTCCAAAGGATTAGACATGTAATTTTTTGCAATTTGCGCCACTTCTTTTGGCATTGTTGCAGAAAACAACCATGTACTTTTCGTGTCTGGAGTTGCTGACAAAATATGGTCTAAATCTTCTTTGAATCCCATATTAAGCATTTCGTCAGCTTCATCAAGCACCACACATTCAACTTCTGAAAGGTTGATAGCTCTACGGTTGATTAAATCAACTAAACGTCCTGGAGTTGCAACAATAACGGCAACGCCATTTTTGATTGCAGTCATTTGACGGCGGATATCCGCACCTCCATAAACAGCTTCGATAGTTACTGATTTTTCATGTTTTGAAAAATCTTTTAAATCATTGGCAATTTGTAAACATAATTCACGCGTTGGACAAATAACTAAGCCTTTTGGGTTACGTTGGCTCGACGTAATTCTGTGCACTAAAGGTAATCCAAATGCAGCAGTTTTCCCGGTTCCCGTTTGGGCTAATCCCACAAAATCACTTTCTGATTTTAACAAGTGAGGAATAGCCTTTTCTTGGATTGGCGTTGGCTGCTCAAACCCCATGTCTGTAACAGCTTTGACCACTTGGCTTCTCAGCCCTAAATCACTAAAGGTCATACTCTATTTTATAAATTGAGTGCAAAGGTACGACATTTAAATGATTAAGTTCTAGAATAATCGTTTTATTCTGATATATTGTGATTTAAGTCATTTTTTTTTGGGTGAGGATTTGCGAATCCATATTCTATTTTCTCAGCCAAAAAAAAGCACCCTCCGAAGAGAGTGCCTTTCTTTCAAAAATAGTAGTGGTTTATGGTATTTACTTCTTTACTACTTTCGAGGTTATGAGATCGTTATTCGTTGTTTGCAATACAATAAAATACATTCCTTTTTCAAAAGATGAGAAATCTATTTGAACGTCTGAGGCATTTACTTCTAAAACACTTACTCGTTGTCCTTGAGCATTTAACACTTCAATTGATTTTACATCTACACTATTTTTTTCTAGTGAAATATTTACAACATCATTTGTGGGATTTGGGTAAATCGAAAACTCGACTCCCGAAGTTTCATTAATGCTAACATCACTCTCATCCACTAAAACATTGGAAGATAACCACTCTGAATTTTCATCGTCACAAATTGCACGAACATAAACATCGTAGTTTCCATTTGATAAATCTGTAATTGTGTATTCTTCGTTGTTTACGGTCTCAAAACCTAAATGATTAGCTGGGTTTAACGGGTCTGCACCTTGAGTAACCCAGAGTACTTCCCACTGACTTGCATTGCCTCCGACCCAAGAAACAACAACATTTGATTGGTTTGCAGTCGTTGTTACATTTGTTGGTTCATCACAGTCTTCGTCTTCATCATTTGTATTGATTTCGAAAGTTTCCGAAACCCACTCTGAATTTTCATCGTCACAAATTGCTTGAACATAAACATCGTAAAGTCCGTTGGATAAATTGGTAATTGTGTATTCACTATCATTTACTGTTTCAGAACCTAAGTGATTTGTTGCATCAAGTGGATCTTCACCTTCGACCACCCAAACGATTTCCCATTCATCAGCATTACCTCCGTCCCAAGAAACTGTAACACTTTCTTGGTTTGTCGTAGTTATTAAATTTGTTGGTTCATCACAGTCTTCGTCTCCATCACCATCACCTAGAACAAAGGGCTCTGACTCTTCAAAACAAATTCCATCAGAAACAACTACAGTGTAAGTGCCTTCTTCAGTCGCAGTTGTAGTTTGATTGATTTCTCCAACTAACTCTACACCATCCTTGAACCATTGGTAAGAATTAGCTTCAGAAGAAGTTAGTACTCCTCCGTTTTCGGAAATAGTGGGTGTCTGTAATGGTTCATAAACACAGTCAATTGTTGAGTTAACTCTAGTGTCATTTTCTGCCAAGTCAATAAAATCATCTTTAGCTTGACAAATACCTTTTAAGTAGTAATCTAACCATGGGGTAATAATATCGTATGTCAATTGGTGCTGTGCTGGTCGGCCGAGAGAACCTCCACCGCCAGTGAATCCTTCGCCTAAGCTACATTGAAAATTACTATTAGCAAAATTGCAATGTCCCCCACCGATTAGAGAAACAAAGTACTTACACTCACTGCTCAATCCGTTATAAATAGGTATTTGATGTTCGGCTGGAGGAGTTACACCATCTTGGTCACCTGCAAGTACTAGTGCAGGAATAGTAATATCTTCAGCTGCTTCTGAAGCTTCGGGATTTGTTTCAGCAGGAGCGAGTCCAACAACAGTTACAGCGTTTTCGTTTACTGCGGAAGCCAAAAAGGAAGCACCCCCTCCCATAGAATGTCCCATAACCCCAGCTCTGCCGTTAATACCTTCATAAAAAATGGAAGAAGAGAGATCATTCTCAGCCAACATTCTATCTAATACAACGCTCAAGTCCAAACCAAAATCTTGATGACTAGGAGATAAATCTCCCTCTGTTCTAGGAAAAGCAAAAATATAACCTTTAGGCACCATTTCTTCCCAAATGTTTTCATAAGCTGACCACACCATTTGAAACCCATGACCAAAAACCACTACAGGAAACTCTTCGGCTATCATTGGCACATCTGTTCCTGATGAAGCCGCCGGGTAATAAATCTCAGTTTGAATTTGACGCCCTGGACCTCCCCCACTTCCAAATCCTCCTGTTCTATCTGGATCATTAAAAGTTATCGTTGTATGACCAACTTGATATTGCGCCATTGAAAAGATGGTTACACAAAGAAACATCCATAATAACTGTATTTTATTCATAGTTCAAAATTTTAGCTACACAATATTAGTCAATACAAACTAATTTTTAGTCTAAATCGACTATTTTAGTATGACTGGTAAAATCATAGTGTAAATGGAGGTGTGTTTTTAACGTGATAACGTAAAATAATTACAATTTTAACAAAAGTACGTACGAACCTGCTTTTAAACCCTTAGCCAACTCTTCAAATCCTTAGCGAACGTACAAAGCGTAGTATAAATCGTTAAGGGTTTTAAGACTCGCTGCATTATAAGACGTTAAGACCCGCTGCGCTGTATGATATTAAGATTTAATAAGTCTTAATGTCTTAACATTTAAAAATCCCAACATTTTCGTAAATTTGGAACAACTATTGCTATGTATGTAATTAGAATTTTGAAAAAAGATATATGTTATTCAAGTTACTACTCATATTTACTGTTTTATTGAGCTATTCAACAGCGTTTAGCCAAAATGAAACTGCAATGGTCAAAGATAGCGTTCTAGCTGATTCATCCCTTCTTCGTATTCAGGAGTTTGACACTTTTTATTTACCAAAAAATTATCATTCACAATATCAAATTGCACTTCGTAGAATTCGAAGAGTTTATCCTCTTGCCTTGCACGCCGCCATTGTTATTGATTCATTAGAAAGAGAGTTAGAAGCAAGCGATAAAAAACGAAAAAAGAAGAAAATTGCACGAGAAACACATAAAGAATTGAGAGAAGACTTTAAATATTTACTCAAAGAATTATATGTTTCAGAAGGAATAGTTTTGTCTAAACTCGTTTATCGTGAAACAGGAATGACGGTAGAAGAGATTATAGAAAAGTATAAAGGGAGTGCTCAAGCTTCACTTTATAAAGGGCTTGCTTCATTTTTTGACCAAGAACTAGATGCGACCTACGACCCTGATTATGAGGACTTTGTTCTAGAGTGTGTTATTCGTGATATAGAAAGTGGCAAAGTAGATTTTGACCCTTCATTTCAAATTGTAGATAAAGCACACTACAAACTTGATAGAAAAAAATATAAAAAACGGGTTAAAGAAAACAAGAAGAAATTAAAGGAACATCGAAAGAAAATAAAACAACACGAGAAAGAAAAAAAGAAAGAGATCAAAAAGCAGAAACGATCTGAACGTTGAAATACGATGCGAATTCAAAGGTTAGGGAGCTAGCTAAATCGCATTAAGGAAAAACTTGATATTAATAAATGGAATTATCAGTAAAATTCATCGCAGAGTCAAGGTTGAAATGCATTTTTTCAAAACTTCAACCCCATCCGTAAGCCAATCATTAAATTATCAAAAAATGAAACGTTATATGTATGGGTGTTCAAAAACCCGCCTGCATTATCGAAATCAATACTTTCTGAAACTTGAAATTCTCCACCAAATCCAAAGTTAAAAAAACCACCTATTACAGCAGCTTTTGTGGACGGTTTGCTTCTTACATTGCTTTTTGTACCAATAGAAAGCATTGAATTAAATCCAGCCTGCAGTCCAAGACCCAAACCTAAGTAATTTGTTGTTCTCTGTCCTCCTAATGGTACGTATTCATTTACACTAAATTCGTTTAGCATCTCCCCAATCGGCACAATAGTATCAATGTACTGAGAAAGCACGTAATTTTGTCGTATTATCGAAAAATAAGAAACGTACGCCATCAACCCGCCTAAATAGTCATTATCAACAAGTAAAACATGCTGATTTTCATAGCCAATATGCATTGTTCTATGAAACTGGCTAATTCCTGATGCTCTATATTGAAATGAATCAGATGAAGCGCTAAAAACGTTAAAGTCTGTGAATATAACAGATGATCTAGTTGGCCTCGGTTGAAAAAAATAACGCACAACGAACATTTTCCGAGAGAAACCATTATTTTCTATAAAAACAGAGTCTCTTTTTGCATCTTTTAAACGCTTGTACTCTAGACCAATACCTGATGCATATTTACTTGGTGCAAAAGACATCTCATTCTTTGGAATATAAATTACCTTTCTAGTTATTGAATCCCCATCATTCTGACCAATCACATGATTCAATGCAATTAAAAGAAAAATGGATAAACTTATTATTTTGGTCATTTAACTAAGCTCGAATTCAATCAATGCATCAACAAATCAGTAAAAAAATTCCTCATTCCAAAAAACTCCAAACCAATTTACCTCATCTCTTTAGAAGCAAATTCTTTACTCTGTTCTTGTGAAAGTCTATTCCATATTTGGTCTATTGAAGCCAATAGTACACGCTCCTCTTCTTTTTGGGAAGTAGTCATTATCAGAGGGTCAGAAAAATAATGTTTTACAAAGTTCGTATCAAAATCTCCACTTCTAAACGCTTCGTGCTTCATCACAAACTTACCAAAATCCAACGTCGTTTTTAACCCAGAAATTTGATAATTATCTATTGCTTCAATCATGCGTTCGATTGCTTCCATTCTATCTTTTCCAACAGTTACTAATTTGGCAATCATCGGGTCATAGTAAATTGGAATTTCCATTCCCTCCTCAAAGGCGTCATCAATTCGAACATAGCTATCCGTTGGTTTTCTGTAGCGTTTTAACGTTCCAATATCCGGTGTAAAATTATTTAGTGCATCTTCAGCATAAACCCTAACTTCAATCGCATGACCTTTAATTGCAAGTTCTTCTTGTTTTTTTGGCAATTCCTCGCCTCTGGCAACACGAATCTGCCATTCTACTAAATCCAAACCAGTAATTTCTTCTGTCACAGGGTGCTCTACTTGCAAACGCGTATTCATTTCTAGGAAATAAAAGTTCAAATCAGCATCTAGCAAAAACTCAACTGTACCTGCGCCAGCATAGTCGCAAGCTCTTGCAACATCACAAGCTGCTTGTCCCATTTTTTCACGCAATTCAGGAGTTAATACAGCAGAAGGAGCTTCCTCTACAACCTTTTGATGACGGCGTTGGATACTGCATTCACGTTCAAAAAGATGTACCACATTTCCGTGATTATCTGCAAATATTTGAATTTCTATATGACGTGGTTTAGTAACAAATTTTTCCACAAAAACAGCATCATCACCGAAAGAGGAACGAGCCTCAGATTGAGCTAATTGCATTTGTTCTTCCAAATCCTCCAATCGCTCCACAAGGCGCATACCTTTTCCTCCTCCACCAGCAGAAGCTTTAATAAGAACAGGAAAACCAATTTCTACAGCAATATCTTTTGCTTTTTGAGCGTCAGAAACAGCTTCGTCAATCCCCGGAACCAATGGGACATTATAGGTTTTTACACGTTGCTTTGCGCTCAATTTATCTCCCATAACACGCATAGCGTCAGAAGATGGGCCGATTAAGGTAATTCCTGCCTTTTTAAGTTTATCTGCAAAATCAGCATTTTCAGAAAGAAAACCGTAGCCAGGATGAATTGCATCAACTCCAAGTTTTTGAGCGACATCAATTATCCTATCTTGCACCAAGTAACTTTCAGCGGATGGAGATGGACCGATGTGCAGCGCCTCATCCGCTTCAAAAACAAAAGGAGCATTTTTGTCAGCATCGGAATAAATCGCAACGCTTTTAATATTCATTCTTCGCAAAGTACGAATTACACGTCTTGCTATTTCTCCTCGGTTTGCTATTAAAACTTTCTTCATAATTCTTATTTATTTCAATCTTGCTCCTCTTCTTTACGACCTTCTTTGTAATCCAAAGGAATTGGGCGAAAGCGAGAACCATCTCTAAAATTTGTTTTTCTATTTTCCTTTTTTCTAAAAATATCAGCTACAAACTGAATCATTTTAAAATCGCGCAAGTTATGAAATTCTTCTCTATAATTGACACCAAAACCTTGGGTATATTGTCCCCGATTTGTGTTTTGAATCACCGAGTTGGTATTTGATTCATTAAATACATTAATTCGAAATGTTCCTTTTTCGTTGATTAAATATTCTATATTCAAATCGTAAATCAAGTTATTTTGATTCACATTTTCTTGATGTTGAGACCCTACACCAAAAGAACCAGAAACGATTAATCTATCGTCCATAAAACCTTTGGTCACACCAAATTCAACCGAACTTTCTCCTGTTAATTCATCACTTTCTAAATTGACATTCATTTTATAATCATCCGAAACTTTAGCTAAAAGAGAGTTTAATTGCGTAGAAACTAAATCTAATGCTGCGTTGCCTCTTCCCGCTTGATCTCGACCTTCTTGACCAGCTAACGGTTGAAAACGCTTCCAAATCAATATTGAAAAAAACTGACGATTTAATTCGTCTTTGTCGCTTCTAATCCTGTTTATTACTGCTTTTCCTGCTTCATTTGCTTTAGGAGCGTCTAAATCAAATGAAATTTCAGGCTGCATCATATTTCCTCTGAGTTTGAGATAGGAAAGTATTTCCTCGTTGTCAGATGTTTTTCCATCAATCACATCCATCATTACAACAGAAAGGTTGGCATTTGTGCGATAAAATGTTTCTATATTCAAATTTGCAGCTGTTGGGTCACCTGTCCATTGTACCGTTCCTCCAGGAACAATAAAAAAGTTTTGTTTGTATGGTCCCATTGCAAAGTTATACACTCCATCTGTTACTCTAAACGTACCATTCAATGCTACCTCACCATAATTATCCAATGAAATTGCCAAATTACCTTCGCCAAAGGCAGTAATTTCATCTCCAATGTTTTCATCAAATATCAGTTTCACTCTGGCTTCAGGAGTTATTTCGAAATTGAGTGCTAATTGAACACCACTAAAATTAATGCCTTTTTCTTCCTCTTCCTCTTCATCACTATCTGCTAACTTAAAGCGAATAAAGCCATCTTCTTCAATAGTAGTTGGTCCATACATTGGGAAATTAATCCATGTACCTCTTCGTGTTTTGGCATTCACTCGAATATTCATATCATCAACTGACCCGGAAATACTTGCACTTCCAGTTGCATAGGCCGTTCCGTAATACATTGTTCCTTCTGAATATTGTGTTTTCATTACTAAAAAACGCTCAATTTTCATTGGTTCACTTGGATTTAGCGGATTTCGTTTTCTATAATGATTTTCAAAATCAAAATTCATTTCATATAAGAAGTTACTAAAATTATCATGCAACATGTGACCAACTAAAAACCCTGTATTTCCTTCTTCATCCTTTATTGGCATAGCATCAATATAAATCCCATGTCTATCCGCCTTTACTTGTCCACTGTAAAAGAAATTTGCTCCGAGCATAGCTAAATTAACTCTTCCATCCTCTAAATCAATAGCACCTTCAATTCTTGGTTCAGAAACACTACCTTTCAAATCAAAAGCACCATTTAATTTTCCTCGAATTCCACTTACCACTTGCGGATCCAAAAAGGAATTCACCAAACTTATATCTGTTCCATCGAATACCATTTGAAAATCAAGACTTTCTTCCTCGCCAATTAAATAATCACCTTTAAACTCAAACGTATTTTGGTCTAACTGCTTGTAATACAAGGAACCGTCCATAGAAATAGCGTTTAATCTAACATCGTATTTAGCGGTGAGGTTTAAATCGCCAATATCTCTTTCATCAATTACCAAATCTTGAATTGCTGCATCACCTGAAAATTTCAGTTCGGTAAAAGGTTCTGAGATAATTCCTTTAACATTCGTTACACCCGATATTTGATTTTCAGGCAACAAGATTGTACCGAAGTCTGTTAATTCCACATTTTTAATGTCAATATATAAATTGTCTTGTGGCACTTTAGAAATCATTCCATTTACTGCTATGGACTGATTATCTCTTTTCAGAATAAAATCTTCAATGAAGAAACAATCATAAGAAAAATTCACATGTGCTCTTTCATCCAAATTCCAAAGATGATTATTAATGTTAAAATATGACGGTAAAACATCAATATCAAAACCATCGGTTTCGAATATGTTTGTGTACCATTCAAGATTAGACCTTGATCGCCATTTATCATGGAAAATCAATTGAGAATCCATGAAGTTATTAAAAGCAATATTGGTAAAGTTTAATTCTTGCGCCAACAAAGAATCGCCGAGCATGACATTATCTAAACGGTAAAGTGCCAATAATTCTCCCCTGCTTAATTGCTGAAATAAGTTAATATTGGTAAAGGTCATTGAATTAACCTGAAAGTATTTAGCATTTATGTCCAAGTCAAAAAATTGAGACTCCCCATCAAAACTTCCTGAAAGCTTCGTATTTTCTGCTATTTGAAACTGAGGGGCAAACACATCCAAAATAGGGTTGATATCGAAAAACTCGAAGGAATAATTAAACTTACTATTCAAATCAAAACTTGGTTCTAAATCAGCAAAGAAAACGGGGAAAACTTGCGATGATTGATAAATTATGTTGTCCACTATTAAGTCGATATCCACATATCCTTTGAGGTCAATATTTACAAAATCTGACCGAACCATTAATTCATCCGAACCGTTTTCTCTTTGAACAATTGATTCAAAGTGACTTATTGAAAAGTTTTCTTCATTTTCTTCGTAGTAAAGACTATCAATTTCCACTTTTCCAGAAAATGTATTTATTCCTTTTCCCTTTCCGTGAATTGATAATTGGGTGTTCAGTTCTCCTCTATTCTCTAAAGATGGATGCAGCAAATTAAGTGAAGCACATTCAATACTTAAATCGATATTCAACTCAATTTCTTCGCCAAAACTAGATGAACCTGAATAAACCAAATCAAGGTTTTCGTCTCTAATATAGATTAATCCGTCAATGTTTGCCGTTGGTTGTTTCGTTTTAAAATCCAAAAGAAAATCTAAATCGGAGAGAAACACATTGGAATAGTTATATCCACCTGCATAAAATCGGTCAAAAACTCCTGAAACATTATCAATGGTAACAAATTCATCGGCTAATAAAGAAGCTTCTAAACCTATAGTCCCGTTAATTCTACCTAAGTCATTAATGGCTAACATCCTACCTAAATTAAACGATTCAAAACGTAGGTATTTTTTCGTTCCTTCTGCACAAAAAAGTTGAATAGGCTTTGAAGGGTTAACTAATTCATTAACGGCAATTGTTCTCAAAAAAGAAATATTACCAAGATTTGTTCTCCAATTTCCGAGTTGAAGTTTCATGGCGTTATAAGTTCCAAAAGCTTGAATTGGGGAGCCTGTAACATACCCAAGGCGCATAACCTCATCGGGTAAACTTAAAGCAACAGGTTCATTTTCCCCTGGGAATTTCCATTTGCTTAAATCATTGAAGTCGATGTAATATGAGGAAATACTTTGTCGAATTGATTCATTTTCAAGTTTTCTAAAATCGGGTAGTTGGAAATCTCCATTGAGATAAGTATTTTCTCCAGTTTTTATATTGAAATCAGATAGTTCCAATTTCGCTATTGCGTTTTGTGATTTCCCTTTAATTTCTATTTCTTGATTCATCCCTCTTAATGTAGGTGCAAAATAGGAAATATCAGGCATTGATAACCTTGATTTATTTATATCACTAATAAATTCTACCTCGTCCAAAAACGCACTGTAAGAAGCATAATTTTTGGTTTTCATGTGAAAAGATGCAAAATCCAATTTTGTGTTTCCTGTTTTTAGAATTGCTTGATTCAAAAGGAGACCTTGGGCATCAAACGTAGTTTTTGCAGCAAATAGAGTTAAGTTAAAACCACTTTTTTCTTGAAATGAAAAATGATGAATATCGGCAGTATATTGTTCAGGTGTAATTTTAATATCATTAGCTCTTAAATCAATATTACTAATATCTAATTGCTTAAAATTTATTCCAAAGTCAATTTTTTCTGCATTATAATCGTGGAAAACAAACCTGCTATTTTTAATGGTTAAATCTTCTAGCAAGATATAAAAATCTGATGGGTCAGTATCCTTATCGCTAGAAAATGCATCCAATAAAAACTGTAAATTAGAAAACTCCTCTCCTTGGTATTTCTTCAGAAAAAAATCAGCATTATTGATGTGCACGGATTGCACTGGAAAGTCTGTTAAACCCAACTTTCGCATGTCTAAATCCACACGAAATTCATGTAAATAAAATAGCGTGTCTCGATGAGCATCACTAAGAAAAACATCATCAAAATAAATGCGGTCATAAAAGGCTATATCTACTTTACCTATAGAAATATCAGCATCCAAATATTCCGACAAATAAGAAGAAGCTTTTTTACCAAGAAAAGTTTGAAAGGACGACTCTCGAATAAGAAAGGAGAAAAATATTATAATGATGAATGTATATTCCAAAATGAGGAACAAAGCACTCGCTAATATTTTCACTAATTTTGTCATTCGATATTTACAGATACAATAATTACAAATATAAAGTAAGTTGGGGAAAGAAGACGTTATAATTCTTGGTATTGAGTCATCTTGTGACGATACATCAGCTGCTGTACTCAAAAATGAGACCATTTTATCCAATGTAACGGCAAGTCAAGCTATTCATGAGGAATGGGGCGGAGTTGTTCCTGAACTTGCTTCACGAGCACATCAGCAAAACATTGTTCCTGTGTTAGATGCAGCAGTAAAAAAAGCTGGAATCTCATTAGAAGACATAGATGCTATTGCTTTTACTCGAGGCCCTGGACTCATGGGAAGTCTGATAGTTGGAACGTCTTTTTCCAAGGCGCTTTCTTTAGCACTTGATATTCCACTTATTGATGTAAATCACATGCAAGCACATGTTTTGGCTCATTTTATAGATGACCCTTCGAAAGAAAAGCCGAATTTACCTTTTTTATGTTTAACTGTTTCAGGTGGACATACACAATTGGTTTTAGTTGAAGAACCTCTAAAAATGAAAGTTATAGGAACAACTGTTGACGACGCAGCAGGAGAAGCTTTCGATAAAACTGCAAAATTATTAGGTCTCCCCTACCCTGGCGGACCAATGTTAGATAAGTTAGCACAAAAAGGTAAACCAGAAAAATTTTCATTTACAAAACCCAAAATCAAGGAGTTTGACTTTAGTTTTAGTGGATTAAAAACCAATGTACTTCAATTTTTGCAAAAGCAAGAAAAAACGAACCCCAATTTCATAGAGGAAAATTTGAATGATTTATGTGCTAGTATTCAACATACCATTATTGAAGTGTTGATGGAAAAATTAGTCAAAGCTGCAAAACATCATAACATACAAGAAATTGCTATTGCTGGTGGAGTCTCTGCTAATTCAGGGCTTCGAGCAGCATTATTAGAAAAAGGGAAAAAGCTAAATTGGAAAGTCCATATTCCTAAATTTGAATATTGTACCGATAATGCAGCGATGATTGCAATTACTGGTAAGTTTTTATGGGACAAAGGTGTTTTTACGGATCAAAAAACTAGTCCTACTGCTCGTTGGAAATTAGGTTAAATCAATGTTTTATGTGTTATCATTTCAGTTTAAAGAAAAAGCAAAAAGACATCGAAAAACGATTTGATGCGAAATTTGCAGACGAAGTTCCTAATTCGCAGCTCTCAATGAATGAATTTAATGGGTTTGGCTTTCCCTTCACGCCAGTTATAACAAATTCGAATAGAAATTATATCTCCATATTTCAATGGGGGTTGATTCCGCAATGGGCGAAAGATGAATCTATTCAAAAAAACACGTTAAACGCTAGAGTTGAAACTATCCACGAAAAACCTTCTTTCAAAGATGTAGTGCATAACCGTTGTTTGGTTATTGCTGACGGCTTTTTTGAATGGAAATGGCTAGATACTTCCGGAAAAAAAAAGGAAAAATACCACATTAAACACCAACAAAATTCATTATTTACTTTTGCTGGTTTATACAGTGAATGGAATAATCCTACCAATGGAGAAAAGGTTAAAACTTACAGTATTTTAACTACCGAGGCAAACGATTTAATGTCTTCAATTCACATTAAAAAAAGAATGCCAATTATCCTAGATCAAAAAGACGAACAACTTTGGATTGAAGGCACAGAAATAACACATTTCAAATTTCCTTATGAACAGCCACTTGAAGCGATTAATTTATCGCAACAATTGAAGCTGTTTTAACTAAAGTCTTTTCCTTTAAGAGCTAGCCCTTGTAAAATGGTAACTTTACAACTTTTGCTTTCAAGTTTTTAGAACGAATTTGAACAAATATTTCTGTTTCCAAAGCTGATTTTTCAACAGGAACGTACCCTAGACCTATTGCTTTATTTAAAGAAGGAGACATGGTTCCAGATGTTACTTTTCCGATAACTTCGTTTTTCTCGTTAACAATTGGATAGTCCTGTCTTGGAATTCCTTTATCAAGAAGTTCAAAAGCAATTAACTTACGAGTTACACCTTCTTCTTTTTGTTTTTTAAGCGCCTCACTATTTATAAAGTCTTTGGTGAATTTCGTTATCCATCCTAAACCAGCTTCAAGAGGAGAGGTGGTATCATCAATATCATTTCCATACAAGCAATAACCCATCTCTAAACGAAGTGTATCTCTAGCTCCAAGTCCAATTGGTTCTATCCCCCAATTTCCCCCAGCTTCTAAAACAGCATCCCAAACTTTTTCAGCATCGGCATTTTTAATATAAACTTCAAAACCTCCGCTACCTGTGTAACCAGTTGCTGAAATTATTACCTCTTTGCAACCTGCAAATTCAGCAATTTTAAAGGAGTAAAATGGTATTTGAGTCAAGTCCTCAGATGTTAAAGACTGCATTGCCTCTGCTGCTTTTGGCCCTTGAATAGCTAATAAACAATAATCATCTGAATGGTTGAACATTTCGGCATTCATAGTATTATGTTTGCTAATCCAGTTCCAATCTTTTTCAATATTAGAAGCATTGACTACAAGCATATACTCATTATTTTGAATCATGTAAATTATCAAATCATCAACAATACCTCCATCTGCGTTTGGCATGCAACTATACTGCGCCTTTCCAGGAACTAATTTACTAGCGTCATTGCTGCACACTTTTTGAATTAAATCCAAAGCATGCTCACCTTTAATGAAAAATTCGCCCATATGAGACACGTCAAATACTCCAACAGATTTTCTAACTACTTCGTGTTCGTGACGCAAACCTGCATATTGAACGGGCATGTTATAGCCGGCGAACGGAACCATTTTTGCTCCTAGTGCAATGTGTTTGTGAGTCAATGCTGTTTCTTTCATACTTTGTAAGTTTTGCCGAATTAAATATCTATTCGTAGTTTTTTAACCAAAATTTCGAAGCGAATGTAGTTAATAAATTTGACATTTTACAGGACTGAAATGTTGTTTCCAAATTTTCTTTAATTAGTGTCGCTATATGATTGAAACTTGGCTAGTAACGAAAGATATTTTTGCTTTCATTAATTCCTTTTTAAAAGTTAATTTGGTTTATTAAATTTGCAAAAAATAACTAAATAATGAAAGCAACGATAAAAACAAACAAAGGTGAAATGAATGTGGAGTTTTATGAAAAAGACGCTCCAAATACTGTAGCTAACTTTGTAAAATTGGCAAAAGACGGGTTTTATAATGGATTAACTTGGCATCGTGTTTTACCTGACTTTGTAATTCAAGGTGGTTGTCCTAAAGGAAATGGAACAGGTGGTCCCGGTTACAAAATAGATTGTGAATTAGATGGAGAAAACCAATACCACGATAGAGGTGTTTTATCTATGGCCCACGCTGGTAGAAATACTGGTGGTTCTCAATTTTTTATTTGTCATAGCAGAAATAACACTGCACACTTAGATAGAAATCACACTTGTTTTGGTAAAGTTATAGAAGGCGTTGAAGTTGTTGACCAAATAAGAGTTGGAGATACTATTGATGAAATCATCATTCACGAATAATAATGAAATAGTTTCAAAATATTGATTTTTAAAAAAGGTGTCTTTCGAGACACCTTTTTTTGATTCATTTGATTTTTCTTTGCTCTACCCCCCTTTATCCATGCATTTAATTTATTGTAAATTTATTAAACGATTAATATAAATTTAATCCTAAATAATTAACACATGTGTAGTTTTGCGCTCAAGATTAAAAAAGAATGATTTTAACTAAAAACGACGAAAAGCTAGATGTTTTATTTCGTATCGGTATTTGTTTCACTTTTGTGGGACACGGGTACTATGCTTTTACAGGTAAGTCAGAATGGATTCCCCTAGTTCAAGCATACGGATTTAGTTATGAGCAAGCAATAATTATACTCCCGTTGATAGGCGTAATGGATATGCTAGTTGGTGCGTCAATTTTAATCAAACCATTAAGACCAATAATCATCTGGGCTGCAATTTGGGCCTTCATTGCTGCGCTATCAAGGCCATTATCTGGAATGGACTTGCTTGAAATGATAGAGCGTTCTTCAAATTGGGCTTTACCTTTAGCATATCTTTTATATTCTTCTAAAAACCAAAAGCTTATCAAAGAAGAATTGCTTTAGACATTTACACTAATCTAGTACAAAATCCACAAAACAGAACCTGAGTATCATTGACATTTTTAAACTCCGCGTATTAATTCTAAACTTTATTAACATAAACAAGAAGCTTTAAAATTCTTAATTTTTTCCAAAAAGTTGATAGAGTTAATAAATATTTAAAACGCTTAATAATTACTTCATAAAACATTTAAATAAAACCTGGAATTGTTCAAATAATTTTAAAATTATGTTAATCCTTTCTTGTGATTCTCTCAGTTTATTTGCACAGAATTTAGTAGCATGAAATACATTAGTAAAATCTTATTTTTAGTCCTATTTTCCAAGATCAACCTATCTTTTGGTCAGGATTCTATTTCAAAATCAAATCAGAACAATTGGAATGAAAACATTAAGCTTTCTGGATATTTTCAATTCCAATACCATTATACAAATCACACTGATAGTGTTAGATTACATTCTATGTCCGCAGGAAGTTTTGACAGATTTAATAATAACAAATTTACCATAAGACGATCTAGATTTAGATTGGATTATGATAATCAATCGTATGCTAAAGCAGCTCTATCTTTTGATATAACAGAAAAAGGGTTTATTCACAAAGATGCTTGGTTGTCATTAACAGAGACTAAATACAACGCTTTTCATCTTAATATGGGGTTATTTGCTATGCCCTTCGGACATGAAATAGAACTTCAATCCATGGATAGAGAGGCTCCTGAGCGTTCTAGAATTATACAACACTTGTTTCCTGGAATTAGAGATTTAGGTGCCAATGTAAGATTTGAACTACCTAAAGAACATAAATTATCTTTCTTAAGGCTTGATGGTGGGATTTACCACGGAACAAGAGGAAATATAGAAAGTGATAATTCTAAAGATTTTAATGGTCGCATCCAAATTAATAATCCTTTGAAAAATGATTTTATAAATTTTAGTTTAGGTTATTCCCATTACAGAGGAAATGTAATGCATCAATATGATATTGACGGTAATGTATCTAATTATCATTATGTTTTTCGGATGTTAGACACCACAATAATGGTTGATGACAAACCTCGTGATGTTTCTATTATGTTTCAAGATTATTTACCCAACCAATTAGATTCAATAATTAGAGACCCAAATAGCAGTATTGCTCGTGCAACTTATAACACACTTATTCCTAGAAATTATCAAGCTATAAGTGGTACGATTAACTTAAACTTAAAGACAAAATCATTCACATTGGGTAAAACTAAAATCAGAGCTGAATATATTTGGGGAACCCAAGTTTCTCAAGAACCAACACTTGCAGACCCATATGTTTTCACATCCAAAAGCCCAACGGGTCCTGTTCAAAGTGTTACATGGCCCAAATTTGATAGTCCTCAACCTTACAATCCTGCCTATGTAGGATTAAATGTAAAACCAACTCATTCATTCATAAGGGATTTCCGCGGGGGGTACTTATGTATTGATCAACAAATTGGAAAAACTGGACATCACTTGTATTACAGATATGATTTTTACAACCCTAATACACAAATTTCAGGTGAAAATATAAATTTAAATGTTGAAAATAGTGAAGGAGTTCCAGTTGGTTCGACTGGTTTATCCGTTGCTGATGTAACATTTAGAACTCATGGTATAGGTTACAGATATGAAGCTACAGACAAACTAAGTTTTACACTCTTTTACGAAAAACCTATCAATGAAATCACCAATCTTCAACCTTTATCTTCAACTCAAATTAATAACGGTAAATTCCCTCACACTGGATATTTAACGGATATTAAAGATGATATTTTCACTATTAGAATTCAATTAATCTTTTAAAAATAAAATCATGAAAAACAGCTTTTTCTTTTCATTTCTTTTTACTGCAATATTATGCTCATTTCAGGGTAATTTAAAAGCAGAAACCTTTCAGTACTGTTTGTCATTTCGAGACGACCCATCTACTTCTATTGTTGTTGGTTGGTCTGGCGCTGAAGGTACTGTCCATTATGGAACCAATGATGAAGGAACCGATTACGCTGCTTATCCGCTTTCACATGGTGTAGATAGGATAGGAAATGCGCATGGTCACAACAGAAAATTTGCTAGGCTATCAGGTTTAACACCTAATACGATGTATTATTTTGTAATTCGTGATAATGATGGTGATTTAAGCCAACGCTTTAAATTCAGAACATTGTCCGATAACCCAAACGATCCAGTTTCTTATGTAACCGGAGGCGATTCTCGTGATGGCTTTAAAGCTTTTGGCATTTATGTAGAAAATTGCCCTAGCGGAAACTGTTTAGATAAAAGAAGAGAAGGAAACGAACTTGTAGCAAAAATAAAGCCTGACTTTGTTTCTTTTAACGGTGATTATGTCATGAATCAAATTACATCAAATACATTTAATGAATGGACACAATGGTTTCAAGATTGGCAGTTGACGATTTCATCAGATGGCAGAATGTACGGAACCATGCATACTCAAGGTAACCACGAGGATAATTCTGATATGTACCAATTGTTTGATGTACCACAAGAAGAGTTTTATGTTTTGGATATTCATGGCGGATTAATTCGAAAATATTTTTTGAATTCAGAATTAAATGCTTGTTCAAATGCTAGTCAATTGAATTGGCTTATCAACGATTTTGAAACGCACACTTCTGGTGGTTCAGCTGACCCAATTTGGAAATTTGTACAATATCATATTCCAACGCTTGCCATGGGGAATGGTTACGGTTTGGTTGCTGACCAGATGAGTTGTTGGGTGAATCTATTTCAACAATTTGGAGTTCGACTCGTTTCTGAATCACATACACATATTACAAAATGGACGTACCCATGTAAAGCGAATTCAGGAGGGACAGATTTCGTATTAGATGAAGATGGTATCGTTTACATCGGTGAAGGTCAGTGGGGTGCTCCTCATAGAAATTTAGATTTTACAGGAAATAACAAGAAACCCTATGTAAGAGATCAAGGTGTTTTTGACAACTTCTTTTTTATTCAAGTAAATCAAGACTCTACTGTTATTCGCAGCATTAAATTTGAAAATGTTGGAAACGTAACAGAAAGTACAGACAACGAGTTAGGTTCTGATCTTCCTAATGGAGTTACACTTTGGGAACCAGATAATGGTGACAGAATTGTTCTTTACAACAAAACTGATGAGGAAGACGAATTGAATACAATTGATGCAAAACAAAATAAATACAATGTTCATCCTAATCCTGCAACAGATAAATTAACTATAGAGTTTAACACTGAATTAAACAATGCTAAAATTGAAGTTTACAGTTCTTTAGGAAAGTTATGTTACGAAACAGAAGTATCAGGATTAAAGACAGAATTACCTCTTAATGAAAGCTGTCATGGGGGTGTGAATTACGTGTATATCAAAACAAAAGATGGACGAGTTGAATCACACAAAATAGTGGTTTTAAAATAATCGAAAAAATAGTATAAGATGAAATCAATTTTTAAATTTTTATTCTTTGCTTTTGCCATTTTCTTCTCAGAATTCAGCAATTGTCAGTTACACTTTCAAACACAAGTTAATAAAAGTGAAAACGATGCAGAAGAGAACATATCTAATGGCAATGTAGATTTAACAAGTTCAGATCTCGAATTATGTTACGACCCTGGTTTTATTGGTATAAGCAGCAAGGATCAATACGTAGGGATTCGTTTTGAATCCATAAACATACCAAAATCAGCTATTATTGACTCAGCATTTATTCAATTCACCGCTGATGGAACAACTAGTGGACCAACTATAGTGCTCATTTACGGTGAAAAGATGTTTAATTCCCCTCCATTCACTACATTATCTGAAAATATTTCTTCAAGAACAAGAACCGATGAATTTGTTACTTGGAATATTCCAGAGTGGAACGAAAATAATGCGGCAACAAATAATGAACGTTCACCAGACTTAAAACTTATTGTTAGCGAAATCATTAGTCAATCCTTATGGCAAACAAATAACAGTATTTCCTTTATTATTGAGGGTTCTGGAACTAGAAGAGCTTATTCGTGGGATGGATCTGAACAACAAGCTCCTATACTTCACATTTATTATCGAGAAAATAATGTTTCGATAACAGACCAAAAGTTAGCTAAAATTAACTGCTACCCAAATCCAACATCTGACTTTGTTTATTTAGATTTAACTGATAAACCTTATGGAGAAATCAGTTATTTAGAAGTTTTAGATATGAGCGGTAAGCTTCTTAAAAAGATGGATTTAAACGGGGGAGAAAAACACAAAATCAACTTGATGGAGTTCCAAGGAATGGTTTTATTCCGCTTACATTCAAGTAATCAAGTTGCTATTCAAAGAATCCTCATAAATTAATTACAATGAAAATACTATTTTTCCCGTTCTTATTTCTTAGCTTCTTCTCATTAGCTCAAATCGAATCAGTAAAAGTTGATACAGTATTTGAAAAACCTGTATTAACAGAAGTAAGAAGTGAATTAAGGACAGATTGGGCCCCGTTTTATCACGGTGTTGCATCAGGAGATCCTCTAAGCGATAGAGTAATTATTTGGACGAGAGTAACCCCAACAAATAATGACGGTAGTCCAATTAATGTGGAATGGAGAATTTCCAAAGATACCACTATGTTTGAAATCGTTAACAGCGGAAATTACACTGCCACCTCTGAAAGAGACTACACAGTAAAAGTAGATGTTGACAACTTAGAACCTTCCACTTGTTACTATTATGATTTTAAGGTTGGTGACAACTATTCTATTCGAGGAAGAGCAATAACTTCAGACATTGGAGATAATGAACATGTTCGATTTGGTGTCGTTTCTTGTTCTAATTATCAGTACGGATATTTTAACGCATATAAAGCAATCGCTGATCGAAATGATTTGAATGCAGTTATTCATCTTGGTGATTACATCTATGAGTATGAAGTTGGTGGTTATAGTGCTAACTTAGAAGACCGAAAACACGAACCTGAACATGAAACAGTTACACTTGAAGACTACAGATTACGCTATAGTCATTATCGATTAGATCATGATTTACAAGCTGTTCATCAACAATACCCTTTCATTTGTGTTTGGGATGACCATGAGTCGGCTGATGATTCGTATATCGATGGTGCGGACAATCATGATGAGGCAACACAAGGTAGTTGGCATGCACGAAAAAACAATTCAAAACAAGCTTACTTTGAATGGATGCCTATTCGTGAAACTCCGGGAGACAGTTCAATTTATAGAATATTTGAATATGGCGATTTAATTAACCTTTACATGTTAGACACACGATTGGAAGGACGAGTTGCTCAAGTTGGTGTAACATCATCAGATTTAAATGACCCAAACAGAACAATTCTCGGTTTTGAACAATTAGATTGGTTTAAAAGTAATCTGCAAAATAGTTCAAAAAAATGGAATATTGTTGGACAGCAAGTAATGATGGCTCCATTGAGAGCTTTTGGTTTACCTGTTAACTCAGACCAGTGGGATGGTTATCCAGTTGAACGTGAAAATATATTTAATCATATTATGGATAATAATATTGAAAACATTGTGGTCTTAACTGGAGATATTCATACCTCCTGGGCTATTGATCTTCCTTTAAATGGTTATAACTCCTCGACAGGTGCAAATTCAGCTGGTGTTGAGTACGTGACAACAAGTGTTACATCTCCTGGATTACCGATAGGAATTGGAGCCAGTTTGGTTCAATCTTTTAATTCTCATGTAAAGTATGTAAATCTAAATATGAGAGGCTATATGGTTTTAGATGTTACCAAAGCACGAACACAAGCAGAGTGGTATCATATTGATAACATCAATACCACCAGTTTCAACGAAAGCTTCGCAACAGCATATTTTGTAAATGACGGAGAAAGGTTTAACAGACAAGCCTCTCAAATTTCCGTTGCGCAAAACCAATGTATTCCAGCTCCTGAAAAACCATTTGATAGTGATTTTTTAGCTACAGAAGATCAAAAAAATGAAATGGTTGTTTTTGGCGTTTATCCTAATCCTTTCGATCATGAATTTACCATTCATTTAGGTTCTAAAACAAATGCGGATTTAGTAGTTAGAATATTTGACCTTTCTGGTAAACTTATCTTCGAACAACAAAACTTACAAACAACTGGAAACAGTGAATACATTAAAATATATGCCAGTAATCTTCAATCCGGTGCTTACTATGTAGTAGTTGATTCAGGAGTTGAACAAGTAAGAACCAAGATTATTAAACTCTAGTATCTCCTATCCAATTGTGATTTTCTAAAAAAGGATGTTTCAATCAAGAAACATCCTTTTTTAAATTTTATTTATTTTTAAATTTTACCGCTTAGTAAAAATCATACAATCCTCATCCTCCAAGGATAAATCCACATCATCTTCACCAAAATCAAGACAAAGATTCATTGATGTTTCACTTAGAAATTCGAATACACCAGTCATACTAGTAACTTGAATACCTGTTTCGATGTGTTCCATGTAAACCTCAAGCGCCATTATAGAAGTCGATTCATCAACTCTATAAAACATTGTAAACATTTCACCGTCCATTTCAAAAAGTTTACCTCCAACTACTTCATCATCATGAGAAGAAGAAAAAGTTACGTACCCTTCTTTATCAAAATAAATGTAAATCTCTTCCTTCTGCATTTCATCGCTTTCTAGACCATCTTCAACACCAACCCAAGTTCCAGCAAGTCGTTCTCTTATATCACTTTCTTTATCCGAGAGTATTTTTTTATTTTCAGGAAATATAGTTGGAAGAACCAACAAAATCATAAACAGAAACTTCATATCTAATTTTTAATTTAACAATTCAAGCGAGTTTTCAATCACTCCTCAATTCCCTCTAAATCTAATAAAAATGCATATTCCATTGAAACTTCTTTGAATCGTTCAAATCTACCTGAAGCTCCACCGTGTCCTACATCCATATTGCAATATAAAAATAAACTATTGGAATTGGTTCGGTAATCTCGCAGTTTCGCTATCCATTTTGCTGGCTCCCAATATTGAACTTGACTATCCCAATAACCTGTTGTAATTAGTAAATGAGGATAATTTGTCTCCACCACATTATCATAAGGAGAGTAAGAAAGCATGTAGTCATAATACGTTTTATCTTTAGGATTTCCCCACTCATCAAACTCGCCAGTAGTCAGTGGTATGCTTTCATCTAACATCGTATTGATTACATCCACAAAAGGGACACCAGCTAAGATGCCGTTGAATAAATCAGGGCGCATGTTCATCACTGCACCAACAAGTAAACCACCAGCAGAACCTCCCTGAGCATAAATAGAACTAGAAGAAGTATATTTTTCTGCGATAAGGTGCTCTGCACAAGCTATAAAATCCGTAAAAGTATTTTTCTTTTGTAACAACTTACCTTGTTCGTACCATTCTCTTCCCAATTCTTGACCTCCACGAATATGAGCAATCGCAAAAGCAAATCCTCTGTCTAAAAGGCTAAGTCGAACAGAAGAAAAATAAGCATCTATGGAATAACCGTAAGAACCGTAACCATAGAGTAATAAAGGTGCTTTTCCATTTTTCTCAAAACCTTTTCTGTAAACTATAGAGATAGGAATACTTGTTCCGTCCTCTGCAACCGCAAAAAGTCTTTCAGAAATATAATTATCCGGAGAAAAGTTGGGGTCTAACACTTTCGTTTGTTTTAATAACGTGCGCTCCTTGGTTACCATGTTGTAGTCGTATTCTGAGTTTGGAGTAGTAAGCGAAGAATATCCAAAACGAAAAACATCGGTATCCATTTCAGGGTTTATAGAGTTATAGGTCATGTACGTTGGATCATTAAACGAAATGTAATGCTCATCATTTGTTTTCCAGTTTATCACTCTAAAAGCAGATAACCCCTTTTTTCGCTCTTCAACAACCAAAAAGTTATTAAACAACTCAATTCCTTCTAAATAAACATCCTCTCTTCCTGGAATGACTTCAACCCAATTAGATTTTTCGGTTGCATTTATTGGAGTTTTCACCAATCTAAAATTCTTGGCATTATCATTTGTGACGATATAAAAATGACCCTCAAAATGATCTACTGAATATTCCAAATCACGTTCTCTTGGTTGAATAACTTTCCATTCTCCATCTGGATTGTTGGCATCAATATAACGATATTCTGTTGACACCGTTTGATAGCTTCCAATAAAGATGTAATCATTCGACTTCGATTTCATGATGTAACAACTAAATGTTTCATCTTCTTCTTCAAAAACCAATTCATCATTTAAGGGATTTGAACCTA
>SKGS01000013.1 GCA_007117355.1 Lishizhenia sp. | reverse complement strand
TAATGGGAGTATTAGGTGGGATTCCAGCGACTCCTGAAAACTTGATGCATCAAATTAGTCAAGTTCCAGATGGTTCTTTTTGGCAGGTAATCGCAATTAGCCGTAAACAATGGCAAATGGCCGCAATTGCTTGTACAATGGGCGGAAATTTCCGAGTTGGTTTGGAAGACAACTTTTACTTACCAAATGGAGAAATGGCAAAGTCAAATGGAGAATGTGTAGAATGGGGAGCGAAATTAGCTCGTATGATGGGACGAGAAATCGCAACCATCTCCGAAGCTAGAGCATTGTTAAAGACACCGTTGAAAAAGTAAGTCTTAAAATCTTAACGTCTTAACATCTTAACATCCAAAAAAAATGTTCAAAGAAAACACCTTCAAAGACAAAGTAGCACTGGTAACTGGTGGGAGAAGCGGGATTGGTTTTTGTATTGCCCAAAATTTGTTGCAATTAGGAGCTAAAGTGATCATCGTTTCTAGAAAAGAAGAACAATTGCAGGAAGCGCAAAAAGAATTAGCTGCTTTTGGTGAGGTTTCTGCCGTTACTTGTGATATTAAAGATACGGAGCAAATCAAAGCGGTTGTGGAGCACATCAAAACGAATTACGGTCAATTAGATGTGTTGGTCAATAATGCTGGAGGACAATTTCCTGCGTTGGCGGAATACATCAGCGATAAGGGCTGGGCTGCTGTAATTAACAATAATTTGAACGGAACTTTTTACATGACCCGCGATATGGCAAATGCCTTTTTTATTCCACAGAAATCAGGAGTGGTGGTAAATATTATTGTTGATTTATACCGCGGATTTCCAGGGATGGCACATACAGGAGCTGCTAGAGCAGGGGTTGAAAACATGACCAAATCATTAGCGCAGGAATGGAGCGATTTTAATATTCGATTAAACTGTGTAGCGCCTGGAATTATTGATTCTTCAGGATTAGGAACATACCCAAAGCCCGTACAAGATAAATTGGAAGAAGCAAAACAAGCGATTCCAATGAAGCGTTTTGGACAAGCACAAGATATTTCGAATGCGGTGTGTTTTTTAGCCAGTCCTTTGTCGAGTTACATAACTGGGACAACGCTATACGTGGACGGTGCACAACATTTGAACTTTGACAAAATGGGATTGCCAAATGTCTTAAAATCATTTTTATAAAATTAAAACATGAACTATGGAAACTAAAACTGAAAACTACTTAAAGGGAGGTGAATTTCTCTTAAAGGATTCATCACCGAATGATACATTTACGCCAGAAGATTACAACGAAGAGCAGTTGATGTTTCGTTCTTCTATGCGTGATTTCTTAAACAAAGAGATTGAACCAATTAAAGAAAAGTTTGACACCAAAGAAGGTACAAAATTAGCACCTGCACTTTTGGAGAAAATGGGTGAACTTGGTTTTCATGGAATTGGAGTTCCTGAAGAGTTTGGTGGTCTAAATTGTGATTTTAAAACGGAGTTAGCTTTTGGTGAAATCGCTTCGGATAGTTTTGCTTTTGCTCAGTCTATCGGAGTGCACACGGGGCTAGGTATTTACCCAGTTCTTCTTTACGGTACGAAGGAACAAAAAGACAAATACTTAACAAAAATTGTTACTGCTGAAATTAAGTGTTCGTATTGTTTAACAGAGCCTGGTGCTGGTTCAGACGCCAACTCTGGAAAAACGAACGCTGTATTTTCAGAAGATAAATCACATTTTATTTTGAATGGACAAAAAATGTGGATCACTAATTCCGGTTTTGCAGATGTGTTTTTTGTTTTTTGTAAGATTGAAGATGATAAAAACCTTTCTTGTCTGATTGTCCATAAAGAATGGGGAGTGACACTAGGTGAAGAAGAGGATAAAATGGGAATTCATGGTTCTTCGACGCGTCAAGTGTTTTTTGAAAACGTAAAAGTACCAGTTGAAAATCTGCTTGGCGAAAGAAACAAAGGTTTCAAGATTGCAATGAATGCCTTAAACGCAGGTAGAATTAAAATTGCAGTTGCCAATACAGCGATAGCAAATCGTGCTTTTCGTATTGGAGTTCAATATGCCAATCAGCGGATTCAGTTTGGGCAACCCATAGCTTCTTTTGGGGCAATTACGGAGAAAATTGCGAACATGGCGATTAAAATGTATGCCAATGAAAGCAGCTGGAACCGTGTAGCACATAAAGTGGATTTGGCAAATCAACAAATGATTGCTGAGGGCATGGATCCGTTAGAAGCAAAGTACCGTTCTGTGGCTGAATTTGCGATGGAGTGTGCCATCACAAAGGTGTATGGTTCTGAGATGGAACAATACGTGGTGGACGAAGCGCTTCAAATGCATGGTGGAATGGGGTATTCTGCGGAAAGTGAAATCGAAACCTTGTACAGAAATATTCGTGGAAACAGAATTTATGAAGGAACGAATGAAATCAACCGTATTTTAACACCTTCTACCTTATTGCGAAAAGCGATGAAACAAGAAATTAGCTTAATGGCTGATGCAATGCAAGCGTTTCAAGATTTGCAAGCAGGAAAATTACAGCCCGCTAATGAAGGTGAAAGTGAATTTGACTTAGCGCTTTCTTTTTTAAGCAATGCAAAAAAAGTAGCTTTATTGGCATTAGGTCAAGCGGTGCAAGTTTTCCAAGATAAAATAAAAGACGAACAAGAAATTTTGATGCGTTCGGCTGATATGTTGATTCAAGTGTATAACTTTGAAAGTGCTTTATTACGAACAATTAAACACGCGAATGCAAATTCAGCAGAAGTAAGAAAAGCGATGGTAAACGTATTAATGTACGATACCGCAGATGTATTAAAATTAGGGGCTAGAGATATAGTTTATGCATGTGCTGAAGGCGATATGGCAAGTATGACGGTTAAAGCATTAACACGTTTATGTCAATTGCCTGTGCATAATAT
>SKGS01000210.1 GCA_007117355.1 Lishizhenia sp. | reverse complement strand
GGTTTGGAAAATCCAAATTCATGGTGTTTAGAATAGGATCTTTACCTGTAATGGTTAGGTAACCTGTCTGAAAAAGAATCGGAATTACTTTAAGGCTTTCAATGTCAAAATTTTGTAAGTCGTTTAAATCAAAGCTTAGGTTTTCAAACTGATAAAAACGCTCTTCCTTACTCGTTTTCATAAGAAAAGTTGGCGTTCCAGTGGAATACCAGTAGTTTATAAATTCCCCTCCATTGTTGAAAAAACTAAGGATTGAAAAAGGATTATAGACAGTATTGCCTTTTCCATTCCATCGATAACCGTTGTACCATTCTTTAATTTTTACTTTATAAATTTTTCCAATTCTTTAGGGAAATTGGCTTCTAATTCTTCCTGACTTATTCCACAGATTTCATTGTAACTTTCTTGAATAGAAATATCATTCAAATTATTCAAGTCTGAAAAAATACTTACTTGACTAAATTTACTAACACCTGTGATAAATACTATCTTTAAATAGAGATCTGCATCTTTAAGTACACTGTAAAAACTTTTTAAGATATTTCTGTTTTCAATCGCTTTGTGTAAATCTTCTTTGTCTAAATAATCGATGAGCGGTTTGTCGTATTCGTCGATTAAAATCACCACTTTTTGGTTGAATTTTTTATACAATACATGTATAAGTTCTCTCAACTGTTTATCAATTTCTGACTCATTAAGCGTGAGGTCATAACGTCCTGCGATTTCGTCTAAACGCTTGTTAATTACGTCTGTTAAATTACTCGTCCTGTACCCTATATCGGAAAAGGAAATTCGAATAATAGGATACTCCTCAAAATCCCATTTATCATAGATATAAAGCCCTTCAAAAAGTTCTTTTTTGTTTCTAAATAGGTATTCAAACGTACTTATTAACAACGATTTTCCAAATCGTCTTGGGCGAGAAAGAAAATAATATTTATGGGTTGTAATCAACTGATGTACAAAGTATGTTTTATCAACATAAACACATCCTCTCGTGATGACCTCACTAAAATCTTGTAAACCTATTGGATATCTTTGAATGGACATGATTTTTTACTTTCTTCAAATAAAGATAGGTTTTTTATTAATAACATTAAGGTTCATTTTTTGCTCTGGTCATACGTGAATAAAGAGTGAGTGTCTTTAATATTCAAACTTTCAATAGGCTTTTGAAATCCACTCAATACTGCCGAATTTATGTCGTAAATTAGAAAACACCAAATCGAGTGACCTGAACCTCGAAAACCAGCCATTTTTTACCCCAGACATATCCTTTTCAGTCATTTTGTCAGATTTTTTCAAACCTGAATAGTAATAGAATTAAAAAATGTCAGTTTTTTAATACAAATCTTAGATGGCATAAGAATTGACTAGTGAAGTGCAAGTTTTACTTTGAAAAATATTTAGACATGGGAAAAATAATTGGAATTGACTTAGGTACTACTAACTCTTGCGTATCTGTGATGGAGGGTAACGAGCCGGTGGTAATTTCGAATGCAGAAGGAAAAAGAACAACTCCTTCAGTAGTTGCTTTCGTAGATGGTGGAGAGCGTAAGGTTGGAGACCCAGCAAAACGCCAAGCTATTACAAACCCTACGAAGACTATCGCTTCTATTAAACGTTTTATGGGAACTTCTTTTGACGAAGTTGCTGATGAAGCAGGTAGAATGCCTTATAAAGTGGTAAAAGGAGACAATAATACTCCTCGAGTTCAAATCGATGACCGCACTTATACTCCGCAAGAAATTTCAGCAATGATACTTCAAAAAATGAAGAAAACAGCTGAAGATTATCTTGGACAAGAAGTTACAGAAGCAGTAGTGACCGTACCAGCTTATTTTAATGACTCACAACGTCAAGCTACAAAAGAAGCTGGTGAAGTAGCAGGGTTGACGATTAAAAGAATCATCAATGAGCCAACAGCAGCAGCTTTGGCATACGGACTAGATAAAAAAGGTATTGACCAAAAAGTTGTTGTTTTTGACTTCGGTGGTGGTACACATGATGTTTCCATTCTTGAATTAGGAGACGGTGTATTTGAAGTGCTTTCAACGGATGGTGACACACACCTCGGTGGTGATGACGTGGACGAAGCAATCATCAATTGGTTGGCAGAAGAGTTTAAAAATGATGAAGGACTAGATTTAAGAAAAGACCCTATGGCGCTTCAGCGTTTGAAAGAAGCAGCAGAAAAGGCAAAAATCGAATTGTCTTCAAGTTCATCTACTGAAATAAACTTGCCTTACATCATGCCAGTTGATGGAGTGCCAAAACACCTTGTTAGAACGCTTCAACGTTCGAAGTTTGAGCAATTAATCTCTAGCATCGTTGAAAGAACAATCGCTCCTTGTCGTTCTGCACTTAAAAATGCTGGACTTTCTACAAGTGATATTGATGAAGTAATTTTGGTTGGAGGTTCAACTCGTATTCCAATTATTCAGGATGCTGTGAAAAATTTCTTCGGAAAAGAGCCTTCAAAAGGAGTAAATCCAGATGAGGTAGTAGCAATTGGAGCTGCAATACAAGGAGGTGTTTTGACTGGAGAAGTGAAAGACGTGTTATTGTTAGACGTTATTCCGCTTTCATTAGGAATTGAGACTATGGGAGGTGTAATGACGAAGTTAATTGAAGCAAACACCACTATTCCAACTAAAAAATCTGAAGTGTTCTCTACAGCGGCAGATAATCAGCCATCAGTGGATATTCACGTACTGCAAGGTGAGCGTTCTATGGCGTCTGATAACAAAACACTTGGTCGTTTTCAGTTGACAGATATTCCACCAGCAAGACGAGGAGAGCCACAAATTGAGGTTACTTTCGACATCGATGCAAATGGTATCATGAATATCTCAGCTAAGGACAAAGGAACAGGTAAAGAGCAATCTATTAAGATTGAAGCATCATCTGGACTTAGCGATGAGGAAATTGAAAGAATGAAAACAGAAGCAGCTGCAAATGCGGAAGCGGATAAGAAGAAAAAAGAAGAAGTTGAAAAATTAAACAAAGCAGATTCTCAAATCTTCCAGACTGAACGTCAATTATCAGAATATGGTGATAAAATCCCCGCTGATAAAAAACAGCCAATCGAGGAGGCACTAGCTGAATTGAAAAAAGCGTACGAAGCGAAAGATATCGCAGCGATTGACGCAGCATCTGAAAAATTAAATACTGTTTTCCAAGCAGCATCACAAGACATGTATAACGCAGCAAATGCGCAAGGTCAAGATGCAGGAAATGAACAGTCTAATGCATCATCTGAAAACACAGATGATGAGGTAACAGATGTGGACTTTGAAGAAGTAAACGAAGACAAAAAGTAAACTTCTTTAAGTATATAAAATTTTAGAAAAAGAGGGTGCTTCTATGAAGTAGCCTCTTTTTTTTTGGGGGGATAGTAACTTTTTTGTTACTTTTATGATTAATTGTCTAGTTTAGAAAACTACTGTACCTTGTTACTTTTCAACCTTATACAGGTTAGCAAATAGTTTTAAACTGCCGAACTCTTCTAATTTCGGTTAAAAACTCAATTGATAAACCACCTCTTGCACATTGCCACAATAGTCTATTGCGCGTACTAAAACCTCTTTTTTTCCTGTGAGGTGACTTGGTGGAGTAAAAGAAAATCCAGCAGCTCTTTTGGGTTCATATTTTAAAACAAACCATTCCCCATCGACAAACACATCATAGTCAGCAAGTCCAGAAAAATTATCAGATATTGCCCACAAAAGTGTTTTACCTTTTACATTGCTGTTGTTAGAAAAATTACGAGCAGAAATAACAGGCGCAATGGTGTCAGTAGTAACGGAGAAGGTGCCAAAGTTTTTAACCCAAGTTGTAACCCATCCATCTTTTACGTTACCAATTTCAGGGTAGAGTATTCCATTGCTGTGCTTTCTTGCGATAAGGTATTTTTCATCTGGCAAGGATTGATTTTTAATAGGAAGCATTACTTTAAACTTTTCTTGAAGTGGAATTGCAGGGTTTCCAAAAATCAAAGCCTCACTGGATTTATGAATAAGCGGTGTTGGTTCATACACTAAACCTGGAGGAAATAAAACAACCCCCTCTGGCGAATTTTCCATAAAGGCACTATCTGGAAATAAGTAAGCATCACTAGGACTGTAAAGTTCATTCCAATTGGAGCTCTCTCCATTCGCAGCGACTAGTTTAAAATGCAAGGATGCTTTATTTCCTTCTGTATCAACACAAATGTATTCTATTTTTCGTTGTTCGCCTGGTTCCATTTTTAGAATTCCATTATTTTGCGTAAATGCATAAATAGGTAAAGGATTATGTATGGTTTTATATGTCTTTTGGTAGTGTCTTCGTTTTGTATGAAACTCTTCATAATCCTTATGGCAGTTAATGTAGCGATTGGATTCAAAAGCAATTCTTGTCATGTCTTGCACGAAAACGGTGTCGCCATCAACGATTAAAAAAGCTTTAAATATACCACATACATTATCAGCTGCATCCAATTGGTCGATAGCATCAAATGCCAAACCTATACCACCATCTGTTGAAGTGTAATTAGCAGGAATAGTTAGTGTGTTCCCTGATATGGAATACTTCCCATTTGCACCAAAAGCGTTTAAAACCTTAGCTTTATTCGGAACTCTGTAACCTTCCTTTGTAACTGCATAAACTTTTACGCCTCTAATGGTTGGCCTGCGTGTATCTTTAATTTCAAAGTCAAATAAAAGAGGGTTTAGCGCGTTTTCTGACTTCGTATCACGTATTTCAAAATGTAGATGTGGAGCCGTACTCCCACCGGTATTTCCTGATTTTGCAATAACTTGACCTCTCTTGACTTGAAGGCTATCTTTTGGAGGGTAATATTCAAAAGCGAAATTTTGTTCTAATTTTTGACGATGGGAAACTAATTCACCTATTTCACCAACAAATTCATCACAATGCGCATACACAGATGTTAGCCCATTAGGATGGTCAATATAAATAGCATGACCATATCCCCAAGGAGAAATTTTTATTCTTGAAACAAATCCATCTTCAATGGCATAAATTTTATAACCGATTTGCCTATTTGTTTTAAAGTCTAGGCCTGTGTGGAAATGATTCGTTCGAAGTTCACCAAAGTTTGCTGCTAAAACTAGTGGGATATCTAGTGGGGGATGAAAGTCAAATCGTTCAACTTTTTCCCACTGACTAAAACTATTCCAAGATGAGGAAATAAAAAATATAACAACTACAAGAGCTTTTAAAAGGACTTTAATTACCATTAGAAAAATGTTTAAGCAAAATTAAAATCTTGATTTGTGTTTTTAACGAGTTGTTTCAAAAACTATCACCAAGCCATTGAGGAAAACAATTTTGTTATGGGGAAAAGGTGGTTTAGTTTACAAACTGTAATGTTTTGATCGTACTAAAGATTTCCTTGTTGCAAAATATAAAGTTGTTACTCAACTTATCACGAATTCAGGTTAATAATAATCTCGAAACAGAATTTTTCTAAAAATAGCACTAATAAAAATAGCGTAAGTGAAACTTAACATCGTCAAGCCTAACAATGAAAGTGTTAGCAACGAAGAAGGAGCGTATGCACTAGCTGTCTCCTTTTTTATTTGAGCGTATATTTCATCCGTGGTCATCACATTAAAATCTTGATTTTGTGCTTTCAACGAATCGACATAGCTTTCTCTTTCCAATGACTTGTAATGCATGTTCATAAGTTCATTCTTCTTAAACTCCACAAACTCAGGGTTTATGTCGCGGTAATAAAAAAACAAAAATACGGATACAATCAAAGCATAAGGAGCACCTGCAACTACACCGTTTTTAATATCTGATAGTGCTGTGCCAGTGCCAAAACCTTCCTTTCGTTTTTCAAGATATAATCCAATTGCAATTGCGCAAAGTAATAGGAAGTTGTTTAATAATCCTGTGAAAAAGATATCTTCTTGAAAAATGCCAAGACTTAAAAACAGAAGCTTGAAAATAATCCAAGTAGATGAAAAAAATAACGCAGATTTTAACGCTGGTTTAAGCCTCATTTTAACTGTTCATTGATGCTAAAAACTCTTCATTAGAAAGTGTGTTTTGCATGTGAGATTTCATAAATTCCATCGTTTCAACAGGGTTCATGTCTGCAATATGTTTGCGCAATAACCAAACTCTTTGAAGTACATCTTTATCCATTAACAAATCCTCTCGTCTTGTTCCTGAAGATAGTATATCAATTGCAGGGTAGATTCTGCGATTTGCAATTTTTCTATCTAATTGAAGCTCCATGTTTCCTGTACCTTTGAATTCTTCAAAGATTACCTCGTCCATTTTCGAACCTGTTTCCGTTAATGCTGTTGCAATAATGGATAAAGAACCTCCATTTTCGATTTTTCTAGCAGCTCCAAAGAAACGTTTTGGTTTTTGTAAGGCATTGGCATCCACACCACCGGAAAGTACTTTTCCTGAAGAAGGTGAAACGGTATTATATGCTCTAGCTAAACGAGTAATTGAGTCAAGCAAAATACAAACATCATGACCACATTCAACCATCCTCTTAGCTTTTTCCAAAACCATATTTGCCACTTTTACATGACGGTCAGCTGGCTCGTCGAATGTAGAGGCTACTACCTCCGCATTTACATTTCTCGCCATGTCTGTTACCTCTTCAGGTCTTTCATCAATAAGTAAGATAATCAAATAAGTCTCTGGGTGATTTGCTGCAATTGCATTAGCAACGTCTTTCAATAAAACAGTTTTACCAGTTTTAGGTTGTGCTACAATCATTCCACGTTGACCTTTTCCAATTGGCGCAAACAAATCCATAATCCTCGTGGACATACTTTCTTGTTTGTGACCTGTCAATTTAAACTTTTCATCTGGAAATAATGGTGTTAAATACTGAAATGGTACCCTGTCTCGAATGAATGATGGCTCACGGCCATTTATTGAGTCAACACGAACTAAAGGAAAGAATTTTTCACCTTCTCTCGGAGGTCGGATTGTTCCAAATACAGTATCTCCCGTTTTTAAACCAAAAAGTTTAATTTGACTTTGACTTACATAAACATCGTCTGGAGATGGTAAATAATTGTAATCAGATGAACGTAAAAAACCATATCCATCTTGAATTACTTCTAATACTCCTTCTGCGGCAACAATACCTGAAAGGTCATATTTAACCTCTCGTTCTTCCCTTTGATTCTGATTCGACTGTTGGTTATTTGAACCATTGTTGCCATCATTTGAACGGTTGGAATCATTAGTATTTCTATTTTGACGATGATTTCTGTTATCGCTGTTAGACCTTCTTTCGTAGGTTTTTCTTCTATTATTGTTCGAAGAATCAGAATCTTTATTATCTGCTTTGATGAACTTTGTTTTTGCCTCCTCGGTTTTCTCTTCGGGCTTTACCAAGGTGTTTTTTTCTTCTTTCGTTTCGCTTGAAAACAAATCTGCAGAGGCTTCTTTTGCAGCTGGTGCAGGGGTTCTTCTACGACGAGGCTTCTTGTCATCAGAATCCTGTCCATTTTGTGCAACTGGTTCTTTTGAGACTGTTGACTCTTTTGATTCAGTTTGTGCTTCAGATGAAGCGTCACCACCACCCATAATTAAATCAATTAATTCAGCTTTTTTAAATGACTCAACTCGTTTTAAACCAATAGTTTTAGCGATTACACGCAATTCAGGCAGTTTTTTACCTGCTAATTCTTCTTTGTTCATGAATATGAAAGTATTTTATAGAAGTGCTACTTGAAAAAAATCTTATTTTAGATATGCTAATTGATTTCTAGCGGTGCAATGTTAAGCATAATTATTTGAAAACACCACACAAAATCAAAATTTATTTTATGTTTATAGTAAAGATTAGCGATTTATTGAATCAACCACCTCTATGCTAAAGTAATGCGCAGAGAGCAATGTATCGGAATAAATTAGATGATGCTCAAAATTATCGTTTTTATTCAATAGTTTGATGATATGGTCTGCATTCCCCCAAAATAATAAATAATCAATTGGACATTTGTTGGTTAGAATGTGTTGATTAAGATTAATCTCATTCCAATTATTTTCGAGGTTGCATGAGTCACTATCACATAAATTAATGTATGGATTACAATACTTCTGCCATTTGACAGGGAAATATGCTGTGTTAGCCTCATAATTATCTAATGTTACAATATTAGATTCTACTGCCAGATATCCACTAATGTGTTTCATTAAATCTAACTTTTTAGAGTAGCCGCTTCTAATTGAGCTTTTTACTTGGCTATCTTTTTCTATGAAAAGAATGGTGCTATTTTCATTTAAAACATGAGAGGTCGAAACAAACTTTTCGGTTAGTTTACTTGATTCATTTTGTATATTAAATCGTTGGTAAAGAATAAAAATATAAGAAAAAAACAGCACAATTGATATGTAAGTCTGTAGTTTTTTATTGGCGTGAACAATGAAAATAAAAAATAATGAAAGTAATATAAAAACAGAACTTCTTGCTGTTAAATAAGCACCACCAAAAAGACTGTCACGGACAAAAAGGTATAAAAATAGATTAAAAATCAATAAGCCAATTATTGACCGTGTTGATTTTGAGTTTTGTGTAAATATTACCCTTGATTTTTTTATTATAAATAAGAATCCACCTAAGGAAAGAACAAATAGAATTACTTTCTCAAATGTTTCAAAAGTATTGAGATGTGCAGATGTGAAAAGGTTTACTAAAAACTCTGTATTGAATTTATTTACAATCCATCTTCCTTCATCATTTTTTAGTAGTAAAAGATTTATAACAAAAAGGATAATACTTGGTAATAACCATAGAACTAGCTGACCAAAGCGTTTGTTGTTCGGATTCTGTTTTAAAAATAATTTAGGAATTACTAAAAAATACAACATAAGAAAAACGATGTATTGAACCCAAACAAACGGATGCAGAACATAAATTACTAGTGAAATTAAACCTATTTTTACTGTTGTTCTGTTTGGAATATTTTTATCAAATTCAGATTTAATTACCCATGTAAAAGCAACGAGGAAAACAGCTAATGCAAGTTGAAAATTATAGAACCCATAATGGAAGAAAAATCCAGTAGCAAGAACAAAGCAAATAGTTGCGAGACCGGTAAAAGGATTGTTTAATTTCTTGACAGTGTATCTAAAAGCCAAACAAACGGCAACAATTAGGAAGCTCAAAAACAATTTTTCAGCCACTACAGGAGGTAAAAATGTAAGTAAAAAGGCAATAATCCAAGTAGAGAAGAAATTTGTTGTTAGTCCAGAGTTTAACTCAAAATAATTGTGATAAATCGTTTTACTAGTATCACTGAAAATTAAGTTTTTAAAAACTTCAGCGTTGTAAAGATGCGATGGACCGTCCTGAGTTAGATAATAAGGAAACAACCAGATAAAACCGATATGAAAAACTAAAAGTAAATAGAACATTACTTTTTCATTGCGTTGAAAGAAGTTCAAAAGTTTATACATTTAGTTCATCTATTCGAATGAGTAATCCGTATTCGGTTTCAAATCTATTGAAATTATTAGTAACTTCGCATTTCTCAATAAAACAACTGTTATGAGTAAGACCACTATCGATTCAGAAATTGCTAAACAAAGGGATAAAGTTTTTGGAATGCAACCAGAAATCAATCTTGTTGCTGCATGTAAAACCAATGATGGCGTAATGCTACATTCACCGTTCGAACGTAAAAAGTTTGAACTGCGCTTTCTGAAATCATCTGATAATATTTCGTTTTTTATTCCTGCATCTGGGTCTGGCTCTAGAATGTTTCAGTTTTTATTTGATTTTCTAGAAGAACCAAATGAAGATAATAGAAGTAAAACAGAGCGTTTCCTAAATACAATTGAATCTTTTGCTTTTTTCGATTTACTCCCATTTGAAATGAAAGAAAGGGTAAGAGAGTACGAAATTAATCTGATTAATTTTGTTTCGTTTTTATTGAAAAGCAATGGATTAGGTTTGGGGGAGCTTCCAAAAGGACTAATTCCGTTTCATCGCTCAAGATCTTTTGTTTTAAATGCCTTTCAAGAACAACTTTTACAAGGACTACGCCTGAAAGAAAGTAAAATCGACTTTCATTTTACGATAAACAATCGATTTGAAGAAAAAATTAAAAACTCGCTTTCCAATGTAGTAGCACTTACTGCGGGGAACACATCAATCACTTATTCAGTTCAAGATCCTGCTACAGACTCTTTCGCATTTGATGCAGACGGAGAGCCTGTTATATTGGATAATGGTAGCTTTTTAAAACGTCCGTCTGGTCATGGAGCACTACTAGAAAATATCAATCAACAAGACGCAGATATTTTATTCATTAAGAATATTGATAATGTCCAACATGAATCTAAATCAAATGATAGCTTAGAAGTTTTTAGATATTTAGGAGGCTTGCTTCAATCTTTAAAAGAAGATTTACACAAAGCGTTTTTGAATGATAATTTAATAGAGGCTTTACAAGCAATCAATATAGAATATCAACTCTGGGATCCTAAACTTAACTTCTCTGCATTCTCAGAAGAGGAATGGAAAAAGATTCTTTTAAGACCGATTCGCGTTTGTGGAATGGTAAAAAATGAAGGTCAGCCTGGTGGAGGGCCGTTTTGGGTTGCTGATGAAGCGGGACTAGTTAGCAAACAAATTGTTGAGAAAGCTCAGATTAAAATGAGCGGTGAACAATATAAATTGATGGTACAAAGTCAGTATTTTAATCCTGTTTTGATGGCTGTTTCTGTGAAAAACATTCTTGGTGAGAAACTAAACTTGCGAGACTATGCCGACCATGAAAAGTACTTTATTGTTGATAAAAAATACAAAGGACAACCAATAAAATTCATGGAAAAACCAGGTCTTTGGAATGGCAGTATGGCGAATTGGTTGACATTATTTGTTGAAGTTCCTTCCAAAACATT
>SKGS01000251.1 GCA_007117355.1 Lishizhenia sp. | reverse complement strand
GGGGATTGGAGATTTGGAGATTTGGGGATTGGAGATTTTGGGATTGTAGATTGGTGGATTTTGGGATTGTAGATTGGAGGATTTTAGGATTGTAGATTTGAGGATTTTGGGATTGTAGATTTGGGGATTGGAGATTTGGAGATTTTGGGATTGGAGATTTGGGGATTGGAGATTTTGGGATTGTAGATTGGTGGATTTTGGGATTGGAGATTTTGGGATTGTAGATTGGAGGATTTTAGGACAGGTCAAGAGATTGATGTGATTCAGAAATTAGGGACACGCAGCAATGGAGACCGAGTGATTTTAAGATTTTAGATTGGTGGATTTAGGGATTGTAGATTGGGGGATTGTAGATTGGGGGATTGGGGGATTTTAGATTTGCCGATTGGTATTTTAATTTGCAGATCGAAGGATTCTAAAAAGCAAATCCTAATTTAGCATTAAATGTTAATCTGGGAGTTGCGAGTGAATATTCAGATTCAACAATATTGTTATTTGAGCCGAAAGAGTAAGTTTTGGTTTTGTGCATTCCAAGGCCAGTGCCTGCGTTGAAGTCGAATGAGAGCCTTTTGTTTACCAATACATAACCGAACAAAATCCTACCAAATATATCTGTTCGTGATACATCTCCTGGAGGATAGTTATTACTTCCTAGGTAAAAAATAGTTCTGCGTCTGTGCAACATTTCAAGTCCTGTATAAATACCATCTCGATTTGCATCATTTATAAAGTAACGAACATTTCCGAAAAAACTGTATGATAAATCTCTTTCGTATCTATCGCTATTAACTCCGTGAACCTCCATGGATTGAGCAAAAAAGAAATCTCCTACCCTATTTCTAGCGGTAATCCCTACTCCTAACTCAACACCAAACTTTTGATTAAAAATAAGAAGTAAACTCGGGGTATAATCCCCAATAAATGCCTTTGTAAGATCAAAACTTACAATCGCTCTAATCGTATTAATTTTCTTTTCACTTTCAAAAATATTTTCACCTTCATAATCATCAGCGTTTTGTCCAACAAGTGTATTACTTGTAAACAAATAAATTACGAACCAACAAAAGATTATATTCTTCATATTTTACTTTAATAAAACGCCAAGTCTAAAATAAAAGTCTGCATGAATAGTCACTTGTCTATTTGACTCCCATTTAAACGCTTGTAAATTTTCGTGTAGGTTATTAGCATATCCTATTGCCAGCCCTCCATCCACATAAAAACGACCTGATGAAAGACTGGATAAACCAAAGGCTACACGCGTTACGGTATTCTTTCGTTTAATAATTGGGTTGTTTGCAGAGCTTGGTCCTGGCATAGTGTAGTTTCTATAAATAATTTGCGGAGCCACATAAAACCCGCGAAAAACTTTATCGCCATAAAATCGAATCCCAGCTGACAAAGACAAATTGGGGTTATAATCTGAAATCCTATCAACTTGAAATACAGTATAATCTTGGTTAAATACTGACCATAAATAATCATGGGTTGTTACACCAACGCTAAAGTCGGCTGAAATTAATTTATTTATCCTATGCTCTAGATAAATACTATAATCTCCTCTTACGCCAGATAATATATTGAAAGTTATTGCTTTATTGGCGTCTTTTTCTTTCAAATTGAATACAGGGTCTATCACAGATTCATCATTTGGATCAACAGTCTTTACAATCGTTTGTGAAAGACTAATTCCAAATTGGAAGAAAAAACATACTAAAATTGCAAATGTAAGGCCTTTCATTTTCAGGATTATTTAAAAGCAATTCGCATAAATCGAAATTTCTTTCCACGTGTAGCAATCATTACTAATTCATTACTTGTTTTCGATGCAAATCTTTTTGGGGCTAAAATATACCTTTCTTTTTTATTAGAAATTAAAGGCATTTTGATAGGATTGTTTCCGTCTTTATCAATTTGTACTAAAACAGTTACTCCTTTTCTAATATTGAAATTTAATCGTTTCGGCGGGTTAATCACATTTGCATTATTCGCATGGTCATTGAAAATAATATTCAAAGTATTATCACCTGTAAGCAGGTATGCAATTCCAGAAAAACGTCCTCCATCATTTACCGTATTCTGAATTTTAGGAATTCTGGCCAACCAATTTACTGAATTATCTTCTTTTACATCAGCAACCATTATATCTCTGTAGTTATAATGATGCGTATATGTTGTAGCACCTGTTTGTGCATTATGGTTAGTTGTAACATAATAATAATAGTATTCCGCTATGAAATAAAAACCTCCACCTTCTTTCCAAAGTAAATCGCGAACCACAAGGTTGTTTAATTCACTAAACTTATCTTTACCTCTATCTTTTGCACGTTCTTTTCTTTTCTGTTGTCTCTCCGTTAGAAATTGATTAATAAAGTCTTCAGTAAACTGTTGTGACTTTACATTTTTAATACTTTGAGTTTCCAAGTCTAAAGTAAATACAAAAATTCCTTTCATAGTAGGAAATCTATTATCAGAATAGAAACCAGCACAATGCAAAAGACCATTTTTATCTGTTCCTAATGTAATTTGGTTGAGGTATTCTCCTTCTTCCTCATCGATACCGATTTTATACTCTTTTAATTCACTCGCTCCCTTGTAATAACTGTATAAGCTTGCCGTTCGGTCTTGTGGTTTAAAAATAGACGATTTTTCTCTTTTCGTGGTGATTCCTAGGATGTGAATGTTTTCAAACCTATCCATTAACACTTTATCTAGTTTAAAGTCTCTATCTAAATAAGGGAATTGAAATTCTAAATTTTCCAACTCCATAAAATCCATATTATACGTTAGGAAGCGAACTGATTGTTTCTCCGTTCTTTCATAGGATGGAAGAATAGAAACCAAAATTTTTGTTGAATCTTCATTATTGCTGAAGTTGAACGAAACATTATTTCTCTTCGATTTGGCATCAAAAACACCTAATTCGTAAACTTTACCTCCCATTTGAGCATGTTTGTTAACAGTTGTGCCGTATAGTGTTGTTGTTTTTTCATTTCTATCGTATGTTGTCATGAAAAGAAACATCTTCCCTTTTATTTCAAGAATTCTTTCATACTTCATGTCCTTATTAGGAAATTCAAGCTCATTTGATTGCACTAAGTTTAGCCTATTATCAAAAATAGATATCTGAAAGGAGGATCTTCCTATAGCTTTCGTTTTAACATCAAAAGTTACCGTTTCATTATCGTTATGATAAAGCACGGACGTTGAGCTTCCAAATTGGCGAGCAGAAAGTTCTTGCCCTTTGTAAATTTCAATATTCTGGCTTAGAGAAAAATTTGTAAATCCTAAGATTAACAGGGAAAATAAAAAATAAAAAGTGTTTTTCATGGTTGTGTATATAATTAAAAAATGTATGCTAATTTAAATCCAAAAAAAGCTATGAATTGAGGTTCTGTTTCAAATACTCTATAATCTCCTTGAGTCATTGAATACCTGGTCAATTCATCGCTTCTATGTCGAACTCCCGCATGTAGCTCTCCAGCTAAATGATCAGATAAATAGAATAAAGAACCTATAGAAATACCAGGCATTCTCAAGCGATGACTTTCGCTAGCATAAACTTCGTCCATTTCAAAAGCCGTTTGATTAATATTGCTATGGTAGTATTCCCAATTGTATTTTCTTTGTTTAAAAGAAAAATCAACGTACCAACCTTCCATTGGTTCATAAAAGTAAATACGCGTGCTCAACGAATAACTTAAACCTAAATCACTGTTTCTTCTGTTATCGTTAAATGGAACAGGAGCCGTATTATAAATTGTCCCCATGTAATCAACAAATGTTCTGCCCAAACCTAATTCAACAGATACATGTCGAAACAAATGACGTTCATAATAAAAAGAGAAATCACCTCTTGATACTTCTGAAAAACCAAACTTAAAAACATTTTCTGCGTGATCAAAAATGGATTTAGCTTGACTTCTACCTTCATTATCGTCAAATACTACGACCTTAGGCTCTGTTTGCGCCCAAGCAGCATGGATGCAAAATAAAATGGATGCTAGTAGAAAGCCTTTGAGCTTCATTAAAAAGTGTATATATTTGTTAAAATTTGCACGAAATTAATAAAAAAAAGAGTTTCAATATTTTTTCTTTAAAATGTACTTAACTTAATTGCTGATTAAATGTAAAGCAGAGAAATTTCGAGCATGTTTGAAAACTGAAGTCTATTTAAAAATGGTTACAAAGTTTCTACAAACTATGTGTTTCTCCGTCTTTGTAGAACAAAAAGTTTCCGCGATTCACCTGAACTCGAACTGAACGACCATTAACAGTGAAAGGTGCATTTTGCAGATTGGAAACAATTTTCACTTCTCCTCTATCAAAAACAGAAACTCCTCCATTTAGATTTCGAAAGGCCACTATGCCATCTCGAATATAGTATTCTTCTGGAATATAATTGGCTATTTCATACACCTGAACACCATTATAGCAGAAAAACACACCTGCCTCGTTCCAAACTACCATGTCTCTAAAAACTTCAAACCATCGAGCAGAGAAGTTACTTAACTCTTTGATTTCACCATCTTTATAACAAAAAAGGTTTTTATTCAAGTCTCTGTAAACGACAATATCCCAACCTGCTTTATAATCATGTACCATAATTGACTCAACATCCACTACCTCGTCTTTATGAGCAACAGCAAAGGATTGATGAAAAGGGTCATTAAAGGCTATTTTATTAGCACCCGGCTCATATCTTACAGGGTCGTTAATTACACCAACTTCGACAATTTGTCCACTAATAAAAGTGAAATGCACGTTGCCGTTCCCTACAAATGCTACGGAATTACTCCCCACAGCTTGCGGGAACATTGGTCTTTCCACGCTATAAAACAAATCATAAATACTATCATTATAATATGCTCGAATAGCGTTATCTCTCAAATCTTCAAATACGACAAGGCTGTCCGAAACCATATACGTTCCGCCAAAATGAGTTAAGGTTTGTTTTTTTCCTGAATCCCAAACTGAAACAATTGGTCCAGTGTTCCATGCACAAATATTGTAACCGATTTGATAACCGTTAACCATGTTCGAAATAAGCTCTTTCTTTTGTCCATCAAAGATGAAAAAATCATTTTTGTTGTCAATAAAAGCTATTATTTTCTCAGAGAATTCCACATGGTTAGGTCGTAAATACTCTACTTGAACATTTCTTCCATGCTGAAAACTTCGCATGTAGCCAATATTATCTATGTAAGGAAATACATCTTGTGCGATGGTTAAAAAAGAAACAAAAAAGACAGTTAAAAAGCTTGTTATTTTTTTCATGATACTAATATAACAATTATCGTGCTAATTTTTATTAATCATAAAATTAAAAAAGGGATTCGATAGCTCGATTCCCTTTTTTAATATGTCAAAAGCTCTTTAAAGTCTTGGTTGCTTTGTGATATATTAAAGATTAATTCATAAACAATTTTATAGATTTCGATAATTCTTCTTTCAATCTTGTTCGTTCTACGATATAATCCAAGAAACCGTGTTCTAAAACGAATTCTGAGCGTTGAAATCCAGCGGGTAAATCTCTACCAATTGTTTCCTTTACTACGCGTGGACCAGCAAATGCAATTAAAGCATCTGGTTCAGAAATATTAATATCACCTAGCATTGCAAAAGAAGCCGTAACTCCCCCTGTTGTTGGGTCGGTGAGAAACGAAATATACGGCAGTTTAGCCTCAGACAATAAATTAAGCTTAGCGCTGACTTTTGCCATTTGCATCAACGAAAGTCCTGCTTCCATCATTCTAGCTCCCCCTGATTTAGAAATAATCATAAAAGGAGCTTTCATTTTAATGGCTTTATCAATTGCTCTTGCTATTTTTTCGCCCATAACAGAACCGAGCGAACCACCGATAAACTTAAAGTCCATAGCGGCAATAACAATATCTTGACCATCTATTTTTCCATATGCCGTGCGAATAGCATCTACAAGACCCGTTTTGCTCTGTGTTTCCTTCACACGATCAGTATATTTTTTCGTGTCTTCAAATTTTAACGGATCAGCAGAAGATAAACGTTTGTCTAACTCTCTGTATTTTCCATCATCAAAAAGCAATTGAAAATATTCTTCTGAACCGATTCTTTCATGAAAACTACATCGGTCACAAACGTAAGAGTTCTTAGCGTGATCTTCAGTAGTAACCACAGTTTGACACTTGGGACATTTATACCAAAGTCCTTCTGGTGTTTCTTTTTTATCCTTTGTGGAGGTGGTGATTCCTTCTGTCTTTCGTTTAAACCAACCCATATAATTTATTTAGTTTCGTCAAATTTATTTAAAAATACTAAAACTAATTCCAGCTTACAAAGTATTTACATTATTTAAATCTTCAAATGACTTTGTGAGACGATTTACAAATGCTTCCTCTCCTTTTCTAAGCCATTTTCTTGGATCGTAATATTTTTTGTTTGGCTCATCTTCTCCATTTGGATTTCCTATTTGCGTTTTTAAGAAATCAATGTTTTCAGTGATATAATCTCTAACACCAGATGAGAAAGCAAACTGCATATCCGTATCTAAGTTCATTTTTACTACACCATAACCGATAGACTCACGAATTTCTTCAAAAGTAGAGCCTGAACCTCCGTGGAATACAAAGTCAACTGGATTATGACCTGTATTGAACTTCTCTTGAATATACGTCTGAGAATTTTTCAGGATAACTGGAGTTAATTTTACATTTCCCGGTTTGTAAACGCCGTGTACATTTCCAAAAGCAGCAGCCACGGTGAATCGGTTACTTATTTTGTTTAATTCTTCATAAGCATAAGCGACTTCTTCTGGTTGAGTGTATAGTTTAGAACTATCAACGTCTGTATTGTCCACTCCGTCTTCTTCTCCGCCTGTGATGCCTAATTCGATTTCTAAGGTCATACCCATTTTAGACATTCTCTCTAAATATCGTTTGCAAATTTCGATATTCTCCTCCAAAGGCTCTTCCGAAAGATCAATCATGTGAGAACTAAATAATGGTTTTCCTGTTCGTTGAAATTCTTTTTCACTTTCATCCAATAAACCATCTATCCAAGGCAACAATTTCTTCGCACAATGATCGGTATGAAGAATTACGGTTGCTCCATAAAGTTCTGCCATCACTTGAATATGACGAGCACCAGCAATTGTTCCTGCTATTGCCGCTTTTTCTGCTTCATTGGATAATGATTTACCAGCGTTAAACAATCCGCCTCCATTCGAAAATTGAATAATTATTGGTGCGTTTAGTTTTGCCGCAGTTTCTAAACAAGCATTTATAGAATTGTTACCGACAACATTAACTGCTGGCATTGCAAAGCCTTTTTCCTTAGCCAGTTTGAATATTTTTTGTACTTCATCACCTGTTGCAACCCCAGGCTTTATTCCATGTGACATAATATATAGTTTTTAAGGTCAAAAGTAGTAAAATTGTTTCTAGTAATACAATTACCAAGGTAATTATGTGATAATTTTTTGAGCTGTTTTACACTGATATATTCCGTTATTTAATTTTGGGTTAGAGCAATAAAACAGAATAACAAGGTAGAATTTATATAGCATTTCAATATCAATGCAGAAAAAGAAAATACATAAAAGGAAAAAGAGAGAACAACGGGCGTTGTCTCTCTTTAACACATTAACCTAACCTAATCACCTAAATCTTGATTCAAAGATAATGGCTTTATCTCTATCTCAAAATATTTAACTGTTAAAATATGTTAATTTAATTAATTGATGAACCTGTGAGAAGCACTTCCATTATTCTTTCTTTTTGTACATCGGGAATAGATTTTTTTGTAATTGCATCAGAAAGAGGAACTTCGATAATTTCATCTGACTTAATGCCAACCATCAAATTAGTTTTGCCCATTCTTAAAATTTCAACTGCATGAATACCTGCTCTTGTGGCAAACGCCCTATCGGCATAAGTGGGTGAGCCACCTCGTTGAATGTGACCTAGAATGGTAGTTCTTAAATCATAACCTTCAAAAAATGGTTTTACCTTTCGCATAATATCCATTGCACCTCCTTCGTCGTCTCCTTCCGCGACAATAATAATACTGCTTCGCTTTCCCTTATTTTGTGTTTTTATTTGACTTATTAATTGATCTAAGTCTGTAACGGTCTCTGGAATCAAAACGGACTCAGCTCCACTTGCAATTGCTGAATTTAGTGCTATAAAACCTGCATCGCGCCCCATAACTTCCACAAAAAATATTCGTTTGTGGGAAGAAGCTGTATCTCTAATTTTATCTACGGCTTGAACCACCGTGTTTAAAGCGGTATCGTAACCAATAGAAACTTCTGTACCATATAAGTCGTTATCAATTGTCCCTGGTAATCCAATTATTTTCAAAGGCATTTCTTGCGACAATACATGCGCCCCTTTGAACGAACCGTCACCTCCGATAACAATCAATCCATCAATTTCTGCGGTTTTGAAGTGATGAACAACTTTACTCCTCCCTTGCTGTGTTCTAAACTCATCACTTCGCGCCGAACCTAAAATAGTACCACCAAGATGAATTATATTGTTGACATCTTCATAATTCATTTCTATAAAGTCTCCGTTGATTAAACCATCGAAACCATTTCTCACTCCAACTGGAACAATGCTATAATGTAAACATGTTTTTACTATTGCGCGAATTGCAGCATTCATTCCGGGAGCATCTCCACCGCTGGTTAAAAGTGCTATTTTCTTCATAAGTTATTTTTTTCGTATTTTATTAATCATTCATGGACTTCTCAAGCCATTCCATTTTTCCTCTTCGTTGTTGAAGCTTGTATTTCCATTCCTTTTCTGGTAAGTTGTTTTCTAAAAAGTCGTCCCAAGCTTTTTCAAAAAGTCGCGAGTAATCTCCTTGCCAAAATAAAACCATTGTATCACTCACGGAAAGATAGAAATTTTTTAAGCCTTTCACACTATTTTCTTCTCCAACTATTAAGCTATTGCAATTTGGTCCAAAACAATCTAACCAATTGAAAAATGCATTCCATGTTGTTAAACTATCGACAAAGGACCAATAAAATACTTCCCATTTATCTTCCTCATTGCTAACAGATAAATTCTCTCGTGACAAAAAGTTAAACCTTTCTATCATAAGGCTAGTTGAACTTTGAGATTTATCCAATTTAAAATCTTCTGGTAGGTAGTTTGCCAAACCATCTAAAAATAATAAGGTATCCTCTTTCTTCTGCTCTGAAATTTCTTTCGGTTTGTAGTTTGACTGAGGTAAAAATTCTTCCAGATCAATGGTTTCAGGGACCTTTTTCTCGCCACATGAAACAAGATAAACTGTTGTAATTACGAAAAATAAAAAATGAATAGCTTTCATATTTTTTAAGAGATTTTTCGAATAACTTCTATTGTCTTTTGCAGTTGGTCTTCGGAAATATCCAAATGCGTAACAAATCGAATTTGTTTATCACCAAATGGCATCGCTATTATTTGATTTTCATTTAACTTGGAAAGAAACGAATGTAATTTTTCTGATGTATGAAAATGTCCAACCACAATATTTGTCTCAACTGGGCTAACCGATTCAATCCATGGATTTTCTAATAATGTTTTTCCCAATTCCTGCGCTTTTTGGTGGTCTTTCGTAAGAGGGGCAATATTATTTTGAAGAGCAAAAAGTCCTCCAGCGGCAATAATTCCTGCTTGTCGCATACCTCCTCCCATCACTTTACGAACTCTTCGCGCTTGACGAATAAACTCCTTAGAGCCAATAAGCACAGAGCCAACTGGTGCTCCAAGTCCCTTGGAAAGGCAAATAGAAATAGAATCAAAAGCATTGCCATATTTGATGTAGTCGATTGGAGAAGCTACTAAACGGTTAAAAACTCGAGCTCCATCTAAATGCAAAGGCAAGTTATTTTTTCTACACACCTCTTTAATTTTTAGCACTTCTTGAAAGTCGTAAATTGCGCCTCCTCCCCTATTCATGGTGTCTTCTAAAGCAACAAGTGCTGAAATAGGATAATGAACATTTTCAGGATCATTTATTGCTGTTATAACATCATAAGCATTAATTCTGCCTCGATCACCTTGGATAAGTTTTACAGAAGCTCCGGCATTTCTGGCTATTCCGCCTCCTTCGTACTTATAAATGTGTGCATCGGCAGCGCAAATGACTTCATCTCCTGGCTTACAATACACTTGAATAGCAATTTGATTGGTCTGCGTACCAGAACAGCAAAATAAACCAGCTTCTTTTCCAAATAATTTTGCAGAATAATCTTCTAATTCATTGATTGTAGGGTCTTCACCAAAAACATCATCTCCTACCTCCGCTTCAATCATAAACTCTTTCATAGCTTTTGAAGGTTTTGTAACAGTGTCTGATTTAAAATCTATCCACATACTATTATTTTTTGCGTGTAATCATAATTCCATCGCGGATAGGAAGTAAGATGTTTTCTACTCGAATATCATCCTGTATCAATTTATTGTAATCGACGAGTACTTGTGTGTCTTGGTCTAATTTTTCATAATCTTCTAATACCTTTCCAGACCACAACACATTGTCGGCAAGGATGAATCCGCCTGGTTTTACTTTATCAAAAACTAAATGGTAATAATTGACATAATTTGATTTATCTGCATCGATAAATACCAAATCAAAATGCTCATCTAAAGCAGGAATTATTTCCATAGCATTTCCAATTTGAAAATCAATAATTTTTGCGAATTCAGAGCGGTCAAAAAAAGAGCGCGTAAATGGCTCTAATTCATAGTTAATATCAATTGTGGTGATTTTTCCGTTCTCTGCTAATCCTTCCGCTAAACAAAGTGTGGAATAACCAGTATATGTACCAATTTCTAATATGGACGTTGGTCGAATCATTTTACTTATCATACTGAGAAAACGACCTTGCAAATGACCGCTTAGCATGCGAGGTTGTAAAATTTGAATATGTGTTTGACGATTTAATTCGTACAATAACTCACTTTCTTTCTCGGTATGATTTAGTGAGTATTCTTCAATTGTTTTATCGATAAAGTCCATTTTTGTTGTTTTGATGGTAAAGGTAAGAAGAAACAAAAAAGAAATTGCTAAGTCATTAAGAAATCCAATTTTATTATTGATTCATGTTAATAGAACTAAAAAATTTATAAAAACAGGTTAAAGGTTATTGAATTTAGCTTTAGAAATGATTAAAAGCAGCTTCAATTAAGAGAAAAAAATTAGAAGAAAGAATCTTTAGTTCTATGTTTCAAGAATAAATCAACATTCTCCATTACATCCTCTTGTCTATTGCTTTTTTAATCCTTCGCCCATCACTTACAGAGAAGTTTTCGACAATGATATCTTGTTTTCCTTTACTGTAAATAATAATTTTACTGCTAATTAGTTTACGGTCAATTTCAACAGAGGATATACGAGCAATTGGAATAATAATTCGATCAACACCAATTAAATTTTTATTACGTTTTTCATAAACTACATTTCGTTCATCTATAATAATACGGTCTGGACGAACTAAGTTTCCACCCAATAACACATTGGAAGTAAAAACTTCACTTCCAATTGGTGGTGCTACTTCATCGCCAGTAGTATCTTTTGGTGAAAATGAGTCTTGAGCAGTATCTGCATTTGTGAAAGCACTAACATCTGTCCCACAATTTGGACAGAACTTCTCCTTTCCTTTAAGTTTATTTCCACAATTGTAACAAAACATAAGTCAAAAATAGTGTTTTTTTACTTTGCCAAGAATAATGCGAAACTATTCAAGTCTCTTTATTTGTCGATAAATTATAATATTAGGTTACCAATTTAAGTCGCAAATCATTGGTAATCCTTTTTATTGGTTACTCTAAATGATTTTTTGTCTTATTTAAGTTCTCGTATGTTTCACCTAAAAATAACTTCAAAATTAAATGCCTCAATAAATCTAGTTAATTTTGTTCTATGAAAATTTCTAGAATTATTACAATTATAATAGGTCTAACATTCTTGCTTGTATATTCTTGTCAAGAGTCAGAAGAAATAATCGTTGCTGAACACGATGAAACCGAAAAAGGAGATACATTAATTAACGAATATGCTAAAGCTTTTAGAATAATTGAATACTCTTCCAAACATGTAATTGAAGTTCTTTCTCCAAACAATGATTTTGAAGTTCTGGAAAGTTACATCATTTCAAAAAAAGAAAATAGCAGCTACAATTCATTTCAACCGAATAAAATATCTAGTATTATTCCTTTGTCCTCCACACATATTGGAATGTTGAATAAATTAGAGGCAAAGGATCTAATTATTGGGGTTTCTGCAAAAAACTTGTTATGTTCACCTTTACCTAATTCCGTTGCTGAAGTTGGAGAACTAGGTAATTCAGACTTAGAATTGTTGGTTTCATTGCGTCCTGATGTAATTATATACTCTGGTTTTAATCGAGATATGCCGATTTTAAAAAAGTTAAGAGATAGTAACATTAAAACCTTTATGAATTATGAATGGCAGGAAAGACATCCTTTGGGTCGAGCAGAATGGATAAAGGTATTAGGTTTATTAATTGGAAAAGAACAAATTGCACTCGAACAATTTCAAAAAGTTAAATCAAATTATGAAGCACTTTTAGCATTTTCAAAAGAAATCAATGAAAAGCCATCTGTTGTGGCAGGTACACCTTATGGAGATATTTTTCACGCTCCAGCTGGAAATAGTTACTTAGCACAATTAATTAATGATGCAGGTGGAGATTATGTTTACAAATCAACAGAAGGAACAGCGAGTATTTCTAAGACTTATGAACAAATAATCTCTGAAAATAAATCTACACAATTCTGGTTAAATCCAGCGGCAAAAGATAAATTAGGTGTTCTAAATTTACATAGCTCCTTTGATAAACTAAATGCATTTTCTGAGAGTATGTACAGCTACTTTCATAATGTGAATTGTTTTTGGGAAAATTCAGCTATTGAACCAGATAGACTTTTGTCTGATTTAATTTCTATTTTTCATTCAAGCAGTTCAAAGTCAAAAGTAAAATTACATTATTACAGACTTTTAAAATAATTCAAATACTATTTCTTGAAAGATATACTCCAAATTCCTCTTACCTGATTTTCACTATAGCCAACAGCCATATCCAATGGGTAAAGTTGACGCAATTGAGCAACGACATCTGAATTAATCTCTTTGTTGGTATTACCATGACATTGCAAACACATCGAATTTGTTTCAATAGGATAATAAAATTGTACAACATCTGCATCTTCTTCTAAAATTGGTTTAACTTCTTTACCTGAGTTCAATTGATTTTTAAAATACTCGATGTGTTTAAGTTCGTTTTCATTAGCCTGATTATTTGGATTTCTTGGTTTATCTGAAACACGTTTAATTTTCGCATTGTGTACTTGCGCCATACTGTCCGTTAGTGGTATAGCAGCAGTATTGCAAAAGGTTAATGCTGCAAGTGTTCCTTCACGCTGAATAGTACCCATGAGGTTTTTACCCAAAACTTGTTTGGTAGTAGTAGCAAAATGAAGTCCTTTTTCTTCGTAAGAATCAAAAGACTGCTTTTTGTTTTGCGAATTACTTTCAGTATTTCCATTCCACCAAGTCGGTTCCTCAATTGGCGCTCGAAACATAAAGTTTGCTATCAACTCGATGCTTTCTTCCGGGTAGTGCTGCTTTGGCATTATTCCATATTTATCAATTGCATCAGGCATTTTTGAGTGTGCTATGTCAGGATTATTTAACCAGTTTTTCATATTCGCTAAAAACGTTGCGAAATCCTCTGACATATAAGCGTCTTTTACAGCAATCATTGGTGGAGCAATCAACTGACTTTCTGCTAGTTTTGGATTATGACAAACATAACATTTTGATTCCATCAACCTTTTCCCTTGCTCAAGGTTAACAGGGTAAGCTAATTCTTCATTACTAAAATGTTTTGCAATCTGGGTATCATTAGATGTACTTTCGCAGGAAAATAAAAACAATATAGACAATCCGAAAAATGAAATTAATTTTAACATATTTAAAATTTGTACTAAAATAGGCATATTTACATCATTTAAAAAGTGATAAATGTTACACTTGATTTTATTCATTGAGCTGAAAGCATCTATAATAATTATGTTTTCTAAAGAACGTTCAGCAAATTCTTAATTACTTCCAATAAAAATCCAAGCCCACAACAGAACAACACCAAAAGAAATTACAGGCCCAATAACGATGAAAAACAACCCGCTTTTTCGAAACTCTTTTTGTTCAATCATTCCTGTTGCATAAGAAATGGCATTTGCAGGTGTGGAAACTGGAAGAAGTAGAGCACAAGAACAACTGATAGCGGTAATAAGAGGTGCTGCAACTCCGAGCATACCTGATAATGTCAATCCTAATGGTACAAGAATTGCCGAGGCTGCAGTATTACTCATCACATTGGAAAGAAGAATTCCGACAAAAGCAAAAATCATGACAAGCCAAATAGTAGCAATAGGCAATTTAGATAACTGTTCCATGATAATAGTTGACAAGCCGACTTCAACAATTGCAAGTCCAAGTGCTAGACCTCCTGCAACTAACATCAATGTATCCCACGGTAGTGCTCTCACTTGTTTTGCTGTAATCACTTGAGTCAAGGTCAAAAGAACTATTGGCACAGCAGAGGTTGCAGCAACAGGAACTCCGTGTATTGGCTCAGTTAGCCATAAAGAAACAGTAATAAATAAGGTAATCAAAACCGCATTTTTATCTTTCTTATCTGCTTTTCCTTTAGAAGTTATTTGATCTAACTTTAGGTCATCGATAGTTAAATTTTTAGGAATACTTCGTTTTAGATAAGTAAAAAAAGAATAGACAAAAATAAGTGCTATGGGTAAACCAAAAACCATCCAATCTACGAAGCTTATAGAAAAACCAACTTCTTGTAAAGCTCCAACTGCAATTGCATTTGGCGTGCTTCCAATAATCGTTCCTACTCCACCAACGGCGGCAGAAGCTGGAATACCAATTAATAAAGCCTTTGAAAAGGAATGGTCTTTACCCAATATATGCACTAAAGGTAAAACGGATGAAATCATCATGGCAGTTGTTGCGGTGTTGGACATTACCATACTACCAAACGCCGTTGTAATCATCAAGCCAAATAATAGTTTTTTAGGAGTTTTTCCAAATCGTTTAAGCGAAAAGTCAAAAAGTGACTTATCGATTTTGGCAATTTTCATACCTTCAGCCAAGAAAAAACCGCCGAGTAATAACCAAATAACATTACTTGTCCAAGTTTCCAAATAAATTTCAACTGGTTGTGCTTCATCTAAGATATAACTAGTACCAAAGCCAAACATGAGCATGGCTATGATAAAAATTCCAACCGCAAAAGGTGGGATTGCTTCGGTTATCCAAAGGCCAATGGCTAAAATACCAACTAGAAAAACATAGTTTACATCATCTTCATAACCTAATTCTCTGAAAAAGTAGGTGGCTATTAAGGCAATAGCTACGTTTCCTGTGAATGTTGATGTGTTGAACACCCAACCTAAACCTTTTTTACTATATCTTCTTAAAGCTGCTAAACGCGAATCATTATCAAACATAAATTCTCTCTTCTCTTCTTTAAATCCTAAAGATAGTAACAGAAACAAAAAATGCCGGAAATTATTCCGACATTTTCTTGTTTGTTTTGTTTTATTATTCGAAAAAAACTACAGATTAAGGGAATACACCTCTTTCTTTGTAGGTTTGTTCGATTCGACTTAAGGCAACCATATAAGCACCTGTTCTCCAATCTGTGTTAAAAGAGTCTGAAGTTTCAACTACTTTATTAAATGCTATGCTTATTTTATCTTCTAATAAATGTAATACATCTGCAATTTTCCAATTTTCACTTCTCTTATTTTGAAGCCATTCGTAGTATGAACCAATTACACCACCAGAATTACAAAGAATATCTGGAATTATTTTCACTCCTTTTTCCAATAAGAAATCCTCAGCTACTGTGTCCGTTGGGCCATTTGCCCCTTCTGCTATCAAACTTGCTTTGATGACATGAGCATTATCCATTGTAATTTGGTTTCCAAGCGCTGCTGGAATAATTATGTCACAATCAACTCCAAAGAAATCTTCTGCCTCCATTCTAGACGCAGAAGGGAATCCAGCTACCGCACCTTTATATTGCTTTGCGTATGCATCAAGCTCTTCTGGGTTTATACCATCCTTATTATAGATTGCACCACTAGCATCTTGCACAGCAATTAATTTTGCGCCTAATTCTTCCATAAAATGAGAAGCCCAATAACCAACGTTACCAAAACCTTGAACGATGTATGTTTTTCCTGCTAAATCAATATTGTTTAATTTAGCCCATTCTTTGATTGTAACAACTACTCCAAAGCCTGTTGCACGGTCTCTACCTTCTAATCCTCCTGAACCAAGAGGCTTTCCAGTTACTACATGCAAGTTTAACATTCTAGTTGCAGGAGACTTTGTTGAAGCGAAAGTATCTGCAATCCAAGCCATTATTTGAGGGTTTGTGTTCACATCAGGTGCAGGAATATCAACATCAGGCCCGATATTATCACCAAGCGCATAAGTAAAACGTCTTGTTATTCTTTCGAGTTCTGCTGCTGAGTATTTTGATGGGTCAATCGTTACCCCACCTTTTCCTCCACCATATGGAAGGCCAGCTAAAGCTGTTTTCCAAGTCATCCAAATTGCTAAAGCTCTTGCTGCGTCAATATCCACTGTTGGATGAAAACGCAATCCTCCTTTGTAAGGACCAAGCGCATTATTATGTTGTACTCTATATCCGTTGAAAACTTCAATTTTACCATTGTCTAGTTTTACTGGAAAGTGGACGACGATTTCGCTATTCGTAGAACCTAAAATCTTACGAATTCCTTCGTCTAAACCTAAAACATCAGCCGCACGATTAAACTGTCTCATTACGTTTTCGTACATGCCAGTTCTTTTTTTTGTTTCTGTCTCCATGTATTTACACTTATATACTATTTATATTGCTCACAATTTACAATTATGCTATTTTTTTCTCGAATTGTACAGGTGTCTGAAAAATCACAATTTACACACAAGCCAGCAAGTTCTGGATTCCGGAAATTTGAAACAAGAACTTCCTCTTCAAAATCTCTTTTTTCTTGTATTAAAATGCTATGTTCTTCACAATTATTCATTTTTAATAGTGAATTAAATCTGTAGGAACATTGTTTTTCATGAACACAATTACTGCAAAGATCGATTTGTACTCCATCCATTTTAATCAATTTTCTTTCACCGATCACTGTCAAGCTCAGTGCCAAAAATTAATTATTCATGGATAAAAACGGAGCGAATTTAAATAATAGTTTGGAATTCAATACAAAACTTAAATACTTTTATTTTGCATTTATGATAACAGTCAGATTTACGTACTTATTTAATGGGTAATTTTTACCCGTTGTGATTCATTTTTACTCGCTATAAAAGCATTTTTGAACTTCTTAAAATTGATTATAAACAATACCTGTACTATGATCATTCAAAGCTCCAGTTACAGAAGCTAAAACATTAGGTTTACCTTGTAGTTTCAGTAATCCCAAAAATGCAAAAATTATAGCTTCTTTAAATTCGATTATTTGATTTTCAGGTATGATAATTTGCCCATCATAATAACTTTCTAGTAACTCGATAAAATAACTATTCTTCGCCCCTCCACCAGTTACAAAAACAGAATTTAATTCATATTCATTGAGCGTTTTTGAAATTTGAAATGCAACATGATGGTAGCATGAGGTAATTATATCATTTTCATTCTCAAAATTAGTTAAACACGAAAAAAAATGTTTTTCCAGCCATTCTATCCCCAATGATTTTGGAAAAATTTGTTTGTAATATTCTAAATCATTTAGTGCTTCAAAAAGTGAATTATTGAGTCTTCCTTTTCTACCTAATTCCCCTCCTCTATCATATGTTTTTCCGTTCTTTCTAGCAAAATAGTTAAATACTAAATTCATTGGGCTAATATCAAAGGCTATCCAGTTATTGTTATATTGAAATGAAATATTTGAAAATCCACCCAAATTTAGAAATGCTGCCGCTTTATCTTTAAACAATAAAGCATCGCCAATAGGAACCAAAGGAGCACCGTTTCCGCCTAAAACCACATCTTGCACTCGAAAATCACAAACCCAAGTCAATTCAGAACGAAAAGCCGCCGAGCAATGATTTCCTATTTGAACAGTTAATCCTTTCTCTGGTTGATGAAAAATTGTTTGTCCATGACTTGCAACCGCTGTGATGGAAGAACGATTTATATTATTACGAATAATAAACTCATTGACACTTTCAGCAAAATATAAACTTAGTTCACGATCTATTAAACAAAAAGCTTCTGCATTTAAATGAGAGCAATTAGCTAATCGAAGTGCAAAATCATTGGTATATGGAATAGTTTCTGAACAATGAACTTCAAAATCATAATCACCATTAGAACTTTCTAAGAATGATACACAAACAATATCTAGTCCATCTAATGAGGTTCCAGACATCAACCCAATCATCGTTTGTTTTTTCTCCATAATTATCGCAAGTATAGTTCTTTCATTTTTGTTCTCAAAATAAATAGAAGTTTTAAGAGATGACATAAATAATGAAGTGAAATTTAAATTTAAACATTAATTTTACGCCATCTTAAAAGTAATTAAACACACTTAATATGAATTTTGAACTTTCAGAAGAGCATTTAGCAGTAAGAGATGCTGCAAGAGATTTTGCACAGAATGTTGCAAAACCAGGAGTAATTGAACGCGATAACGCACAAACTTTTCCAGCAGAACAAATCAAGCAATTAGGTGAGCTTGGTTTTATGGGAATGATGGTTGACCCAAAGTATGGTGGAGGCGGTATGGATACGCTTTCGTACGTTATTGCAATGGAAGAAATCTCTAAAGTAGATGCTTCAATTTCTGTTTGTATGAGTGTAAATAACTCTCTTGTTTGTTGGGGTTTAGAGACTTTTGGAACGGAAGAACAAAAGCAAAAATACCTTGTTCCGTTAGCGAAAGGTGAAAAAATCGGGGCTTTTTGTTTATCAGAGCCTGAGGCTGGTTCGGATGCAACTTCGCAAAGAACAACAGCTAAAGATATGGGAGATTACTATTTATTAAATGGAACGAAAAACTGGATTACGAATGGTAGTTCTGCTTCCACTTATATTGTAATCGCTCAAACTGATCCAGAGAAAGGTCACAAAGGAATCAACGCTTTCATAGTTGAAAGAGGAATGGAAGGATTTATTGTTGGAGCAAAAGAAGATAAAATGGGTATCAGAGGTAGTGATACACATACACTTTTATTCAACGATGTGAAAGTACCAAAAGAAAATAGAATTGGAGAAGATGGATTTGGTTTTAAATTCGCAATGAAAACACTTTCAGGTGGTAGGATTGGGATTGCTGCTCAGGCATTAGGAATCGCCTCTGGAGCGCTAGATTTAGCGGTGGCTTATTCTAAAGAGCGTAAGGCTTTTGGAAAAGAAATATATAAACACCAAGCGATTGCATTTAAAATTGCTGATATGGCTACAGCGGTTGAAACTGCTCGTTTGCTTGTTCATAAATCAGCTTGGTTAAAAGACAATGGTAAAAATTACGATCAAGCTAGCGCTATGGCGAAACTTTATGCTTCAACTGTGGCTATGGAACAAACTGTAGAGGCAGTACAAATTCATGGAGGTTACGGTTTTGTTAAAGAATACCACGTTGAGCGTTTAATGCGTGATGCAAAAATTACCCAAATTTATGAAGGTACATCGGAGGTGCAAAAGATTGTTATTTCAAGAAATGTTTTGAGTGAATAATTAATTTATCACATACTTCTATTAAAAAACGACGAGTTGATGCTCGTCGTTTTTTTGTTTCCTAATTTCACATTGTTTTTGGTATTGCCTTGTTCTTTTCTCTTTTCTTTCTGAAATACGTATTTCCTAATACGCCAATTAAAATTAAAGCAATACCAAGGATAGCATATAAAGATATAACTTCGCCAAATAAAAACAGTCCTAATAAAAAGGCGTAAATTGAACCAAAATATTTAAATGGTGTAACAGTAGCCGTATTTTCGGCATGTAACGCTTTGGTCATAAAAATTTGAGCAAATTGTGTAAAGACACCAATGATAATGAGTAATAACCATTCAATCCCTTGAGGGATAACATGGTCAAATAAACAAATGACCAGCATAATAGGGGTTGCAATCAAAGGGAAATACATAACAATAGTAACTGGAGCATCCGTATCTCTACATTTTACAATGGCATTGTAAGAAACACCTGAAAGCATGGCAGATATAAATCCAGCTAGTACCCAAATTGGAGCTATTTCAGTAACAGAAAAATCATCACTCAGGTATTTGGAAGCACTTATTGCTGCAACTCCAGAGAAAGCAATAAAGAAAAATAGCCATTGAATTCTATTTACTTTCTCTTTTAGTAAAAATACAGCTATGATTACTGTAAAAACAGGACTTAAGTATTGAACTGTAGTTGCAATCGCAAGCGGAAGGTTGTCCAACGTGTAAAAAAATAACGTCAATGCAGCTGTACCAAAAACACCACGAATCACTAACCACTTTTTATTCACACCAAAAAAGGGAAGTCTTTTAGACCTAATTATGGCATAACACATCACAAAGGTGATAAAAGAGCGAAATAAAATTATCTCTGGTACAGGGTACTTCTGAATATCAGGAATCAACGATTGATTTGGGCCTAATCCAAGTATTTTCACAAAAACATTGACGACCATAAAACAAAGTCCCGAAAGCAAAATATATAGAATTCCTTTATTCACGATGCAAAGGTAGGAAATAGATGAAAAGATGTTGAGATGTTAGGACTTTAAGATGTTAAGACGTTTGAAATCCTCAGCAATTTTATACCACGCCCTACTTGTTCACTTAGGATTTACTGAACTTTATAACAAACATTAGTTGTTAGAGGTTTGTACTTCTATAAAATAGTTTTTTTAACCCAATAAGTTTAGGTTAAATAAATTTTCAAAATAGAATATTTGGCAATTTCATTTTAAGCACTTAACTTCGAGCAAACGAACTAAAAGACATGCTAATAGGTTCCTACATAAAACGCTATTTATTAGTTATTTTTTCCTTAGGCTGTCTAAGTATGCTTCCAAGTACCAAAAATTCAGAGGCATCTCATGTAAGCTTTGGTGTAAAAATTGGAATTCTTCCAACCGGAGGCTTAATGCAATTTGCCATTTTTCATTATAGAAATGGTCGTTTTTCAAGCAAGCAACCACTAAGCATTCATGAACTATTTAACATTGGAACTGGGAAATGGCCAATTCCAAGAACTCGAACATTTCGCAATTTTTTTGAAGAAAATGGTTTGCTCGTAGAAAGTGATGAAGAGTCTGAAATGCCTCTCTCAAGAATAAAAGCAGCTATTGATTCACTATGGAAGATCCGCTTTGTCGAACATCCCTTCGACGGCAGTAAAGGTTTTGGTTGGAGCAATGGCGAAGCAAGACCAAGTTTAGCTCAACAGACCTACATTGTCAATACTTATGCTGTTCGTGGTTACGACCAAGATTATTTTGAAGACACTAGTTTCTTCAAACTTTTGCGTGATGTAACCGATACAAGCTGGATAGCAAACTATAAAAGTTTGTATTAAATAATTTAAACAGATGTTAATAGAAATGAAGTATTTGAACTTACAGATACTTCATTCCTTTTAAATATTTTGCAGTCTTTATTTTATTACAAACAAACTCATTAAACATTTAAGAGAAAAAATTCCTAGCTTTGCAAAATAAGCCAATTTGATATGTTAGAAATTACCAGAATTAGAGAGAATAGTGAAGTCATCATTGATGGTCTAAAAAAAAGAGGATTAGATGTAACTGAAATTGTTAGCAATATTTTAAAAACAGACAAGCAATGGCGTTCTTCAATCCAAAAACTTCAAGATATACAGGCTGAAAGTAACAAAATCTCTAAAGAAATTGGGATTTTATTCAAAGAAGGAAAACAGGATTTGGCGAATGCGGCTAAATCTAAAACCGTTGAGCTCAAAGAACAAGAACAAGTATTAAGAAAAGAGGCTAGTAACTTTGAAAAGCATATTCAAGAATTACTTTACGAATTACCAAATATTCCTCAAGATATTGTTCCATCTGGTACAAGTGAAGCAGACAATGAGGTTGTTGAAGAACATGGAACGAAACCTAATTTATCAGAAGATGCCTTACCTCATTGGGAACTTACAGAAAAATACGGATTAATTGACTTTGAATTAGGTGTTAAAGTTACTGGTGCTGGTTTTCCAATTTATAAAGGTAAAGGAGCTAAACTACAAAGGGGATTGATTAACTTCTTTTTAGATGAAGCTGATAAACAAGGGTATGAAGAATTTATTCCACCTTTGGTAGTCAACGAAGCTAGTGGAATTGGTACAGGACAATTACCTGATAAGGAAGGTCAAATGTATCATGTTACAGAAGATGATTTTTATTTAATTCCTACAGCTGAAGTTCCTTTGACAAACATGTATCGTGATGTATTAATTCCAAACGAGGATTTTTCTATCAAGATTTGTGGCTACACTCCTTGTTTCCGTCGTGAGGCTGGTTCATATGGAAAAGATGTTCGCGGTCTAAATAGACTACATCAATTCGACAAAGTAGAGATTGTTAGAATTGAACATCCTGAGCGCTCAAATAAGGCACTTGAAGAAATGGTGAATTACGTTAAAACACTTTTAACAAAACTCGGGCTTCACTATAGAATCCTTAGACTTTGTGGTGGTGATTTAGGTTTTACTTCCACTATTACTTATGACTTTGAAGTTTATTCAGCAGCTCAAGAAAGATGGCTAGAAGTTAGCTCAGTCTCTCTTTTTGAAACATTTCAAGCTAATCGATTAAAGTTAAGATTTAAGTCGTCAGATAAAAAATCGCACTTATGTCACACGTTGAACGGTAGCGCACTAGCACTTCCTAGAATTGTTGCTGCCTTATTGGAAAACCACCAAACGCCAGAAGGAATTAAAATACCTGAAGCTTTGGTTCCGTATGTGGGGTTTGATAGGATTTAGGGGGAAGAGGTTAGACATTAGAGGTTAGATAAATCGTCAAACATCAATCTAACATCTTTAGTCTATTAGACTAACATCTTTAATCCAACATCTTTAGTCTAATGTCTAACATCTTTCAGCGAAGCGGCTCCCGCCCAAAAACCACTTCCAGTATTTTTTCTTAGTTTTGAAACCAAAAATTATTTTCCAATAACATGGTTGTAAAAAGCTATTTCAATGTTCATAAAAGCTATGTGTTATTGGTTGTCCTTTTATTTTTAGTTATTTACGACATAAGCTTGGGAAGTTTAGATGTTTCGTGGTCGTCCATTTGGAAAAGTCTGTTTGACTATAACCCAAACGATTCTGAAGAACTTACAGTGCGTATTTTTAGAATTCCTCGTGTGTTAACAGCAGTTTTTGCCGGAATGGCACTAGCTGTTTCAGGTCTTTTAATGCAAACACTTTTCCAAAATCCTCTAGCTGGACCTTATGTTTTAGGAATTAATTCTGGTGCAAGTTTGGCTGTAGCCATAACAACAATGACAGGTCTGCAGTTCTTTTCCTCTTACGCTGGCATTTTTGGTTCAGCTATTATAGGAGCATTGATAGCAGGAGCAATAATTGTTTTATGTTCGTTGTATGTTCGGTCCAAAGTATCGTTGTTGCTAGTGGGAATAATGCTTGGAAGCTTTGCAGGAGCGCTAGTAAATGTTATTCAATCCTACAGCAATCCTGAAGACATCAAAGTATTTTTACTTTGGAGTTTTGGTTCATTACAAAATAGCAGTCCAGAGCAGTTGAAATACTTGATTTTATTTATCACTACCGGACTGATATTAACCATATTTTTAATAAAACCGCTAAATATCCTTGTATTAGGTGACCAAGACGCCAAACTTCTTGGGGTGAATTTAAAACAAGTGCGACTTTTATTAATTTTAATCACTGCAATATTAACTGGTGTAGTTACAGCCTATTGTGGCCCTATTGCTTTTATTGGGTTAATTGTTCCCAACATCATAAAGTTTATTTACAAATCAGCCAATCATGGACAACTTCTAATTGGCTCAGCCCTTGGTGGTGGTATTCTATTGGTGCTTTGTGATATTTTGATGCAGCTGTCCCTGCCCTATTTCATTTTACCTTTAAATGCAATTACAGCGCTCATCGGGGCGCCAATAATCATTTGGATAATTATTAAACGATTTTAATGTTACAGGCCAACTCTTTACATATAGGCTTTCAGCAAAAACTTTTTGAAGTAGAGAAACTCTCTATTGAACCTGGGCAGCTTGTAGTTTTAGTTGGTGCAAATGGCGCTGGAAAAACATCGTTTATTAATACCGTTTTAGGAATTCATAAACCACTAAAAGGACAACTAACTTTCGACAATAAAAGTATTTCAGATTATTCGGCAAAAGAAAAACTAAGACTGTTTAGTCATGTAGCATCTAAATTTGATGGCCTCTCCTATTTATCGGTAAAAGAATATGTTGGTTTAGGTAGAACGCCATACACCAATTTAATCCACCGGATAACAAATAAAGATGAACAAATAATAACTTCAACCCTTAAAAAGGTTGGGATTCAACATCTTGAAAATAGAAGTACTAGCGAATTAAGTGATGGAGAACGTCAAATGGCATCAATTGCTAAAGCCTTATGTCAAGAAACTAAAATGATTTTACTGGACGAACCCACTGCATTCTTAGACTACCCAAATCGACTAAAAATCATGCAGTTGTTATATAATATTGCGCACGAAGAAAATAAAATAATTTTGCTTACATCTCATGAATTATCGCTTTCCATAAAATACAGCGATGTTATCTTGGGAATTCAAAAAAGAAATAAAAAGCTTCTTCCATTTACCAATATTCAAAATGAGAATGAATTAATTGGTAAGGTTTTTGAAAGTTAATTTGACAAAACCAACCGAAAAGCGTTTCAACGGTTTCCATTATTCTTTATATTTTAATTAATTTCACCCCCATGTTTATAAAATCTATATGCATCGTTGTAATTTTTGCCTTTTCTTTTTTGGGTAATGCCCATGAATATTACTTCGCTTTTGCAGAAATGCAGTTCAACAAGGAAAAAAGTCGGTTTGAAATTTCTATTCGTGCTACTGGTCATGATGTAGAAGAATACATGGAAAAAATCGGTCATACCATACCAAAACTTGAGGATTGTATCAACAAACCGGCTGAGATGCAAAAACTAGAGAAATTAATCACCACTCATTTTATCATAGAAAAAGAAGGAAATTCCATAATATTAGAATTAGTTGGTATGGAAGTCAATACTAAAGACGAAGTCATTTTTTACCTCGTTTCAAGAAAAATGGAGCAACCTGAAAAAGTGGATATCACCTTTGACCTTCTCATGAACTATTTTGAAGACCAACAAAATAAATTAACTGTGTTTACTGAAAAAGGTAAGGTGTATTTATCTTTTCTTCCGCATCAAACCAAACGAATATTAGCTTATAACTAAAGATTGATTATGAAAAAAATTGTCGCATTAGCGTTTGTAATTTTATTTTTCTCACTGATTTATGCACAAGAGGAGAATGGCAATAAAAATAAATTTCGACAAATGTACCAGGAGCTACCAACGCCAAATTCTTTTCGAACAGCGTCAGGAGCACCAGGTCATGAATACTATCAGCAACAAGCAAATTATGTTATCGACCTTGTTTTAGACGATGAAAAACAACGTATTACAGGAAAAGAACGCATTACATACATCAATAATTCGCCTGACCAATTGGAGTATTTATGGGTGCAACTCGACCAAAATATGCGCGCAAGAGAATCTGACAGTAAGTTAATTACCGTTGAGAAAATGGAGGACTTTAAAACCATAGAATCTATTCAAAGAAGAATGTTTGATTTTGATGGAGGATTTAAAATTCAGGATGTTAAAGCGACGAACGGCAAACCAATGAAATACGCTATTAACAAAACTATGTTGCGCATTGATTTAGACCAACCTCTTAAGCCTGGAAGCAGAATTACTTTTTCTATTGACTGGTGGTATAACATCAATGATAGAATGAAAGTTGGTGGTCGCTCTGGCTTTGAATATTTTGAAGAAGAAGATAATTACCTTTATACCATCGCTCAGTTTTTCCCTAGAATGTGCGTATATAATGACGTGGAAGGTTGGCAAAACAAACAATTTTTAGGGCGTGGAGAGTTTACGTTGCCTTTTGGCGATTATGATGTATCAATTACTGTTCCTGAAGACCATGTTGTAACCGCAACAGGTACTATTCAAAACGAGTCACAAGTGCTTACGACTGAACAACGAAATAGATTAAGAGCAGCACGAACTAGTTTCGATAATCCAGTATTTATTATCAATCAAGAAGAAGCCGAGGAAAACGAAAAAAACAAAAAGACCGGCACAAAAACATGGAAGTTTAAGGCTGAAAATGTAAGGGATTTTGCCTTTGCTTCTTCCCGAAAATTTATTTGGGATGCGCAAGCTGTAAAAATTGGAGACAAAACAGTCATGGCTATGTCCCTTTATCCAAAAGAAGGAAATCCGCTTTGGGAAAAATATTCTACAAAAGTTGTTGCCCATACCTTAAAAACATATTCTAAATACACCATAGACTACCCCTACCCTGTTGCCATTTCTGTTCACACAAAATTAATCGGTATGGAGTATCCTATGATTTCTTTTAACGGAGGAAGACCAGAAGCCGATGGAACGTATTCTGAACGCGTAAAATATGGTATGATTGGTGTAATCATTCACGAAGTGGGTCATAATTTTTTCCCCATGATTATTAACTCAGATGAGCGTCAATGGTCTTGGATGGACGAAGGTTTAAATACTTTTGTGCAATACCTTACTGAACAAGAATGGGAGCGTGGCTACCCTTCTCGTCGTGGACCAGCTCATTTAATTACTGATTACATGGGTGGTGACAAACAATTTATTTCACCAATTATGACGAACTCTGAATCTATTTGGCAGTTCGGAAATAACGCGTACGGCAAGCCTGCTACAGCACTAAATATCCTAAGAGAAACGATAATGGGTCGTGAATTGTTTGATTATGCGTTTAAAACCTATTGCGAAAGATGGGCATTTAAACACCCTACCCCAGCGGATTTATTTCGCACAATGGAAGATGCATCAGCGGTGGATTTGGACTGGTTTTGGAGAGGTTGGTTTTACACTACTGACCATGTCGATATTGCTATTTCAAATGTACGCTGGTTTCAGTTAAACACCAATAATCCAGAAATTGAAAAAGCTTGGAAAAAAGAACAAAGCGAAGCTTCACCAGAGCACATTGGATTTACCAGAAATAAAACGGAAATCGAACAAACTCAAACAGAATTAGACCCAAGTCTTCTGGATTTTTACAATCTGCGCGACATCTATAAGGTAGATGAACTAGATTTGAAAGATTACCAAAACTTTAAACGAAAACTTACTCCTGAACAATTAGATTTATTAAACAAAGGACTTCATTTTTATGAGTTAAGTTTTGACAACATTGGAGGCCTCGTAATGCCACTTATAATCAAAGTTAATTTTATTGATGGTAGTTCTGACATAATTCGTATTCCTGCGGAAGTTTGGAAAATGGACAACTACGCTATATCCAAAGTTTTCTGGTTTGAACAAGAAGTTGTTTCATTCGAATTAGACCCTTTTTTAGAAACAGCAGATACAGACTTGAGTAATAACCACTGGCCACGGAAAACTGAGCCAACTAGGTTTAACATATTTAAAGAGCAAAAAACAAGAGAAAATCCAATGCAGCGTCAACGAAGAATGGAACAAGGAGGGAACTAAGTTATTGCTTTCAAATTTGTTATTGACTCAAAAGTTATTAGATTTATAGAAAAATAGCATAAATACAAAAACGCTTAAACTACGCAAATGACAGGATTAATTATATTGGGAATCATTGCTTTATATGTTTTATCAACCTATAATAAATTTGTTTCCTTAAAGAATAAAGCGAAAAATGCTTTTGCCAATATTGATGTAATGTTAAAAAAGCGCTACGATTTGATTCCTTCGCTTGTTGGTGCTGTGCAAGGTGCAATGAAGCATGAAAAAGATGTATTAGAACGTATTACACTACTCAGAAACCAAGCGGTTATTTGTAATGCTGAAGATGAAAAAGTCAGATTGAATAATGAACTATCTCAGGAAATCAATCAGGTTATGATTGCTGTGGAAGCCTACCCTGACCTCAAAACAAGCAAAAATGTATTGCATTTACAACGTTCAATTTCTGAAATAGAAGAACAACTTTCTGCATCAAGAAGAAGTTACAACATGTCCGTTACGCTCTACAATACACTTCTAGAAAAATTTCCACCGAACATTGTTGGCAAACTATTTTCTTTCCCACGCAAACACTTATTCCAAGCGACAGTGGAAGAAAAGCAAATGGTGGATATTTCGGAGAAGTTGGGGTAGCCCCCCTCATCAATAATACAACTTCGATAAAAGCTTCGAATTAATCACCAAACATGGAATTTCTTCTTTGTTAGTAATTAATGATTGTGCATAACCATCAAATTGCGGGAATAAGCTATCAGAATGATAAGCAAAAGCAATAAGTTCAGCACCATTTTCTTTAGCAAAATTCCTGATTTTCTTTTGAAAAGGACTAGAAGATTCCAACATTACAACTTCTGAATCTATTTTCTTCTCGTTAAAGTCTTTATTAACCAATGAAATACGGACTTTTAATTGTTGCGCTAGTCTTGGGTCAGATTGCTTTTCAGCAAGAATATAAATTTTAGAGTCGAATAAAGCAGATATGTACGAAGCGACGTTTATAATCTGTAAACTTTCTTTCGATGTATCAATAGGAACAATTACTGTATTGATTTTGCTCGGCGGAGTAGTTTCTTGAACAACTAAAAAAGGAACAGAAGTAGAAGTCACTACTTTTATGGCATGAGAACCAAAAAGTTTTTGCATTCCTTTCGCTCCGTGCGTTCCCATAACAATTAACTGGGCTTTTAACTCCTCTGCAATTCCGCCGATATCATCAAAAATGCTTCCTGCCCGAGCTAAAACAGAAACCTCTAAGCCTTCTACGTTTTTATCAGCAAATCTTTCTACAACAGCTTTCAGCTTCTCTTCTGCTGCTACAATTTTAGATTTGTCACTAACAATATGTAACAATTTTATAGCTGCTTTTCTAGGGTTAGCTAAGAAAAAAGCATGCTCAAATGCAGCATCTGCTACAGTTGAAAAATCGTGAGGTACTAAATATAAATGAGCCATGTTAAACGTCTTGATTAAGACAATGATACAATATAAATTCGATAAAAACAAGTGTTTAGACTAATTTTAACGCAATTATCATCGTTAAAAACCGCTTAGATTTTTCCTTGACTTAAAATTTAAAAAAGCTGAAATACACTCCCCCGTAGCGTTTTGCTTCTTGAAAACCTTCTAATTTCTCTAATTTGGTCTCTTGCCCATGCTCGATAATCAACAAACCAATTTCTGTTAATAATGCTCGTTCTTTCACGATACTCACTATTGTTTCATGAATTTTATCAGCGAAAGGTGGATCAGCAAAAATAATATCGTATTGAACAGTTGTTTTTTGTAAAAAAGAAATAGCATCAGACTTTAAAACAGAAACCGCTTCATCTACTTCATACTTTTTAGTCAATCCTTGTATGAATTTAACGCATCGAAAATCTTTTTCAATAGCTGTAATATTTCCTGCTTCTCTAGAGGCAAACTCTAATGAAATGCTTCCCGTTCCAGCAAACAAATCAAGTATTTCCAAATCATAAAGCGAAAAACGATGTTCCAATACGTTAAATAAAGCTTCCTTTGCAAAATCTGTTGTTGGACGAGATGGAAATCCTTTTGGTGGTGAAAATCTAAAACTCTTTAATTTTCCACTAATTATACGCATGTCAGTAAATTTAGAAAGGATGATTTAGTAGTAGATTGAATCTTCAAATTTGGAACTAATTTATTGGATTCTAGCAAATGAATAGCTTTCTTTATTACATCACTCGATTCTTCTATATAAGAACTAAAAGTCAAAGTGACTGTTTTTTCTTCAAAAGACTTTTGTTTTAGCACATAAACTATGTAATAAACAATGTCCTCAGCCGTCTGAAACTCAAAATTATTCGAGAATTTCAACTCATTATTTTCTATGCAATAAAGTGAAAGATAGTCTTCATTAATAGAAACTTCAAGCTTAAACTTAAAATTTGATGTTTCGAAATGAGCTCTTAAAGCTGCAGTTTGTTCGTGAACTATCGTGATTAGAGGGAATTTGATAACAAAAAAAGATTTTACCCACAACGGAATTTCAAAAATATTTACCACATCTAATTCCGGTAAACGATTGTAATCTAGGTTCTTTTTTTCAATTGTATCACCAAAAAGAAAACTAGAAAGTTCCTCTATACTTACTTGCCCCATTACCTTCGCAGGAACCAAAGTAGCTTTGTTGGTGCACCATGCAAGAACAATATTATCATTTTGCCAATTCCATTTCAATTGCTCAATAACGGAAGATAATTCCGATTTGTAGTCGTGCTCCCTAAAAGCTGTAAAACGATGAAAATGTTGTCGTTGAATAACCTTTGTAGAACGAGAAACCTCAGCTACATGCACTGAGGTTTCCGAAATTAAAAATGTGATTATTATATCTTCCACTGCAACTTTTTATTCCCAAGTAGCTTTATCCGAGTTGGATTGAACATTTCCAAATCCAACAATTTGTCTTTTACTATTTTCAAACAATGGCACTGGCTCTAAACCTTCTACTCTTATTGATGGAATAGTATCTCCCGCATAAATCAGACTATCACGCGTATCGATTGTCCACTCTTCTTTTGGATCTGTCATAGGAATATAACGCAACTTTTCAATTTGAAATTCGCCCAAACCTAATCGCTGACGTTCTTTTATACGATTAATATTCCCTAGGTACTCAGCTTTGAAAGGCTTGATTAACGTATCACGCTTAAATCCGTCTAATTCAGGGTTGTTCGTTGGATTTCCTAAACTTGCTAAGATTGCTGCTTCTTGCTCAGTCATGTTTCTGTCCATAGGTCTGTTATCTTTATAGATAATCTTCACCTCTTCGCGAGTTAAACGAATGGTTGGGACAGATTTTTCTGCTTCAATCACACGAACTTTACCAGTATTAAAAAATTCAATCAATTCTTCCCAATCTTTAGCATATCTTCCATGCGTACTTTTATGTGCTCTCTGAATATCTCGAATTTGTGTTAAGTTAAAACGAACAAGGGTTTCTGATTTTTCTCTAGCTTCGATATGAGCTATGGTTTTTTTAACCGATACGTATGTACTGTAGCCAATATAAACTGTAATTAATATACAAACACTACCAATGGCCATTACCACATTTCGCTTAAGAATTCCAGCACTAAACAACACAGCTAGAACACCTCCTATAAAAAGGTTAATTGCGGCAATCATGAATAAACTGTCTTGGTCACTTTGTAAACCAATAATAAGCATTACCAAACCAAAAACGGCTATAACTCCTGCTATTAAATACTTATTGACCAATACTGAAATTTGACTATTCATTTTTCTAAATTTGATTTTTGTACTAATTGTTCACAAATCTACAATTTTTTTCAAAGGATGAAATTTTCACCACTACATTTTTTCGCCCATTGGATAAATGAAAACTGCTATTTATCATAGAATCGCAATTTACCATCTATTTTTAGGCGCTGAAATCAATCTTAAACAACCACAGATTAAAGTCTGCGTTCAAAAAAAATCTCGAATTATTATTTTTTTGTTTCTTTAAAAAAGTTGGTCTTTCATATTACACCACACCTAAATCAAGCATTGCGTCTGCTACCTTAACAAAACCAGCAATGTTTGCTCCTTTTACGTAGTCAATTTTACCATTTTCAGTTTTCCCGAATTTCACACATTGTTGATGAATATCAGACATTATACCTTGTAGTTTTTCATCTACCTCTTCCCTACTC
>SKGS01000131.1 GCA_007117355.1 Lishizhenia sp. | reverse complement strand
TTTATTCGGTTCATTGCCCAGATATGGAAATAAAAAAATCCCAAAATAATTACCTCACTCTATTTCAATTCCGATTAGACAAACATCATCAATTTGTTCTAATTCACCTTTCCAAGAATAGAACTCACGCTCAAAAAGTTCCTTTTGCGCAGACATTGGTTTACTGGAAAGACTTGATATATATTTCTTTAGTCGTCCTACCTTGTACTTTTTATTATTTTCCCCACCAAACTGATCTTGAAAGCCATCAGAGAATAAATACAACTTATCTCCTTTTTGCAAAGTAACTTCATGATTTGTAAAAGGTTCCATACTTACGAAGTTTGCTACGGGTTGTTTATCCGGCTTCAATACTAATAAATTATGTTCATCATTATTCTTTTGTCGCATAATCCAAAGTGGACAATTTGCTCCTGCCCATTGCGCTTTATTTGTTTGCATATTAATTGTTATCAAGGAGATATCCATTCCATCATTCACTTGTTCTATACTTTGAGAAAATTCATCAATAACAATTGCTCTGGTTTTATCTAGAATAGCAGCCGGAGAAGTTAGCTTTAATTCTCGCACACATCTTGACAAAGCATTATGACACAGAACACTTACCATTGCACCTGGCACACCATGACCAGTGCAATCTGCGGCAGCAACAAAAAGCTTGTCTTCCACTTTTTCAATCCAATAAAAATCTCCTGCAACAATATCCTTAGGTAAATACAAAACGAAGGAAGAAGGCAAAACTTCATTTATCAACTTACTAGGGGGAAGAATAGCCTGCTGAATTCGTTTAGCATAGTTGATTGAAGCTAAAATTTCTTCATTTTTTTTCTCAATAATATTACTTTGCTTAACTATTTCTGCATTTTTTTCGATTAAGATTTGCTTTTGCTTTCGTTGAACCGTATGGCTCCTTACAATGAGTAAAGTCAATAAAGAAATGCCAAAGAAACCACCAATTAAAAGTTGTTGCGCCTCATTTATTTCTTTAAGAAAATCCTTTTCAGGCAATGATGATACAACGTAAAGTTGATTCGTTTTAGAAAGATTTATTGCCTGAATTGCTCCCCACCATTTACTGCCGTTCATTCGCCACGAAAAAGGACGTTCATGCTGAGCTTCAAGCACAACATATTTTAAATATTCATTGCCTATTTCAGTAAAATTCATGAGGGTATTATCTTCAATTTCTCTCGCTTTAGAAAGTGTTCTTGGTTTTCCAATAACCGTTTCTCGGTCGTTACTTAGCAACATTAAATGCCCGTTTGGCGAAGGGACAATTTTTTGCACAAATGATGTTATATGCTTTAGTTCAATATCAACAGCAAGCATTACCCTTTCTTTTTTCGGACCACCATTAGGCCAGAAAATAAGTGCAGTAACCCCAAGCTTATTTGTAGAAGTAAGAAAATCCGGATCTAACCATTGAATTGTCAGGTCATTAGATTTATTTTCTGGAAGTTTTCGCTTTGTTGTTGCAGCAATAATGAACTCCTCTTTAACTTGGTTGGTGTCTAGCTTTACATCATTTAGTTTGTAGTTAAAGTTTGATTCAGCAAAAATTGGCTTTAACCCAGAAGAATCAATATAGCGAATAAAGTAATTCTCTTGTTTATTATTTCTTATAATATCAAAATCAAACCCTCCTTCTGTTTCTAAACTAATAGAAGAAATCTGTGGGTAATTATCAATAACAGGTAAGAGCAAGCGTTTAATTTTTCTTGGCTCTAAATCATGAATATTTCTAAGACTAAGTTGTTGTGCTGTTGTTTTCAACTGTGTACTAATAGGAACAAAAAACTTATCTAATTCGTGATGAATTTGCTCTTTTACATTAGCAACATAGTTTGTAGCAATGTTTCTTTTAGTCATCGCTAACTCATATATGATGTAGCTCATTATCAATAGGGAAAGAACTAAAACGATTAAAGCTAAATTTTTTCCATATTTATCAAATAATTTATTCATGGATGAAAAATACAAAATTACTCGCTAACAGTCAATCTTGTGAAAAAGTATTTGATTAATTTACTTGTGAAAAAACTCTAAAAAAATGATTTTTGCATGTACCTGTCAGGAGTTTTAATTTGGCATCGTTCTGGATTTATCAAAAAAATCATTGAATATAGCAGGTTTGAAGACATTTAAAACAGTTAAAATTATTCAAACTGTATATTTCGCTATCTTTGCACAAACTTCACTGAAATGCGCTTTGAATTAACCAAAGAATTCTTAGAAGAAATAAGAGAGATGGCCTCCAAAGGAAGCACCTCTTATATTGACCAGCGCATCATTCATTTGCACCCCGCAGATATTGCTGAAATCATAGATGAACTTGAAAATGAACAAGCAAAGTTTGTTTTTAGACATCTAGATGATGAACTTCAAGGAGAAGTTTTAATGGAGCTTGAAGAGGAAGTAAGAGAAAAGTTTATCAACTCCTTTGATGCCAAACAAATTGCTAGTCAACTTGAAAACCTTGACTCTGATGATGCCGCTGATATTCTTGGAGAGCTTTCGACGAAAAGGCAGCTAGAGGTAATTGCCGAAATGAACGAAGAGGATGCAGCCGACTTAGTGGAGCTTCTAAATTATGATGAAGACACCGCTGGGGGATTGATGCAAACGGAGTTTATAAAAGCAAAAATAGACTGGGCAGTTACAAGATGTATTGTCGAATTACGCCGACAAGCCGAAGACGTGGAAAAAGTTTATACTATTTACGTAGTAGATGATTCCGATAAGCTTGTTGGGTTATTATCATTAAAGTCTTTGCTTTTTGCAAATCCAAAAACCAAAATAAAAGACCTCTATCAGGAAACTAATATCATATCGGTAACCACCAACACCAATGGTGAAGAGGTAGCAAGACTAATGGATAAATATGATTTGGTTAGTATTCCTGTTGTTGACCTACAAAGAAAATTAGTTGGAAGAATAACAATTGACGACATCGTAGATTTAATTCGAGAAGAAGCGGATAAAGACTTTCAGATGGCGTCTGGTATTTCTGAAAACGTAGAAGCCAATGCGAGTGTTTGGCGATTATCTCGTGCTCGTCTGCCATGGTTATTTATTGGAATGTTTGGAGGAATTTTAGGTGCTCAGGTCATCGGTAATTTTGAAGTACAAATTGGAAAAATCCCAGCATTAGCCTTTTTTATTCCTCTAGTTGCCGCAATGGGCGGAAATGTTGGTGTACAATCAAGTGCTGTTGTTGTGCAATCTTTAGCAAATGGCACAAATCAATTTACTACCATTTTAAGCAGAGTAAAAAAAGAAGCATTACTTGGTTTGTTAAATGGACTTATTTGTGGAAGTGTTATCTTTTTAGTTACCTGGATGTTAGAATCCCCTACTTTAGGCATCACAGTTAGTCTTGCTTTATTTACAGTAATTGTTTTCGCAGCGATATTGGGCACGCTTATCCCATTAATTCTTCACAAATACGGTATTGACCCTGCTGTAGCAACAGGACCATTTATCACCACTATGAATGACGTGGTTGGTTTGTTTATTTATTTTTCAATGGGGATGTTGGTATTTGGAATTTAGTTTAAATAGGTTTCAAGAAGAAAAATTAGTTGCTTACAAATCCAATCGTAGGACATAATCTTCCATCCAAAAGCCATTACCTATATCGATATTCTCTTCTTTTTCAATGGTCATTCCCAATCGAAGGTAAAAATCAAGCGCTTTATTAAAACGATTTACATTTAAGGTAATTGAAAAAACATTCTGATTCTTAGCTACTTCTATTGCCTTTTGCATTAACAAAAAACCAATTCCTTTTGATTGGTTATCAGGCAATACATAAAGCTTGTGAATTTTTAATTGTTGTACTTTATCTTTTTGAGAAACAACTTCCATTCCAATAAAGCCGAGCCATTTATCTTTAGTTTTTGCTCCAAAAAAAAGATGCCCTTCATTCATTTGCTTTGCTAGTAAACTAGGGTTGTACATCCAGTTTAACATGTACTCAATTTGCTCTTCAGAAAGTATATTTGCAAATGTATTTGGCCAAGTATCCCTCGCTATTTTTTCGATAATAAGTACATCACTTTCTGAAAATTGACAAACTTCTAGTTTCATTATCATTAACTTATTTCGCCAACAATATTCTTTCTAAAATCTTCTTTTACAGCAGATATAGAGTTAGAATTACCCAAAAGATACATGATTTTTGTTATAGCAGCTTCAGTTGTTATATCTCTTCCACTTATGACCCCAAGGTGATTGAACATTGTGCTATTTGCATACTTACCTTGGTCAACCGAACCTGAGAAACATTGCGTGACGTTTATCACAATACCATCGTTTTTTACATATTCCTCTATGAGTTTGTAGAGTCGCTCGTCTCTTGGTGCGTTTCCTGAACCAAATGTTTCTAAGACAATTGCTTTTACCTTTGATGGATCAAAAAGTTCTCTATAAACCGTTGGAGAAAAACCAGGGAAAATTTTTAACAAAGCTACCCTTTCGTCCATCGTTGTATTAAGGTGTAAATCTTTATAATCTGAGGTAAATAAAGCATTAAAATTATACTGAATAGTAATTCCAGCTTCTGCTAAAAGCGGATAATTTGGACTTTGAAATGCTTCAAATGCATTGGCAGAAACCTTGGTTGTTCTATTGCCTCTGTAAAGTGTATATTCAAAGTAAATCGCCACTTCTTGAATTAATGGAACACCTTCTTTGTTAGAGGTAGCTGCAATTTCTAGGGCAGTTATAAGGTTCTCTTTCCCATCTGTTCTTATGGTTCCAATGGGCAATTGTGAACCTGTTAAAATGACTGGTTTTTTTAAGCCTTGAAGCATAAAGCTCAAAGCACTAGCTGTATAAGCCATTGTATCCGAGCCATGTAAAATGACAAAACCTTGGTAGTCATTATACGACTCAAAAATTTGGTTGGCAATTCGCTTCCAAATAGCTGGAGACATATCCGACGAATCGATGGGCTCATCCAAAGAAACGGCCTCAAGTTGTGCGTCAATTCGTGCTAACTCTGGAATTTGTTCGTACAAATGATCAAAATCAAATGCTAGAAGCGCACCAGTCTCAGGGTCTTCTATCATACCAATTGTACCACCTGTATATAAAAGTAAAATCTTACATTTATTCATCTTCACTTAGTTTAAAAACAGAAAGCGCATTCCTTGTTGTGATTTTCGCAATTTCCTCAACAGAACAAGCGTAAATATCCGAAAGTTTTTCTGCTATCAAAGGAATGTAAGAACTTTCATTTCTTTTTCCTCTATATGGACTTGGAGCCAAATACGGAGCATCTGTTTCCAAAACTAATTCGGTTAAAGGAACAGATGCTAAAACCTTGTCTAAACCACTATTTTTAAAGGTTACCACTCCTCCTATACCCAATTTAAAACCACCATAATTTAAAATCCTTTCTGCTTGTTCTTTTGTCCCAGTAAAACAATGAAAAACTCCTGTTAGGTCATCATCATTTAATATATCTACCACTTCAAAAATTTCAGTAAAAGAATCTCGCGCATGAATCACTATGGGTAATTTTTCTGATATCGCCCATTTTATTTGTGCTGCAAAAGCCTCTTTTTGTTCTGAAACAAGCGATTTATCCCAATATAGGTCTATTCCGATTTCCCCTATGGCAATATGATGATTTTTAATAAACTTGGATTGAATAGTTTTTAATTGTGTTTGCCAATCTTTTCGCACATCACAAGGGTGAATGCCAATCATGGAGTAACAAACGTTTGGATATTGTTTAACCAATAACTCCATGCCTTCGATTGAATTTTCGTCTATGTTAGGTAAGAATAATCGATTTACCCCTGCATCCAAAGCCCTTTGAATCATTTCCGTTCGATCTTCCTTAAACTTATCGGAATAAAGATGTGCATGTGTGTCAATAAACATTATTTCGCTCTAATTTTTTTATACAATTTGATTCCCAACATCAGTCCTATCGCTACTGCAAAAAAGCCTACCGTTCCTTTTATCCAATTTAGATTGTCTTTTAAAACGACTAAAAAAACCACAGCAACTAATACCAACGTTGCTACTTCGTTCCAAATTCTCAGTTGGTTAGATGTCCATTTGAAATTTTTGTTTTTTAAATCAACTAATATTTTCTGACAGACAAAGTGATAAACGAGTAAGAGCAAGACAAAAGTAAGCTTAAAGTGCATCCAGCCCATTTTTAAATAGTATGGTGCTAGAACTAACATCCAAATACCAAAAAGTAAGGTCAAGACCATAGCTGGTGTGGTGATAATCCACCAAAGTTTTTTTTCCATTAATTCAAATTGCTTAGAAAGAATGTCGCGTTCATTTTCTGGTCTTTCTTGTGCCTCCGTATGGTAAATATAAAGGCGAACAATATAAAATAGTCCAGCAAACCAACTGACCATGAAAATAATGTGCAATGCTTTTACTGTCTCAAAACTCATGTTGCAAAGCTAAACTTTTTAACCCTTTATCAATTATGTTGGTTGGGTCAAATTTGGAGAATTTGAAAATGTTAGAGAAATTCATTTGATAAGTCTTGAGCTTTACATCCTACATCATTCCTGAAATTGATGGGCTAGCCCCACTAACATATCATCGAGAGTTTTGTTAACTTTGCAACTAGGATAAACTACCATGCGAAAAATACTTTTTATTATATTATTCATAACTATTACAAGCCATTCGATTTCTCAAGTTTCGAATTACGCTTTCTCAGAGGAAGTTGGCACTTATCAAGCTATTTTAGGGAATGTAGCTTTAGGCGGATGGAGTGGAACGGCAAATGGAACGAATAACCCACCTGGAGGCAATACTCCGACAAGTACCCAAATTCCTTTTGACTTTTGTTACGGTGGAGAAATAATTCCAGCTGGAACTACTATTTCAATGGATTTTAACGGTTGGATTGCATTTGGTACTCCATCTATCACTGCTGCTACTAGACAACAACCATTAACGCACATCAATAATTCAATAAGCGCATTTGGAACTGGTTTAGAAACACAAGGAAATACGCAGTTATCCATAAGGGCTTTTGGTAATGCTCCAAACCGGGTACTCGTCTTTCAATGGGGTTCGCGCTTTTTTGGGGATTACAGTAATTCTGGCGACTGGATAGGGAGCAACTCTTATTGGAAAAGAGTGAATGGAGGAGACCCAAGGGACTACCTTCATTTTCAAATTCGACTGTATGAAACATCTAATATCATCGAGTTTCACTACTTAATTGGTAATCCCCGATTGAATACTTCAGGAAGTATTACCAACAATATTCAAGTTGGCCTTAGAGGCGATAGTAATGCTGATTTTGTAGCTAGAACTAAAACCACCACTGGAGATTTATGGAATAATAACACGTTTGCCGCAACAGCTCTTCCTTCAGGAACTTCTAACACAATGAATTTCAACAATCAGCGTAATGACCCTAATAACAAACCTACTTTTGCGTGGCCAGGAGTAAGAGGAACTCCATCACAAACTGCTGGTCCAGGAACTGGAACTATCTTTAGATGGACACCTTCAGTTGCAATTGACGACGATGACGGAACGGAGTTCACATTTGATATGCCTGCTGAAATTACCATTTGTGAGTCAGATGATGTTGACATTGAGATATTATCAACACCTGTTTTAGGAAATTACACATGGACTGCCAGCGCAAATAATGTTAGTGGTGCAACCAATGGAAGCGGTACAAGCATTACAGATAATCTAACGGTTATTAATGGTAACAGTGGATTTGTTGATTACACCATTAGCCCTGAAGGTGGCGCTTGTATCTCCGAGGTAATTAGAGTAATTGTAGAAAAAGCTAATGAACCAACATTTTCTATCCCGGAAGAGATTTGTGAAAATCAAAGTCCCCCAACATTACCAACTACGTCAATTGAAGGTATAACAGGAACTTGGAACCCAGCTGTTGTAGATAATACGCAAACAACAACTTATACTTTTACTCCGGATGCTAGTGCAGAATGTGCCGAGACTACCGAAATTACCATAACAGTTTCAGAAGTACCTCCACCGAGTGAAACGGCTTGTTACGAAACAGCAACGTTTAATGAGGAAACGTGTGAATGGGAAATATCAGGAACTCAACCAGAAGAACCCACAGATTTAGAATGTGGTCAAACCGCATCATTTAATCCTACAACCTGCGAATGGGAGATTTCAGGAACAGGTTCAAACCCAAGTGAGCCATCAACAGCTTGTTATGAAACAGCTACGTTTAATGAAGAAACCTGCGAATGGGAAATTTCTGGAACTCAGCCAGAAGAACCTACTGACTTAGAATGTGGTCAAACTACATCTTTCAACAGTACAACCTGTGAGTGGGAGATTTCTGGCTCGAGCACCAACCCAGCTGAACCTGAAATAGCTTGTTACGAAACAGCAATATTTGACGAAGAAACCTGCGAGTGGGAAATTTCTGGAACTCAACCAAACGAACCAACAGGTTTAGAATGTTATGAGCTTGCTACTTTCGATGAGCAACTATGCGAATGGGTAATTGAAGGTGAACCTTTAGACTATGAGGTTGAAGCAGCAAACCCTGCGTCATGTGATGGCGGTCAAACTGGAGAAATTGTTATTTCTAACCTTATGCCAAATACTGATTATGTGGTTAGTTTCAACTCAGAGACTGGAACTAATTATACTTCTAATGGAGATGGTGAGATTGTTTTGACAAATTTAGCCCCTGGTAATTATACCAGTTTTGTTGTTTCCATTAATGGATGTGACTTTCCAAATAGCACTTCTGTTGATATTGAAGAACTTTCTGCACCTCAAGTAAACGCTGGACAAAACCAAAATATCTGTCAAGGTGAAGCGATTGTTTTGAGCGCCTCTAACCCAGATGGCGCTGACATCTCTTGGAGCAGTGGTGTTGTTGATGGTCAATCTTTTACACCTCCTGCTGGAACGAACACTTACACCGTGACCGCTGATTTGAATGGTTGTACCGCTACCGACGAAGTTACTATTATCGTTCAAAATGCTCCAAATGTAAATGCTGGAAACGATATAACTATATGTGCAGGTGAAACTATTATGCTTAATGCAACCGGTGCGGATAGTTACTCTTGGTCGAATAACGTAATTAACGGGCAATCTTTTGAGCCTCCCGTTGGAACAACTGTTTATACCGTAACTGGAGAATCAAATGGTTGTAGCGCTACAGACCAAGTATCAGTTACTGTGGAATCAGCAACAGATGTAAGCTTTGAAGTGGCAAGCGATGGAGCTTGTGAAAATGCTGTAATTACGTTTATCAATACTTCTTCTAGTGCTTCATCTGACTGTTTATGGGAGCTTGGAGATGAAACTACTTTATCTGGTTGTAGCCAAGTTAATCACACTTACGGACAAACAGGATGCTTTACAGTAAGTCTTACCACAACTACCGCAAGTGGATGTACTAGCACTTCAACTGTTAGTGATGCTATTTGCGTGGAAGGTTCACCAATAGCAGATTTTACAGCTAATCCATCAGTGGTTACAACAGAAAACCCTACTGTTAATTTCACCAATCAGTCTAGTGGGGCAACTTCTTATCTTTGGGATTTTGGAGATTTTTCATCCTTTAGTTCCGAAGTTAGCCCAAGTCATACTTATCCAAACGAAAACGATGATTTTTATGAAGTGATTTTAATAGCAACAAATGACATTGGTTGTTCAGACACGGCTGTTACAATTATAGAAGTGCGAGATGAGTTACTATATTGGGTTCCCAATGCCTTTACTCCTGACAATGATAAATACAACGAAACTTTTCAGCCTGTATTTACATCTGGATTTGATCCATTCAACTACAAATTATTGATTTTCAATCGCTGGGGAGAAGTCCTGTTTGAGTCTAACAACGCAGCTGTGGGATGGGACGGAACCTATGGAGGCTCAATTGTTCAAGATGGTACTTACGTGTGGAAAATCGAATTTAGAGAAAAATATACCGACAAACGCATTGTAGAAACAGGTCATGTTATTTTGCTGAGGTGATTTGTTTCCTTTAGCTTACATCAATTTCTCTATTTTTGTAATTTTACTTTACTTTTTATGGTGAAATAACACATAGAATTCTACTTCCTATATTCAAACACTTTACGTAATCACAAAACACTAAACATTTTTAAAGTACTGTTTTAATGTTTATTAAGCCTTTATTGTAATTTTCAGTAACAACTGGTATCATATCAGAATATTAAAATCACAGATGGGTTTACCTGAGTTAATATTTTTACAGAATGAATCTTTTCATGTTCTTTTTGTAACAAAAATAGGGTAGTAATATAAATTTTATAAACATAGTATGAAATTAGTGAAACTGAGTATAGTTTATAGTTTGATTTTTTATGCCATAGGAAACCATATTAGCTCATTTGCTCAAGTAGTCATTAATGAAGTGATGATTAATCCTCTGCCGAATGCTGGTAGTGCTGAATTTCAGTCATTAGTTCATTGTGGTCAATCACAATGGGGTGCTGAATATATAGAATTGTACAACACCGACGACTGTAATCCGATAGATATAAGTTGTTACGTCATTGGTTTTCGCACTGATGGCTTTTCGCCATTTGCCGATAGGGGTACATTTCGATTCCCTGAAGGTACAATCATCCCACCACTTGGTTTTATTTCCATAGGAGGTCCACTATCCAATTCTACCATCAATTTGTTTGATTTCTGCGGAACACCAAATTTGACTACGAATAATGTAAGGTGGTATATCCCAAATGGAGTGGGTTATATAATGCTATGGAATCCAGAAGGGGAAACAGAAGATGCCGTTTGGTGGCGGTCAAGTAATGCTGGTTGGGGGACAAATAGTGATTTGCAAATAGCGCCGAATAATTATATTGCACAAGGTTCATCAGGATGCCCAAATATAGCTAACTTACAAGCACCGTCATCTTTGCCTGCTAGCAGTCCATTAGTAAGCTATGCAGGGGCTGGAG
>SKGS01000007.1 GCA_007117355.1 Lishizhenia sp. | reverse complement strand
CTTGTCCGTCAGAAATGTTATTATCCCAAGAAATGGTTGCGCCATCTGGGTTGTCTGCTGTAAGTGTTACATCTTGACCTTCACAAATGGTTTGGTCAGTTCCAGCATCAACAGTTGGGTTGGGGTTAATAGAAACTTCTATTGAAATGTTATCTGAACACTGATTTGCTTCGGGCACAAACTCGTAACTAAAATCACCAACATTATCAGGATTAACTGCACTAGGACTCCATTCTCCATTAATTCCATTGTTAGATGTAGTTGGTAACTCTATTGCATCAGCTCCTTCACACAAATCTTCTATTAAATCAAATTCAGGGATATTTAAATCAGAAATAGTAATTGTAATGATAACATCCTCGGCGCATAAGCCTTCATCAGGAGTAAAAGTATAATCAGTTGTTTGGGTATTATCTATTGCTGGTGACCAAGACCCTTCGATACCATTGTTAGATGTTTCAGGAAGATCAGGTATTTCAGCCCCTTCACAATATGTAGTAACGAAATCAAACGTTGGAATGATAATATTGGGAGCTATAAAAGTTTCAGTAATTTCACAGTCTTCTCCCTCCGAAAAAGAGGCTGTTAAAGTACATTCTAAACCATTAGCGTCTAAGTTATCGATAGTAAATGTAATAGGTGAATTAAAAGGAGGAGAAAAAACAATATCATCAGCACAATCTACTGAAATAATTAATTCTCCAGAACTTGGTGCGTCATCAAAAGATAATTCAACATCAATGGAATATTCATTGTTGGCATTGCAAGAGGAAACATCAATTTCAAGACTTTCAAAGCTACAAGGGTCAAGAATTGAACAGTCAGCAGAACCATCACCACCAACTTGGTTAAATGAAATATAACCGTTTGAACCGCCATAATTCGTGATTAAAACGATATATATTTCACCCTCTTGTGCAGGTGGAGGAGTGCTTGCGCCACTTCCCCAACCTCCTGGGGCACCAATTCCGATATCCTCAGTAGGATCAGCACTGTAACTGCACTGCAACGGAGCCTGACTGCCTGACATAACAATACTACACCCTTCTTCCAAGGAATTATACGGACCCCACATGGCGAAATCAACATCAATTCCTGCGCCTGTTCCGTTTGGGCCTGTTGTTTGTGATAGGAAGATTTCTATGGAACCTGGTTCACCAATTTGCATGTAATACCAAATAGGATTTGGTTGAGTTGTCAAGCATCCATAATTTGGCCCATTCGGGGAGGTTTCACCAACAGAATTTGGAAAGTCGTATTCTTCTTCTGAACAAAATGGGTATGCAGTAAAACAATTTTCTCCATCAGCTTCTGGTAATTCGCATGATATTGTTGCCGACCATCCACTAGCCCCAGAGTTATTCGCACATAAAAAACCACCTAAATCCTGTCGTCTAAACTCAATAGTCAAACACCCTGAAGTTCCTACTACAAGACCCGGGTTTTGATTTTGCTGATAAGAGCCAATTAATGGTGCATTAGTATTATTTCCATTGTATATTCTAATTCTATCTACAGATGCACCCCAAACACAATTATTTCTCCATAGATTTAAAAAATCAAATGACAAATAGATTGGTTCATTTGGGGAAGGGTTACAAATGGTATATATCCAAGTAACATTTGCGCCCGAATAATTTCCTGTTCCACCAGGATCTAAGAAAGTACCTTCACATACAGAAATACTACCACCATTAGTCATTACATAATTTTGAGCGTACCCAAAATAGTTCAAAAGGAGCAAAAAGAATAATACTTTAAAACGAAGAATTAGCATTACTTTATCTATGGTTTAGGGAGAATTAATAAAAAATAATCTGTATCATCAATTCTGTAAAGTACAGGCTTATCGGTCTCAAAATGCAAATGAAACATTAAAGGGTTAAGTTCCATCACACTAGTGTTGTAATCATAGCCTGCATAACACTTATTTCTACCTTGATAATTAGAAATAGATTTTACATCCTGTGGTATTTCATCATACCCTAGTTTGTTTAATTTGGCGATTCTTATTCTTGATAACCATTCTTTATATATCGCATCAACCTCATCACTTTGATATTCAGAACAATCAGTATTAGCTTCAACAATAAATTGCTTTACTTTTGAAGCGTTTATTTTATCTTGAGCAAATAAACCGCGAGAAAAAAAACAAAGAAACAATACAAGAATTGAAAGCTTATTTATATGCATAGCGTTGATGACAAACTTTTTGATTTATTTATTCATCAAACGAGATAGCTATTTAAAAGGTTGCTTTAAATTTTAATAAAACTTACTTCAAAAGGGTAACATGACCGGTATGCATTTCCCTTCTATCCGTATATTGATTTCTAAATTGGATTTTCCAAATGTAAGTACCTTCTTTTACAATCTCTCCGCCATAAGTTCCGTCCCAACCTACTTCTGCGTTGTTCGATTCAAACAGCACTTCACCCCATCTGTTGAAAATCAACAAGTTGAAGTTAAACGGATCAAAACCTGAAGTGAAAATTGGCTTAAAGATGTCATTAACATCATTTCCATTCGGGGTAAATGCATTTGGAACATAGAAGATTAAGTCGTCTTGAACTTCAATAATTGAGCGAGCTGTATCCGGACAACCAATATCGTTGTAAGCTACTAAAATAAAATCGTAAAACTCATCAGCAACATCAGGATAAACATTTGATGGATTAACCTGTGTTGATGTATTTCCATCTCCAAAGAACCATTCGTAGTTAGAAGCACCTACCGACAAATTGATAAAGTCAACTTGAGTATTCGTGACTGTCACAACTCTAGGGTCTGCATCAAAATTGGCAATAGGTCCACTTTGGATACATACCATGTCATTAATCGTTGATGAACTAACACAACCAGCATCACTTGTAACAGTGAGCGTAACATTGAAACAACCTGTTTGAGCATAAGTATGTTGAACAGACTCACATCCAGATAAAGTGTTACCATCACCAAAACTCCATAGACACGAAGCACTATTTCCTTGTGAGGTATTAGTAAAAGTAATAGGTAACAACGAACATTCTTCTTGCACATCAGACTCAAAAGTAACATTAATCGCAGTTTGCACTTCCACTGTTACTTGATCAGTTGCAGTACAACCATTTGTCTCTCCTGTAACTGTGTATGTGTTTGTACCGACAGGAGGTGTAAATGGAATTCCGTTAACCACTCCGCCTGACCATGTATAATTTGTAGCGCCTGTTCCAGAAAGAATAATTGTTTCACCTTGACATACTAACAAATCATTACCTGCACTTACAGTTGGTAAAGGAAATACTTCGACTATTAATGTTGTAGTATTGGCACAAGGGTCAGAAGGAACAAATGTATATTCTGTTGTTTGCATGTTATTAAATGAAGGAGTCCAAGTTCCTGCTATACCGTCATTGGAAACTGTAGGAAGAGTAATTGCAGGATCTCCCTGACAAATTGGGTCAACAGGGTCAAAAATAGGTGTATCACCTGCAAAGACTTCAATAGTCATGGTTGTTGGATGGGCACATTCACTTGCGTTTGGCGTAAACGTATAAGTTGTAGTAACATTATTATTCATTGCTGGAAACCAAGTACCTTGAATACCATTATTAGAAGTAGTCGGTAAATTATCTAAAGGCTCACCGATACAAATTGGATCGACTTGATCAAAAGTAGGAAGTACTTTTTCAGTTACTTCAATGGTAAGAGTAGTTCCGAGTGTACATCCGTCATCATCTGGTGTGAAGGTATATGTTGTTGTTTGAGTATTGTTAATAGCTGGAGACCAAGTACCTTCTACTCCATTGTTAGATGTTGTTGGAAGTGGAGCAAGTGCATCTTCTTCACAGATTGGATCAACTGAATCAAACGTTGGAACGATTTCATCTAGAATAGTAATCGTATGTTCAACGTCATTTATACAATTATCTTCGTCCGCTGTAAATGTATAAGTTGTGGTAGCCGTATTATTTATCGCAGGACTCCACGTTCCCTCTATGCCATTTGTTGAGGTTGTAGGCAATGGATCAATCGTTTCACCTGTACAAACTTCATCAATAAGGTTGTCAAACGTTGGTGTTACCGTCTCAATAATTGTAACCTCAAACGACACTTCACTTTCACAATCTGGATTTGCAGCATTTTCTGCAAAAATATAAACCGTTTGAGAAGCTGTTAACGTTGTCCCTACGGGAATTGGATCTACACCATTAGGGTTATTAAAATAAAAACCGGTAGTTAAAGTCGGTAATTGATAACTATCACACGAAACAACATCATCTGGTTCTGTTAAATCTGGAGCATCTGTTAAAGTTACTTCAAATTCCTGTTGGTCAGTACAACCATTATTGTCATCGTAAATGTAAATAGTAACTGGGAAAGTTATTGCTGGGTCATAATCAACAGTTTCACCTGGTTGAAATGAAGTTCCTTGACCATTTGGTTCAGTGTAATATGCTTCATCTCCCGACAAATTAGTTCCAGTAATATCTGGAAAAGTAAAACTTTGACATTCATTTACATCTGGAATTGGGTCTATTTCAACAGCTGGGTTTACAGATATCGCACTAAATCTTTCAACATTGTCTGGACACTCTGGGTTTCCACCCGAAACAATTACACTGTAAATTCCTTCTTCACTAACGGTTACGGTTGGAGAGGTTAAGCCATCAACATCCGTACCTGACCAAACATAGGACGTCCCTCCTGATGCTGTTAAATCAATTGTTTCTCCTTCACATATAGTTGCATTTTCTGGATCTACAGCAGCCACACTAATACCAGAGGTTACGGTCATTTGATAATTACAGACCGAACAGTTAGAGCCGTCAACCATTAGGTAATATGCTGTTCCTGGGTTTAGTCCTGTTAGTGTTATGTTTTGCGTACCAGGAGGGTTATTAGTTGTGTAAGCAGCAGCAGTTGATGTGAAATTACAATCATCTCCTTCTATTATCACGAATTGAATACCTGGACCACCTGAACCACACGATGCCGGGGTACAATCTGAAATAATTAATTCTAAATCTACCTCAGTAGCATCAGGAATAAACTTTATAAAAGAATTGTTATCCAAGGCTGCATTACCTGGGAAAAACTGCCCTCCATTTGTTACCTGACCATTCACATTCTCTATGTTATAGAAATCACTGGTGCTTCCAGTATAACCATCTAAATTACAGATCATTGGAGCTGTTTCGCAAAAGTTTGTAGCAACATTATTAATCTCATCAGTACAGAACATAAATGCCTCCCAACCAATTCTAGTTACTGTATTGTTTGAAGTAAATCTAAATGTTAAACATTCTTGTGAAGATGTTACAACCGGTGGTTGGTTAACACCCTGTGCTGTACCCGACAAGCTATACATTTGAGGACTGTTTACAGTTGGCCCATCATAAATATCTAAAATATCTCTTCTTACTTGATTTCTTCCAGATTGACCATTATCTTCGGTATCAAAATAATTAAAAATCATTCTGAGATTTTGCCCATTTCCGGAACAGAATGTCATGGTATAATTTTCGTTATTTTGATAATTTCCATTCGGTCCGCCGCTATCATAAAATAAAATTCCACAATTATCGTCGTCAATGTTTACGGTTCCTCCTTCATCAATGGTGTAGTCTGGACAAACTTCAGTGCTTTTGTAATTTAGCATAGCAGAATTAGCAACCCATGCTCCTCCAGAAGTTGTAGTTATTCTAATTCTAGCAGCATTAGCAGGAGCCGTAACAGTAGTAGGATTATTATTATCCGTAGAAATAGCAAACCATCCCCCAATTGGATTTCCTGTTAAATCCTCCCATTGAGCCTGTACACAACTTATATTTGCTCCATTTAAATTAACGTAAAACTGATAATCCTCCCCAGCTTGAATACCAGTATAAGTTCGTTCTGAACCTGCTCCAATACCAATGTTTGCGTTAACAGATAGGAAGTTACAAATTGGAGCATTTATACTCTGCATGGATGAAACATGACCAGAGGTTGTACATTGCGCGTTTACGTGATTAAAATAAAGTAAATGAATAATGAAAAATATAAATACACTTTTAATGTTATAATGCGTGTAGTAATTTGTAATATTAAGCATGTTGTTGTGTATTATTAGTTTTACTGATTATATTAACGTGCATCGTCAAGTTAAGGTTGCTATACAGGAACATAATGATAGGAATTAAAACGAATTAGCTTTGTTTTGTTGAAATTTCAACAAAAGTTATTTGTTTATTAATTCAACCGCAGCCTTAACCGCATCATAAATGTTCTTCCTTAGCGTTGTGAGAGAAGTTTCCAACATATAACAAGGCGCAGTGACTAACTTATTTTTTTCATCTACTGCGATTTCTGAATTGTTCTTGTTAACTGTTTTAATACCAAGAGATTCAAGTCCACTTTGAAAATCAGATATAGTATATTCAGATTTTGCCTCTGTTGAACCTATTGTCATTGTAGTGGAAAAAGTAACTCCTTCCAATGCTTTTGCTACAACAACGGGACTAACACATAGCGCAGCAATTGGTTTCCCTACGTTCATCAAATTAACGATTAATAGTTTAACTTCAGGAAGAATTGTTCCATTAGGTCCTTCAAATGCCCAATTAGTAAAGTTCTTTGCACTACCAAAGCCTCCTGGAATAACAAGCGCATCGATATCCGAAGGACTAATTGTTGAGATATCCGCAATATTACCCCTTGCAATTCGAGCAGCCTCTATGAGCATATTTCTCGATTCTTGCATCTCCTCCCCTTTCAGATGATTAATTACATGATGCTGATTTTGATCTATACCAATGCAAACTGCTTGAGCCCCTAATTCTTCAATGGCTAACAAAGTAAAAACCGCTTCCTGTATTTCCGCACCATCATAAACCCCGCAGCCTGATAACAAAACCCCTATTTTCATTTCGGAAAATTTAAAAATTTATGGTTCGAATTTAAATTTATTTTTTTAATAACCACCAAAAAATTACAGGAGTGGAGCTATTCCATGACGTCAAAATTTAGATTAAAATAGAAAATATCTGAACTCAGAGATAAGAAGTTATGCTCAAATTGCCCTTTTGATTTCAATACCATTAGAACAAGTCCTAAACCGAAATCAGCATTATTTTCATTATTGAACAATTCGAAGGACGAAAGGTAATTCTGTTTTATTTTATCAACACCTTTGTTTTTAAATTCTCCAAGAACGTAATCTAACTTTTTTTGTTGTTCAGCATTTATATAATTTCCAATTGAGACTCTTACATTCTTGTCCTCTTTAGTACATATTAAATGACCAACAACTTCTCCAGCAGAGCTTGACAGTCCGTGTTGACGAACATTTTGTAAACCTTCAACAAGAATAGAAAATATGCGTTTAGTTTGGGATATTGAACAACCTTTATCTGTTAATATTTGCTCTATGGCTTGAGATACCGAACTAATAAAATCTTGTGAAAAATTCCCCAAATAGGTAAAAACAGACTGCTCTGTATCAGCAATAATGGATGTACCTTCGTTTAAAAACAAAGCATGAGAAGCTATAAATTGATCAATGTTAGTAGCCATTCTGTTCAATTATTTTCTAAATATTAAACGATATTATTAGGGTAATGGTTGCTTTAAAAGCTGCTTTTAAAAATTCTTTCACAACTCCCAAAAAACACCTAATTGCAATCCAAGTAAGTTATTTCTATTCATTAAAAACATCAAACCTTCTGTTTTCCAAATTAATCGATTCCATTGAGGTGCAATAAAAATACTGGTTTTATCATTGATTTTATAATTGACTGATGAACTTAGCTGGGTACTCAATGTACTGAAGTCATCTGTATTAGAGCCTTGATTAAACGTATAACTATCATAACTCGCTCCTGCTTTAAAGCTTAAACTCCATTTTTGTGACAGATTTTGCTGAAAACCAAATTGAAGTGGCACTCCTAATCCAAATAAATTATTCGTTGACAAAGGAGAACTCAAAGAAAGAACATTTAGATTCAAGCCACTTTGTAAAAACCATGATGACGAAAAATCATAAAATACTGAAAGTTGTAGCGTATGTAAATGGAAATCATAATTTTGAATATTCTGAGAACTTGTATTTTGCTCTTGGTTATCAGGTGTTGCAAAATTGATTTCACCTTGAGAGCTGCCACTCGAATATAAATACTGATAAGCAACACCGAGCCTAAACCTTGAAGAAGCTTCCTTATTATTAACAATATTTGACAGCAAAAATTGTTGGTTAATTTCCAGCTCTTCTTCTCTTTTGATTTTCAATGAGTGAATAATTGGCGTAAGATAAGAAGAACTATCGTTCTCATTTTTCGTAAAGCTATCAGAATCAAGCATTGTTATTTCATTTTGAAATACTAATTGTAATTCCGTAGTTGGGTCGAAAGTTGGTTGATAACTTATTAAATTATCCGATGTTTGATTGTTAGCATCTAATGACTCATTGTCAAATAAGGAATTGGAATCATTAGAAAAGTTTAGTTCTAAAGCTTCATCACTTAGTTCTGAATTCAATTCTTTCGTTAAATCAATTTCTGTTTTTGAATATTTTACTTCTTGAGCTTTATTTGAAAATATAAAGAAGGATGTCACACCTAATACACCGGTGAACATAATGAATATAATAAAAAATGCTTTTTTCTTTCTTTTATCGTACAATATCTCAAGCGTATTTTGCTTAGTTTCCTCAGAAGAATCTGCTGTAAATACCTCAAACTTTGTATGTAAAAATCCTTTTTCGTTCTTAGCCATAGTTCAAATTATTTACTGTGTTTTTTTCACTATTCTCTATCAATTGACGCAACATTTGTTTAGCTCTATGATAATGAGATTTAGAGGTGTTTTCAGGTATGTTTAGTTTCTCAGAAATTTCCTTGTGTGCATATCCTTCAATGGCAAAAAGATTAAAAACTACCCTGTAACTTTCTGGGAGTTCTTGAATCAACGAAACAATAAATGAAGCGTCTAGCTCTTGCAAAAAACTAGTATCTATTGGCATTAAATATTCGATTTTTTCTTGTTCCATTAGAAACATTTTATTTTTTCTCAACTCACCAAGAATACAGTTAACAGTAGTTTTTCGTATCCACCCACCTAAAGCACCGGTATTTTGAAACAAATGCAATTTCTCGACAACCCGAATAAAACTAATTTGTAATAAATCATCGGCATCTGCTTCGCAATTAACATACCTTAGAACAACTCCTTTCATCATAGGAGAAAATCGGTCATACAATTCTACATAAGCTCTTTTCTTTTTCTTTAAACAAGCTTTTACTAATTCGTTATCTGTATAATTTCGATACTTTTTCAGCGCTATTTCAATAAGATACCCAATTTAATCTCAAACCTCGTTTGATGATCTATATACTTCAAATTTATAGAATTATTTACATTCGACTTCCTGTGCAGTTGATTATATCTAACACCTGTCCCGAGATATAGTCCGAAATGCTCATTCGTAAAACAAATCATATTAAATGAAAAACTAGCAAAATAACCATTCATATCAAAATTAGAACTTCTCGTTGTTGGGAAAATATAGCCAACTTGAGAAGATAAAAATGGCGTAATATGATTATCGAATAAATGATATTTACCCTCCAAGTAAAATGGATATACATCTGTGTTTAAAAGTCTTTCAATCCCGGTTCCAATGCCTATACTCCAATGTCGGTTAAAATCAAAGCCCATTTTCGTGTGAAATAAAAATCGCAACTCATTTTGCGAGTAAAATATTGGTTCTAATTGAAAAAACAATCCTTTTTCTGGTCTTAAGTTAGAAATTCTAATAGTCTCAGAAATTTCACTTTTGTTAAATACCATAACATGTCCGCCTGATAATTCTAGCTTTACATGCGTGGTATCTTTAAAGATTATTCTTCCGATAAAGGAACTTCCATTTTCTAGCACCACTTTTGATTTCATCTGTGCGTAACTAGCAAAGACAAAAACTAAGCTCATTAATATTAAATAACACTTGTTTTTCATTGGAAAATCGGGATTGTGCTCAACAAATTAAAGTTTTGAGGATTAGAATAGTCATACTGTTGCAGAGCATTTTCTCCAATTAAAATAGCTAACTTCTCATGAGGAATTATATCAACGGCAATAACATTACTAAAGGTATGTAACAATGTTGCTCCAGCCATTTCAGGTATGGTAGCGTCAAAAACTTTTAATCCATCTGCTCCATCACAAATAAATAAGAGGTCTCCATCAATTCCTAATCCATGTGGATTTGTCATGTTGTAAGAAGCCTCAATAAATGGATTCGAAAAATTAGATACATTGACTACATCTAATTGATTGATTTCTCCTCCACAATCCCTTCCTGACCGAATTGTAACATAAGCAATGTCATCTTGGACCACAACAGGGTCACAAGCTAATAAATGGTTTACTTCACTCACATAATTTGGTACTGACGGAGAGTTTGTTCCGTAAATTAGCATTCCTGTTGTGGTACCCATAAAAATATGGTTATTGTAAGCAAACAAGGTTTCAACAACACGATTCACCCAAACGCCCTCGTGAAACGAAGGGTTTGTAATTGATGAAAAATCAAACGGAATTAGTCGATGCCCATCCATCACATAAATAAAGTTTCCTATTTGAGTAAATTTGGTGATTGAGCCTGACAATCCTGTTGATGGAGAAGATGAGGAACTGCTATTTGTCTGAGCAAAATTAACTCCCTCACAATTAATACAATTAATCCAATTCGGTTGACCACTTACATCTTCTTTAACTGTCTCAATTTTCCATCCTACGACAACACCTTTTTCTTTATCAATTGTGGAAATAGGAAGATTATTTTCTCGAGTCGGTAAAGCTTGGGGGAAAACATCATTTATTCTTGCTACTTCAACAGGAGAGCTTATAGTTGAAATATCTATTACAACTAAATCAGTAAAACTATTAGCTACAAGGAACTCATCCCTTATTTCCATCCCTGTGCAGCCCATTATTTTCAAGAACCCCAAATTCACAGGTGAGCTGGGATT
>SKGS01000244.1 GCA_007117355.1 Lishizhenia sp. | reverse complement strand
TCGGTTCATTGCCAAAAATCCTTCGGCTATGCTCAGGACAGGCTTCAACAAAAAAGTCTAGCGCTGTATATTTTTTATTGATTCCATTCCTAAAATTCGATAATGTCGGTGATTTCCTCCGGCAAGCTCCGGAACTTTCTCCATTATTAACGAATTTCAGTTCACTCCATCTTCAAAAAAATATAAAGGCGCATCCCCCAACCGAATTACTTTTTTGTAAGGATTTAACAATCTCTCTACTACTATAATGCTCTGTTAAATTTTCAACTCCACCCTTTGATTAATTGAACCAAAATCTAAAAACATGAATAAAGTGGGTTAAGCAATTTAAACTGATTTTATCACCTATTGTTAATACTTTCTTAAGAATTCTGCACTGTTCTTTCTCGGAAAGTAAGAAATTTATTGAATCTTTGCATAACAATTAGCACAAAAAAAGTGTTTCACGATAACATACGAATTGTACTTAATTATCGTTATAGAATAAAAGTTGAAAATTAAAATACCAATATATAGACTCATTTTTCTAGTTGTAGCGTTGTTTATTCAAAGTAACGCGAAAGCTACTCATGCACTAGGTGGAGAGATTACTTGGGAATGTCAAGGGAATGGCCAATACGTTTTTGAATTAATATTTTACAGGGACTGCAACGGTTTCGAGGTAAATACGAATAGCGAAAGCCTGCGGGTTTGGGGACATCCAACAATTAACTCAATCGCTGTTCCTTTTGTTGAACGAATTGATATATCCCCTTCTTGTAATCCTATTGGTGGAGGCTTTCAGTTGGAGTGTGGAACAGGTGCTCAAGGTGGTAACGGTCCCGGAGCTGTCGAGAAGGTAGTCTATAGAAGTGCTCCCATAACACTTGATGGAATTCCTCCTCAAGAGGGATGGGTATTTACTTATGAGAACTTTTCTCGAAACGGGAATTTGACAAATATTTCAGACCCCTTGACGTATGGTATGACGATTCGAGCTAAAATGTTTGCTGCTCCTGGAGCAACTCCTGGTGAATGTCTGGATAGCTCTCCTAAATTTTTACAAGACCCATATTTTGTAAGTTGTTCAGGCAGTAATTATTTATATAATCCACATGCGGTTGATAAAGATTTAGATTCATTGTCATTTCGATTTTCAGAACCTTTAAATGATTTCCCATCAGAAACGTATGACCCTCCAAATGCACCAATTATCTTGCCTTTCGAAAACGGCTTTAGTTTCAACAACCCAACGCCAGACAATACTTTTAATAACAATAATGTTCCTTCGGTACTAAATCCAGTTAATGGTCAGCTCACATTCACAAGTTTCACACAAGGTAATTTTGCCGTAAAAATTGCTGTTGATGCATTTCGTGGAGGAGTGAAAGTAGCAACAGTTGAAAGAGAAATGCAACTCATTGTTGTAAGCTGTAACTCGGGAAATAATCCGCCGAATATCACACCTCCGTTCGCAGGTGGTACTTTTGAAACGGAAGTTTTTGCGGGAGAATCAATTGATTTTTCATTATTAATTTCAGATAATGATCTGTTAGATAATGGAAGTGCACAAACGATTTCCCTTACAGCAACAGGTGTTGCTTTTGGAAACCCCATTAACTCGTCTTCAAACTGTGATACAGAACCATGTGCTAGCCTCAATGCCAATACCCCAATTTCTAATCCAACGAATTTACAAGTTGATTTTTCTTGGCAAACGAGTTGTGACCATTTGTTAGATGCAAACGGAAATGCGTTGGATGTAGTGCCTTACACATTTGTTTTCAGAGTGCAAGACGACTATTGCCCTGTGCCAGGTGTGCGCTATCAGACGATTACGATTCATGTCAAAAACAGGGATGTAATTCCACCGACATTTATTTCCTGTATTGCAACTAATGAATCCAATGATGTTGAAGTTCAATGGGAACAGTCTGGAAATATCAATAATGCCTTTGAGGGTTATACTTTGGATTTAATTGGTGAGGGTGAGATAGGAAATTATCCTGCCATTAATTCAACTACGCACATAGAAAATGGTATAGGAGACCAAAGTAATTCGTTTTCTATCGGTGTTATTTCTGGTTGTGAGGGAAATACCACTCGTTTTTCTGATACAATACGCAGCATTTTACTAACACTAAATAACCCTGGTAACGGAGAGGCACAACTACAATGGAATAGACCTAGACCAACTCCTGCAAGTCATTATGGTAATGAATATCAGATTTGGAAAGAATATCCAGCAGGAAATTGGGAGCAAATTGCAACGGTTCCTTACACGCAAACTAACTTTAGAGACACCATTACGGTCTGCGAGGAGTTTATTTCTTATCGCTTAATTTTACCAACTTCTATTTGTCCATTTACTAGCAACATTGAAGGAGATGTTTTTGAAGACAATATTGTTCCTGATATTCCTATTATTTACAGTGCTTCCGTTGATACTGTTTCTCAAAATGTTTTAATAGAATGGGATGTTAATCGCCAAGAAGATACTTATGGTTATGTTGTCTATACAATGGATAATAACAACAATTTAGTTGAATTAGATACCGTTTGGGGTAGGTTCAATACGACCTATGAACATGATGTAAATACCACTTTAAGTCCGTTGGAATATTCAGTAGCAGCTTTTGATTCTTGTTTTACCGATATTACTCCTGTTACGCATCAAACTTCGGCCAAGGCAGAAATTCACACAACTAATTTTTTAAGTGGTGCAGTAAATGTTTGCAGTAGAGAGCTTGAACTAGAATGGACAGGCTATGATGGAATGATTCAGCCATCTGATTATATTGTTTGGGGGAGAAAAAATGAAGCAAGTTGGGCGATAATTGCTGAAACCAATGATTTATTCTGGAATATCCCAATAGAATTTGGTGATGAATACGATATTGTCATTCAAATAATCGATTCCGCTACATTAAAATACGCCTTTTCCAATCGAGTACTTTTGTCTTTTGCTCAAGCAGGTGGACCGACTTATTCTTTCCTAAGTACCGCAACAGTAGAGGAAAACAATGTAGAGGTAGTTCATCGTGTTTCATTAGATGGTGGAGTGGATAGGGTAGAGCTTGAACGATTTAATCCTTCCGTTAATGAATTTGAAAAAATTGACGAACAAACTGTAACTAATGATGAAGAATTAGTTTTTATTGACTCTGAAGCGGAGGTGAATAGGAGGTCTTACTTATACAAAACTGTAGTTATCGACACTTGTGACCAAGTGTTAGGGGAGTCTAATCTTGGACAAACTATTTTCCTTAAAACAATTACTGATGAAGCTGCAATGACACATGTTTTACAATGGACACCTTATCAAGAATTTATCGGAAATGTGGTTGAATATCGGATTTATAAAGGCTACGATGGTTTTTTTGATAGTTCACCTTTGGTTATTTTGCCACCAAACAGATTCACATATACAGATTCGTTAATCCTTGAAATCGATAAGCATCAAGGGAAAGTGTGTTATTTTATCGAAGCAATTGAAGGAGATAACTTTTTAGGGATGCCTGAGAAAAGTAAGAGTAACATTGCGTGCCCTGTTTTACCTCCTTTAGTGTTTATTCCAAACGCATTTTCTGTTGGTGGTAAAAACCCAATATTTAAACCTGAAACATCTATGCATTCATTTGAAAACTATTCCTTCGCTATCATAGATAGATATGGTCGTATTATTTTTGAATCCAATGACCCTGATTTAGGTTGGAATGGAAGAATAAAAGGTTCGAATGAAGTTGCAAGAGAAGGCGTGTATATTTACAGATTATCTATGCGAGACGGAAACGGAATTGAAGTTTTAAAGCACGGTCATGTAACTTTGTTGGATTACAGGTAAAATTGAAGTACGATTTTAGCCAAAAGTGAATCACTATTATTTTCAAAAACCTCCCCCATAAAAACAAAAAGTTGACAATTTTCTATTTTTAACGTTCATTGTTGTGATTTTTGTACCTAGGTAACTATTTTTGCGCAATGAAGATTGATGAAGTGGTAAAAGCGCGTTTTAAAAATGAGCATCATAAAGCGCTAGTAAATATTCGGTACACCTCGAACTGGTTGAGTTACAAGCAAAATGTTCAACTACAGGCTTTCGGACTTTCTTTGCCTCAATTCAATATTATGCGCATACTTCGTGGAGCTAACGAAATGTTAAGTGTTTCCGAAATTAAAGAAAGAATGATAGAAAAATCTCCAAACACTTCGAGGTTAATAGACAAACTTCTAAGCAAAGAATTACTTCAACGAGTGAGATGTGAAAAAGATAGAAGAGTAGTGTATTTGCAAATAAGTCAAAAAGGTTTGGATTTGTTACAACAAGTTGATGTTTACTTTGATGACGTAAATTTAGATAAAAGTCTTACAACTGATGAAGCGAAACAACTGAATGATTTACTCGATAAAGTCAGACAAGAGTTGAATTGATAAATAATACGTTTTGTTCTAAAAGAAAGTGCATTTAACACTTATGTAACATTCCTCTTCAATTCCTTGTAGTATTTTTGTAGCTTAATAATTTTGATGGTACGTTTTTTAATTTTTCTAGTTTTCATTTTTATTTCGTTTTTGGGATATTCTCAAGGGAAATTAAAGACGTATATTTATTCCGAAGAAAATGTTCCACTTGAATTTGCCAGTGTTCGATTGTTTACCGTTGCTGATTCGACGTCGGTGAACGGCGCATATTCTGATGAGAAAGGTTTAGCGGTAATTGAAAAAATACCCTTCGGAGCGTATTATGCAATCGTTAGTTTTTTTGGTTACGAAGATTATATTATTTCCCCCATTGAATTCTCTTTAAAAAAGAATAAAATTGACTTGGAAAGAATTTACTTAAAAAGCCTCACTAGTCAAGACTTAGAAGAGGTTCAAATTAAAGCAGAACGCGAGGTTATTCAAACAAGTTTTGATAAAAAAGTGTATAACCTTGAAGAAGATATGAGTGCTCAAGGTGGAGCTGCAACAGATATTTTGAATAATATTCCTTCTGTTGAAGTTGATAACGACGGCAATATTTCTCTCAGAGGAAGTGGTAATGTGACCATTTTGATTGATGGAAGACCGAGTTCACTTACACGAGGAGCAGAAGGAGCTTTAGATGGAATTCCCGCCAGTTCCATAGAGCGAATAGAGTTAGTTACTAATCCTTCGGCTAAATACGATCCGGATGGAACTGCTGGAATTATCAATATCGTATTGAAAAAAAATAAACTTCGTGGCTCAAACACAAGTGTTGACCTAACCGCTGCATCTGGAGATTTATATAACATAGCTTTAAATCACAATTATCGGAATGAAAAAGTGAATGTTTTTGCTAATTATTCCTACAGATACCAAGATGGATATAGGAATAATATGAATGACAGATTTAGCAACATTAATGATACACTTTACAACCTTTTTCAAGATAGGTCAGGCACGGATTTACGAAAAACACATACAGGAAAGGTTGGTGTTGATTATAACATAAGCTCAAATCAAATTGCTGGTTTATCAGTTAGTGGTTCGTATGGTGATAGAATACGCACAGGAAACCAATTTAATGTTGAGTCGTTTGATAATCAGGTAAATCGTTATTGGTTGCGTGAAACAATCGATCCAAGAAATAGAGCGAGTATAGATATAAACGCAGATTATAAACTGGATTTAAAAGATAATACAGGTGACTTTATTGTTGTGCTTACTCAGTCAATTGGTGAAACGTATTCTTATGGAGAATATGAAGAGTTCTTTTTTAGACCGAATGGAGTTCCTTTTGCTAATAATCGATTGTATCAATTTCAAGATGGTGAAATAGAGACTTCAACGTTTACAGGTAGTGCTGATTTTCAGCGTAATATTGGAGAAAATTTTCGTTACGAAACAGGTGCTAAAGTTATTATAAGGGATATTTTTAGATCCAACTACCTAGAAAATTTAGATACAATTACAGGAGAAGTTGTCCCTAATTTTAACGTAATAAATGATTTCTCTTTTGCAGAAGACATCTATTCGCTTTATGGTATTGCAGCACATAAAATGGGTGATTTTAAATATCAAGTTGGTGTTCGAATCGAGCAAGCTTTCACACAACCAAGATTATTAACTACAAACGAAGATTTTGAGAATAATTACTTTAGTTTTTTTCCATCTGCTCATTTGATTTATGGTGATGATAAAACAGGAGAATATTCATTAAGTTATAGTCGCAGAATAAATCGACCTAATTCGTGGCATCTAAACCCTTTTCCAGTTTTTAGTGACCCGCTTAACTTGAGAATGGGAAATCCAGCCTTACAACCCGAGTACATTAATTCCTTTGAGTTAGGTTATCAAAAAAAGTGGGATAAATTAACTTTCTCCTCCTCCGTGTATTTTAGGGAAACAGTTGACAAGATACAAAGAGTTAGACAGTTTTTCCCAGATGGTGTTAGTATAAATACATTTGCAAATATTGATGAAAGTTACGATTACGGTGTGGAGTTAATTGGCATATATTCTCCGTTCAAATGGTGGAAAAATGTAATTTCCTTTAACGGTTACGAATCTAGGCTTGCAGCAAACATTAATGGTGTAAACTTGAGAAACAGTGGTATTAGCTACAGCTTAAAGTTAAACTCAACGTTTAATATTTGGAAAGGAAATGGAAACATACAAGTCAATAGCCAATATATCGCCCCAACCTTTACAGTTCAAGGTTATTACCAACGTTTTGCAGGAATAGACATAGGAATAAATCGGTTTTTTATGGATAAAAAGTTGATGGTTGGGATACGTTTAACCGATATTTTAGACCAACAAGGGTTTTACTTACAAGTTTCTGATGGTCCATTTACGCAAGAATCGATGTATAAATGGGAAACTCGTCGATTATACTTAAACGTGTCTTACAAGTTTGGAAAAATGAATAGCTCTAATTCAAAGAAACAAAGCCGTGGCTCAAATGGAGGAGGAGGGGATGATTTTTGATTTTGATTTGTTTTTGTTCAAGTAAGTTTTTTCCAGAATTTCTAAGTATTTCATTCTTTGTAAATCAATAATAGAGAATTAACAATTGAAGTTTTACTGTTAAAATCAAATAACTGATTATCATTTAATTAAAAGTATTAGATTACTACTTCTCTGTTTAAATTAATTAAATTTGAAAGGAATTTGTTATACAGTAAACAAAAAAATGATGTGCTTGCATAGCGAATTTAAAATGAATTTTTATAAATTTACCCAGATTATTACTCTACATGGGAATTAAAGAAAACATTTACTCGGTACTTTTTGAATCCATACAAGAAGGTTTAATTCTAGTTGATAATTTGGGCACAATAGTTTTGAATAATTCTGTATGTGAGAGAATGTTTGGCTACAACGCTAATGAATTATTGGATCAAAAAATTGAACTTCTGATTCCCATAAACTCAAGAAAAAAACACAAAGAACATAGGGTTGATTATAACAAAAAGCCTCAACAACGCTCCATGGGGGCAAATATTAAGTTAAATGGACAAAGAAAAGATGGTTCCGTTTTTCCAGTGCAAGTTAGTTTAAATCCATTTGATGATAATGGTAAAAAATATGTTACTGCACTCGTTTCGGATGTAACTGAAAAACGTAAAACTGAAGAAGAGTTAGTGTTGCTGAATCAAACATTGGAGCAAAAAGTACAAGAACGAACAAAAGAGCTTAAACAAAGTGAACAACTATATAAATCAATTGCGCGAAACTTTCCAGGAGGGGTTATCAGCATTTTTGATAAAGACTATAACTACTTATTTGCAGAAGGACAAGGTTTATTTGAACTAGGAATCGAGACGGAAGACCTTATCGGAATAAATTATTTAAAACGTTTAGAATCAGAGGCTAAATCTAAAGTTAAAAATGAACTTAGTCGAGTGTTCAAAGGTGAGTCAGTAAGTTTTGAAGTTAGTGTAAATCAACGAACTTATTTGTTAAATGCCGCTCCATTATTTAATGAAAGGGGAGAGGTGGATAGAATCTTAGTTGTAGAGAAAAATATTACTGAGGAAAAAGAGGCAAAAAATAGATTAGAAGAAAATTTAAGAGCAGAAAAAGCACTAAATGAAATGAAATCTCGATTTGTTTCTATGGCTTCTCATGAGTTTCGAACGCCACTTACAACCATCAATAGTAGTGCAGCTTTAATTTCAAAATACTATGATAAAGGTATTTATGATCAAACTGACAAGCACGTTAAAAGAATTAAATCAGCGGTCGGGAACTTAACTACGATTTTGAACGATTTCTTATCCATAGAAAAACTTGAATCTGGAAAAATTGAAACAAAATTTACAGAATTCCCTGTAAATGAACTTCTTATTGATGTTGCGGATGAAATGGGTGGATTAATTCGAAATGGTCAGAAAATCAAAATCTTTTCTGATAAACAAACTGTTTTAAAAACGGATAAACAACTATTGAAAAATATTTTATTGAATTTGGTATCCAATGCATTGAAATATTCGCCAGAAGACAAGGATGTTCATCTTCATACATCTTACTTAGACGCTAATACTTTTCAAATTGCTGTTCAAGATTTCGGTTTTGGAATTCCCAAAGAAGATCAGCCAAAATTATTTGAAAGATTTTTCCGTGCAGGCAATGTCCTTAATATCGAAGGTACTGGTTTAGGACTCAACATAGTCGTACGTTATTTAGAATTACTTGGGGGTGAGTTATCATTTGAAAGTGAGGAAAATATTGGGTCAACCTTTAAATTAACACTTCCAGTCAATCGCTAAGCTTGATTAAAGTATTTGCGATATTTCACTTTTGTCTAAAGAACATTTTTTATCTTTAAGCACTGAAAGAAATATACATATGAAGAAAATAGCTGTAATTGAAGATAATCATGATATGCGTGAAAACATTCAAGAAATACTTGAATTAGCGGATTATAAAGTTGTAACAGCAGCAAACGGTAAAGAAGGTGTTGAACTTGTAAAAAAAGAGCTACCAGATTTAATCATTTGTGATATTATGATGCCCGAACTAGATGGCTATGGTGTGCTGTACTATTTAAGTAAAGTTCCCGCAACAAGTGCCATTCCTTTTATTTTTCTTACAGCAAAGACAGAGCGCTCAGACATGCGTAAAGGAATGAATATGGGTGCAGATGATTATATTGCTAAACCATTTGATGAGGTTGAACTTTTAGAAGCAGTTGAATCAAGACTTAAAAAACGTAGAATGTTTTTAAAGGTTGATGAACAAGCGAACAAATGGGAAAGTTTTAAGTCAGTTGCAGCAGATTTTGCGCAATTGGAAGAGCTGAAGTCCAAAGCAGTTGAGAAGGTTTACTCAAAAAAAGAACCGATTTATAACGAAGGAGATTCACCAAAATTCCTTTTTCATGTTATCGAAGGGCATGTGCGTAATTATAAAGTAACTGCTGATGCAAAGGAATTAGCAACAGGGCTTTATGGTCCTAATGATTTTTTTGGATATACAGAACTGCTAACAAACCAGAATTATATGGAATATTCTGTGGCTATTGAAGGCGCAAAACTTTCGCTAATTCCAAGGGAGGAGTTTGAACTTCTTTTACTTTCAAACAAAGATATTTCCATCAACTTCATAAAATTGCTTGCAGGTAATATTATTGATAAAGAAAACGATTTGGTAAATTTAGCCTATAACACTGTAAGAAAAAGAGTAGCAGATGCATTAACTAAACTTTATGATAAATACAAAGGTAAATACGCTGACAGAGTTGAAATATCTGTTTCTAGAGATGAATTAGCGAGTTTGGTAGGGACTGCAACAGAATCAGTTATTAGGATATTGAGTGAATTTAAAAATGATGGTTATATTACCTCTAAAGGGTCTTTGATTACAATCATGCAAATTGATGAATTGAGAAATTACAAATACTAATCAATAGCAATATAATTAAAAAGTAAGAAGTGGATTTTTTTGCGAAAGTACTTTTATTAATTTCCTTGGTACACGCTTACGTTTTTGCCATTTTGTTTTTTGCTTCCAATAGAAAAACCCTTAAAGTTATGGGGTTTTACATGCTCAATGTTGCATTTCAATATTTGCTTTTCATCAACATTCAAACCTTTGATATTGGCTGGTTAAACCAAACTTTTTATTTTGTTATCATACCGCTGTCTTTATCATCACACCCTTTGATTTATCTTTATGTGAAAGATTTAACAGATGAGTATTTTCAATATACTTTTAAAGTGCTTTATCATTTTCTTCCTGCCGTTGTTTTAACCATAACTTTTTTTATACTATTACCTTCTTTATCTCCTGATGAAAAAATTACACTCTACAGTGGAAAAAGTATCGGTGAACTTGAAGCGAATAATGTCATCGTTCTATTTGGGATTTCTACGCTTGTTATGTTTGCTCAGATGCTCTTCTATGGAACAAAGATGCTTATACAACTTTTTCGTCATACCTACAATGTAGAACTTGTACATTCGAGCACTAACGAGGTTTCGCTTTTTTGGCTTAGAGGCTTTGTGATGTTGTATGTGCTATACTATTTATTTGAATTTGCACTTTTTGTTTTTAAAGGAATTAATATAAGTGAAACTATTTATTTTAGTTTAATCGCACTACATGTTTTCTTTCTAGGGTTTATGGCTTTTAAGCAAAAAGATATATACCAAAAGGTAGGTAGTCAAAATGATGTTGAAAATGAAGTTGAAAAAGAAATAGATCTAACACCTTCTATTTCAGATGAAAAAGATTTGGGAGATGTAGAAAAATTTGAGCCAAAATTTGATATAAATGTAAAACATCTCTCAAGACAAGATGAATTATTGATTCATTCGCTCATCCAAAGAATGAATGAAGAAAAGTTTTATTTGAAACCGGACATTAGTTTGTACGATTTGGCAAAGGAAATGAAAGTCAGTAAAAATCAACTATCTAGCTTGATTAATGATCATTTGAATATGAACTTCTTTACGTTTATAAATCTTTTTAGAATAGAGGAAGCTAAAAGTATTTTGTTAAACTCAGATAAACATATTACGAGTATAGAAACTGTTGCGCAATCTGTTGGCTTTAAGTCGCGAAGTGTTTTTAATCCTGTTTTTAAGCGCATTGTTGGAAAAACGCCATCCCAGTTTAGAAAAAAT
>SKGS01000231.1 GCA_007117355.1 Lishizhenia sp. | reverse complement strand
TATCTTGCAAAAGCCTATGGTTTCTTGCCTCAAACACGTTCTAAAAAAATCTCAACGCTCCTCGATATCGTAAATAATAATCCAGGGTCAACGTACATGGTTCCTTCTATCTTTGAAATAGGTTTGAGTTATAAATACGAAGGTCGATTTAATGATGCTGTGCGTTACTTAAACCAAATTATTCAAGACTTTCCGAATAATGTACTCGTAAAAGATGCCTTAATAGAACTTGGTGATGTGCGCTACAAACAAGAAAAGTTTTCAGAGGCAGAAAGTTACTTCAACAGAGTTTTAAAGGAATTTACCCTCACAGATGAAAAATGTAAAATGGCTACAAAAGGGTTACAAGATATTTTTAGAGCGACAAGACAGCAACAACGCATTGCTGAAATTGCGCAAAAGTATCCATGTGCCGACATCACGGAAGACGACCAAGAAGTATTTTTCTATGAAACAGCTAATGAATTATACTTAAGAGAACAATACGATGAAGCAATTCCTGAAATAAATAAATATTTAGGTGTTTATCCCAACGGAAGATTTTCTACGCAACTTTTAAGCTACTTGGCGGATATTTATTTCCAAAGAGGCGATGAAGGTCAAGCAATTGCAATTTATGAGCGCATTATTGACAGGCCTGTTTCTTCTTTTACCGAGGAGGCTTTAGTTCGCACATCCAAGCTTTTGTATAACAACGACGAATTCGAACGTGCGCTTCCATATTATGAGCAACTAGAATCGTTAGCCTCTACTCCACAAGTAATATACAACACGCGCGTTGGGCTAATGAGAACAAATTTCTTAATGAAAAAATATAATGAAGCCGCCGATGCTGCAACGAAAGTGTTACGCGATAATTTAATCAATGAACAAATAGAAATAGAAGCTAATTACATCGCTGGCTTAGCATACTTCAGAGAAGGAAGGTTTAGAGAATCCATTCCATATTTAAAATGGACCGAAGAAAATACCGGACAAGAAAGAGGTTCTGAAGCATTACATACTTTGGCTGAAGTTTATTTTGAGTTAAATGACTTGGAAGAAGTAGAAAAACTTCATCAACAAATGATGCAACGTAAACCAGCTTACGATTTTTGGATAGCTAAATCGCTGCTATTGAAGGTGAAGGTTTTAATTGCTAAAGATGATTTATTCCAAGCTGAAAGGACGGTAAATATGATCATGAACAATTACCCCGACCAAGAGGATGGAATAATTATGGAGGCGGACAAAATTCTTGCTGAAATTTTACAGCTAAAAGAAACGCCTGATGTGGATACACAAGAAATGAACAGAGTTATTGATTTACAAGAAGGAGGAAAAGATGAATAAGCAAGTACTACTTTTTTTATACCTAGGTTTAATAAACTTGGGACTATTTGCACAAGGAGGGTCAGATGCCACTATTATTTCGGATAGCGATAGGTCTGTTGAACCTGCTTTTCGTATGCGTGTGCGGCCAACTCTTTTTGATACCTTAATGCCTTCTCCTGAAACAAAATATCCTCTTTTGGTTTTACAGCATGATACAAATTTGGAACTACAAGAAATTGAACCCGCTATTATTAGACATCGTCCACAATTAAATCCTTTATATAAAGGGTATGCAAAAGTTGGTGCAGGAAATAGACTAATGGGACTTGGAGAAGTATATTTTAATAGCACGCGTTCAAGAAAATATAATTGGGGCGTTCATGCACTTCATTTTTCTGAATGGGGACAAATTCCTAACTACGCTCCTTCACAGTATGATAGAACAAAAGGAACGGTGTTTGGATCGGTACAAGAAAAGCGTTATTCCTTTGGAGGAGAAGTAAATTATACGAACCATGGACTTAACTATTATGGCTTTCAAAATCCGAATGCATCCAGAGACAGCATTGCGCAGCGTTTTAATAGCTTCGATTTTTCAGGATATTATGCTTCCCATCCAAAAGACTCAGCTGCGTTAAATTACCGAGTAGGATTAGATTACAACTACTTTTTCGACAAAAAGCCGCAAGAAGATACGCTGAGTGCTTGGCATTCACAAGAGCATTTTATCGCTGCTCGTTCGACATGGCAATATAAATCAAGTAACAATGTCCTCTTGTCAAACATGCGTGCCGATGCGAATGTTTTTTACAACGATTACCGCTATGGCATTTCTGATTCTACGTTAGTCGGTTTAGATTCTGGAATTGTTTCTCAAAATACGATTATACAATTGCGTCCAACAACTCATTTTTACAGTAAAAACGAAAAATTTCAGATTAAATTCGGGGTAGAATTTGATGCAGATTTTCACGATGGAGCAAGTGCCTATTTGTTTCCGGTTGGAAAAGTGAGTTACTCTTTATTTAACGATTTATTCATTCCTTACATTGGAATAGATGGAGGATTAAAACAACAAAGGTTTGCTCATTTAGCTGGAAATAATGAATTTATCCGTTCTAATCAACAACTGCAAAACATGCAACAACTAGAATTTAACTTTGGAATAAAAGGAACGCTTTCTAAACGCATCAATTTTAATCTTGGAGCATCGTTTTACAACAATAGAAACATGGTTTTATTTGTAAACGATACACTATACTCAGCGGGGAACCAATTTGCAGCCATTTACGACACTATTTCTATTGCATCCATCATGGGAAGTTTGTCATATCAACATTCCGAAAAATTAAAAATCGACGGTATCATGCGATTCAACTCCTATCAAGCGAGAAACAACCCGTATGCATGGAATTTACCCGAATTAGAATTTATTTTAAGAGGTAAATACAATGTTGTCAATAAATTGATAGTGAATTTAGATTTCATTCTAGAGACGGGAAGAAAAGGCCAAGTGTTTGATGCTTCATTACCAAATACAACCGTAGAAGATGGTGTTTTAGTTGCCCCACTTGGCGTAATTGCCGATGCCAACTTAGGGCTAGAATACCGCTACACTCCAAGAATTTCTTTCTTTGGAAACCTAAATAATTTCGCCGCACAACGCTACCAACGCTGGTTTAATTATCCCGTTCAAGGTTTTCAGTTTATGCTTGGCGCTACGTTTAGGTTTTAGGGGGGGGTAAATAATTTATTATTGTGTTTCGTAATCTATTTTATTGACCCTGATGCATTCAAAAAAGATTTTTGGAAATTTGCCACTTGTTTTTTTTCAATTGCAATTCTTTTGGTAGTATCTTTGATTTTTGTCGTCTCCATTTGGTAGGCAATCTGAATTTGGGATAAGAAAATACACGGCTATTCCCACCGATGGGGTTACAATAATCAACAAATAACAACAAAATACAATATGGGCAACTTGATAAAGAAATAATCAAAACTCCGTTATCTTTGTTAGCATATATAAATACAATTGTTCATGTTGAAAAAAGTATTAGCTTTAGGAGTTATCGTAGCGCTTGGAATAGGAATTTCCTATTATATGACCTTGTCTTCACAGCCGAAAAAAAAGCTTCCTATTATTCAGCCGAGAGATTTAAAAAAAGAAATGGTTGACCCTGCGTTATTAGACAAAGGCATTGGTCATAGAATTGGTTCGTTTTCTTTTCTAAATCAACTAGGGGAAAACATCAGCCTAGAGGATGTTAAAGGTAATGTTTTTGTCGTGGAATATTTTTTTACAACCTGCGGCACAATTTGTCCTAAAATGACTGAGCAAATGACTAGAGTGCAAGACAGGTTTCGAGAAAATGATAATGTCAAAATTTTAAGTTTTACCGTACATCCTGAGTATGACGATGTGGAAATATTAAATGCTTATGCTAAAAAATATAATGCCAAAGATGGTCAGTGGCATTTTTTGACTGGAGATAAAGATGAGTTGTATAACCTTGCAAGAACTTCATTCTTCGTTTTAAAACCAGCCGAAGCAGCAAATCTTGGCGACGCCGGTTCTGATTTTATCCACACGAATAATTTCGTTTTAGTAGATCAAAAATTGCGTATTCGTGGGTATTATGATGGCACGGATATGGATGAGGTTAGCGAATTAATGGAAGATATTGAATTGCTATTGGAAGAAAAATAGGTGTCTGATTGGTTTTTAGAGATTCTCTTGTAAATCCTTAGCGAACGGTAAGGACGTGGTATAAATCGCTAAGGATTATATAAGCGTTCTAAAGTTTTAACATCACGCCCTTCTTTTAAACTAACATCCTTAACTCTAAATCCTTAGCGAACGAGTAGGGTGTGGTATAAATCGCTAAGGATTATTAACATCCAATTGAATCAATTCTATCCTTCGGTCCGAAACTTCTCTAATGGTCAAGGTATATTCACCTACTTCTAAGGTTGTTCCAATTGGTGGTATTGTCTCTAAATGGTGCAAAACCAAACCTCCTAAGGTCTCATATTCAGAAGATTCCTCAAGTTTAAAATTATATTCTTCATTAATATAGTCGATGTCTTGTCTTGCTGAAAATAAAAAACTGTTTTCTCCTAATTTTTCTTCATGTAGTTTGTCAATATCGTGCTCATCCTCAATATCTCCGAAAATTTCCTCTACTACATCTTCTATAGTAACTAAACCGGATGTTCCACCAAATTCATCTACCACAACAGCCAAGTTTCCATGTTGCTTTGCAAACTTTTCTAACAATTCTTTTGCAGGCATGGCTTCAGGAACAAATGAAATAGGGATTAATATTTCCTTGATGGAATTTGGTCGTTTAAATAACTCAAAACTATGTGCATAACCTATAATATTATCAATACTATCACGGTAAATTAATATCTTAGAAAGCCCTGATTTAATAAACGTTTGTTTGAGTTCTTCAATCGAATCCATCAATTCTAGGGCAACAATTTCTGTTCTTGGAATCATACAATCTCTGGCCTTGATATCGGAAAAAGCCAAAGCATTTTGAAGAATCTGCATTTCATTGTCGAGCTGATTTTCCTCTCCTTCCACCATTCGCTCATTCAAATCCCTCACATAATCGTCTAAGTCCACCTTTGAGAATGCTGTTTCACCATTTTTTAAATCCATTTTAAATAGTCTTAAAAAACCAGTGCTAATAAACATGGTGAATATAGTAAGTGGGTATAGCAAGGAATAAATTATCATCAATGGAGCTGACAAAAACTGTAAAACCCTATTCGGATTGATTTGAAATGTAGCTTTCGGTAAAAACTCCGCAGTAAACAGAATAATGAGCGTTGAGAAAATAGTTTGCACCGTAAGAACAAGTGCGTCATTAAACAAATATGGAGTAACTAAAGGCTCAATCCACTTTGCCATCCAGATACCATAAACGACTAAAGCGATGTTGTTACCAAGCAACATAGTAGCAATAAATCTACTGTCATTTTTCACAAAATAAGAAAGGATCCTGCCGGATATAGTTCCTTTTTGACGGTCTAGTTCAATTTTTAGTTTATTTGCAGAAACAAACGCAATTTCCGAGCCTGAAAAAAAAGCAGAAGCAATCAGTGCAATCAAAATAGTAACAACAAGAGATAGCTCCATAATTTATTCCTGCATAAACTTCATTGAGTAAATGTAGTTATTTATATCTGAAATACAAAAATACGTGTTCATTAGACTAAGTCAAACCCGATATCCGAGCGATAATATGCTTTTTCGAACTCAATTTTTTCAATATTCTCGTAAGAAAGCTTGAGTGCTGTTTCTATATTTTTTCCATAAGATGTTACTGCCAAAACTCTTCCCCCTGAGGTTGTTACCGCTGGTCCGTCAGCTGTTGTTCCAGCATGAAAAACGATGCTACCCTCCACACGATGAAGACCATAAACGGTTTTTCCTTTTTCGTAGTTTTCTGGATAACCACCTGACACCATCATAACAGTTGCTGCAGCTCGCTCATCGATTTCCAAATCGCGCTCAGATAAAGTTTGTGTTGCTACTCCTTCAAATAAATCCAAAATATCTGATTTTAGACGTGGTAAAACCACTTCCGTTTCAGGGTCTCCTAATCGGCAGTTATACTCAATGACATACGGCTCTCCTTTTACACTAATCAAGCCAATAAAAACAAAACCTTTGTAGTTCATGTTGTCTGCTTTTAATCCTTTAACGGTAGGCACAACCACTTGATTATAGACTTTATCCATAAAACCAGACGCTGCAAAAGGAACAGGAGAAACAGCACCCATTCCGCCAGTATTTAATCCGGTATCACCTTCGCCAATGCGTTTGTAATCTTTCGCTTCTGGAAATACTTTAAAGCCATCACCATCCACTAAAACAAAAACAGACATTTCAATTCCTGAAAGAAATTCTTCTATTACCACTTTTGCGCTTGATTTACCAAATTTATCATTGGCTAACATATTGGTTAGCTCCTTTTTCGCTTCCGCTAGCGTTTCCAAAATTAAAACACCTTTTCCTGCTGCCAAACCATCAGCTTTTAAAACAAAAGGCGCTTTCATTTTCTCTAGAAAAGCTAAGCCTTCTGTCAGTGTTTCCTTGGTAAATGTTGCGTATTTTGCAGTTGGAATATTATGTCTATTCATAAATTCTTTTGCAAAATCTTTACTTCCTTCCAATTGAGCAGCATGTTTATCTGGTCCAATAACAGGAATGTTTTTCAAGTTTTCATCAGCTAGAAAAAAATCTACTATTCCATTTACAAGTGGGTCCTCTGGTCCAACCACAACCATGTCGATTTCTTTTTCCAAAACAAATTCCTTTATCGCTTCAAAGTCATTAACAGTAATGGAAACATTTGTTCCGTGGAGTTTTGTACCTGCATTTCCTGGGGCAATATACAACTCCTCCAGTTGACTGCTTTTTGAAATTTTCCAAGCCAAAGCATGCTCTCTACCTCCTGAACCTAATAAAAGAATCTTCATTTTAATTGTGTTTTGGTTAATTTGCTCGTGAATCTTAAAAATAGCAAACTAATATGATTGCAAAAATACAATGCGAAGGCAAGGTAACAACTAAAATAATAGATTTTTTTCTATTAGATTTTTCGGTGGTTCTTAGAGCTAAAAGCTCAGCTCTTTTGAGCGGAAAAATCAATACCACTACTTTTCCAACAGCCGAGCCACGTATTTACCAATAATGTCAAACTCTAAATTGACCTTATCCCCTACTTTTAATTGATGAAAAGTAGTGTGTTCATAAGTGTAAGGAATAATACAAACGGAAAAAAAGTTTTTTCTTGACTGCACTACTGTTAAACTCACACCATTAATTGTGATAGAGCCTTTACCTACCGTTACATCATCTGAAGCGTATTCAATCTCAAACTCCCAACTACCATTTTGATTGTGAATAGCTGTGCATATTCCAACTGTATCTACGTGTCCTTGAACGATATGACCATCCAATCTTGCGCCGAGTTGCATGCATCGTTCTAAATTAACTTTTGTTCCAACTTTCCAAACTCCTAAATTAGTTTTATTCAGCGTTTCTTGAATCGCAGTCACTGTATATTCTTGGTTATCAATAGCTACAACTGTTAAACAAACGCCATTATGTGCTAAACTTTGGTCAATTTTAAGTTCATCGGTAAAGGGACATGTCAACGTAAAATGTACATTTTCGTCTTCACGCTCTATACTTACCACTTCTCCCAGTTCTTCAATTATTCCAGTAAACATTTGTCTTTAAATTAAAATTTGAATTACTTGCAATTACACACGCATCTTATCAGCTTTCCAGTTGGAAATACTTTTCTTTATTGCTTTATTCGAAAGTTTTTCGTTGATTGCTCTATCTATGAGATTAAGTAATTCATCATCGGAAGCGAAACGCAAGGCAATAATTTGTCCCATTCTTAATTGTTCTTCCTTTTCAGTAAATCGCTTTCCAGTTAATTCAAAATAGCGCTGACGCATTTCTACTCGAATTAAACGGTCTTGGTTTTTCAAGCCATAAAGTCTAGCTATGAGCGCAATAAGAAGCATTAAAATTGCTGTTATTAGAAAAAACCAACGCTGTAATGAGCTTAACTCACTTTCGTTGAATAAAATAACTGCAATAACAATTAACCCTATGCAAAGAGGAGTAATTACAAAATGATGAAGCGGGTTAAAACGAAGATGGTTTTTATAGTTCTGCATGATTGTTTTACAATTAGTTTTAACAAATGTTTATTTCAAAGTGAAACTATCTTTACCAATCAAAGCACCATCAGCAAATATTTTGACTGTGAAATTTCCTTTATCAATAGACCTTCCTTGTAGATTGTGAACAATAGTCATATCGATTTGCTGTCCTTGGTAATTAATTTCTCTCGCATCCGTGAAAATAATTTCTGTTCCAGCAACATTAATTATATTGCTTGGGCGATCATAAACAACCTTTCCATTTGGATCAATCACTTGCATATATATTGTTTTATTTCCAATTTTCGCTATAGAGTTTTCTCCAATGGTGAAAGAAGAAGAAATTACATCTACCCTATTCGCTCTATTCACTTCATGAGTGGTTCCGTTTAGTCGGTATCTTAAACCTACAGAATTAAAATTAAACGCATTTAATCTTGCTCCTTTAGCAAGTAATTGTTCACTTTGTTCTTGCTGTTGTCTGAGTTGGTCTCTTTCAGATTCTGTTTTAGACAATCTTGTGGTAGTTTCATCCAGACGCGAAGTCAAATTAATATTTAGAGTATTCAATGAATCAATTCTGTACAGATATTCCTTCATTATCGAGCGAAGCGTTTCGTTTTCCTCTTTGTACTTATTGATTTCTCTGTAACTTCTTCTGCGTGTGTCACTCAACTCTTCCATCAACTCCTCAATCTTCGCTTTTTGGAGCGTAAGACTATCTGTCAATGATGCGTCTTTTTCAATTAACTTATCGTAAGTCAGCAACATATTTTGAAAATCTTGTCTCAAATCGTTTGTTGCACCATCTATATAACCACCAAGTGCGTTTTCCATTTCTTTCATTTCACTTTCCAACTGCTGGTTAGTAATTTGGCATTTGCTGTAAGCAGTCGATTCATTAGAATACATCCAGCCTAAAATGGCAGCACCAATTAAAGCGATGATAGTTAATAAAATCCAAGCACCGGTTCTCGATTTTTTTTCTTCTTGTGGAAAATTATTGTTTTCTTCTGACATGATATAAAGTCTTATACAATTCTTACACTAATATAGCGCAAATATCGAATTTTAATTTGAGTTGAAATATTTCTTTGACAAAGTTTCACGATTTTTCGCAGAAGTATTAACTTTAATCTAGCATCGCAATTGATGAAAATGATTTGTAATATTGTTTAAAGTCCAAATATAACAATGCAAGAAAAGAATACTAGAAAAATTTACACATTAACAGCGCTTGGACAAGCATTGGAAAGGCATTTTATGGATCAATTTGCTGCTAAAGAATTTTGGGTAGTAGCTGAAATAACCAAAATCAATAAAAAAGGGGCTCATTTTTATCTTGAAATTGCTGATTCTAAAGAAAACCTTACGACAGCCCAGTTCTCTGCTTACATTTGGAGTAGAAATTACCAAATAATCAAGGAACAACTTGGTGAAGAAACAGAAGTACTTTTAAAACCAGGAAATAAAGTGTTGTTTCTATTGAAAATTGATTTTCATAAAGTCTATGGCTTAAAACTAAATATTCTTCAACTAGACCCTAATTATTCCTATGGCGAGATAGAAAAGCGAAAAAAAGAAACCATTGACCGACTTACTAAAGAAGGGTTAATTGATTTACAGAAAAACCTTTATTTTTCCACTTTAACAAAGCGTATAGCATTGATTGGGTCTCCAAACACCTCTGGTTTTAGAGATTTTAAGGAAGTACTCTTCAATAACGCTGTTTTTCGAAAGTTCAAACTAAAACAGTTCTCCTCGTCTGTTCAAGGTGATAAGGCAAAAGATGAATTAATCAAAGCATTAAAAAAGGCAAGGAACTATGATGTTGAAGCTATCGTTATTATTCGTGGTGGAGGAAGCAAAATGGATTTAGATATTTTCAATAACTACGAACTATGTAAAGAGATCTGCCTTACAAAAATCCCTGTTCTCACGGGAATTGGTCATGAAACAGACAGAGTAGTAGCGGATATGGTGGCACATCAATATTTTATTACACCAACAGCCGTAGCAAAACACTTGTACGTTCAAATTGGAAATTTTAATTATTTCCTTAATAAGTATTTTGAACAAGTTAAAACAAAGGTGCTTGAACGATTAGTATCTGCAAAGGACGAATTTAGTTATCAGAACAAGTATTTGGTTCATCACACCAAAGAGCTTGTCCGAGAATGGAAGGATACTTTTCAGCATCAGTCTTTTCAAATAAGTAAACATAGTCAACGTTTTCTGCATTCGGAACGAGAAAAATTAGGTGAAATTCGATTTTCTACCCATCGTGCGATTCAGTTTCAGTTGATGAATTGGAAAAACGAATTAGAAAAAACTAAAAACACATTAAAGCAGCATAGTTTTAACACCTTAGACTTTGAACGAATATCCGTATTAGAAAGAATAGAAAATAAAGCTAAACTGTATGGAATAGGAAAAGTTGATAACGAACGATTACAAATTAATTCCGTTTATCAAATGATTGAATTACTCAGTCCGTTCAAAATATTGCAGTCGGGTTATACCATTTCTACCGTTGACAATGTTGATGTTTTATCATTGAGTTTTGACCTTAACGGCAAGGAAATGGTAACTTTAAGCGCAAATAAATTAATTAGAAGTAAGATTACAAATGTTGAACAAATTTCTCCAATAAATGAATCAGAAAAAGAATCAAATGACGTATGAAGAAGCACTTTCGAAACTAAATGGAATAGTTGAGAAATTAGAAAAAAAGGAAGTCAAAATTGACGATTTATCCTATACAATCGCAGAAGCCAAAAAGCTAGTTGACTTTTGTCGCAATAAATTAGATAAAACAGAGGAAGACATCAAGAAAATAATTGATGAAGAAGATGATTAACTTCTCTTAACCCGCATTCTAAGGTTTCGGTAATGTAATCCTTCTGCTCAGGAAGCTTTTAATTTGCTAACTTCTGTACAACCGTAATACTTTCTTGCTATGATTGGCTTTTTACTTTTTTTATTCAGCATAAAAGCTTTTCAGCGGTCTTTCCCGAAAGTCGGGACAGGCTATGAGCTCACTGTGTTCGGTTCATTGCCAAAAATCCTTCGGCTATGCTCAGGACAGG